>JBJOPY010000137.1:0-5959 GCA_046050405.1 Bacteroidota bacterium | reverse complement strand
CCATGGCCCTGGGTGCCGACGGCCGCTTCTATTCCGTCCGATTTTTCGAACGCGGATTCGTCATCCCGTTCGTCGCCGGAAAGGTATTCGTGCTCGGCAGGAAGAATCTCAACTCCGGGATCTATGTGGAGCTGGGGGGGCAATTCATCCAGCACAAGGTCTCCATCCATGCGATCGGTGACAACGTCCCCTACCTTTCGAAGCCCTACCTCAAGGGGTATGACAGGCTCACCAATGGCTTCGGCCTCGTACAAGGGTTCGGCTACCGTTACTTCGGCAACAATCGATTGACAAACTTCTGCATCGGGGCGGAGTTCAGCCAAAACTTCACACGATGCCGGCGTGACCTCAACTTCGACACGGGGGTGAAGGACGGTGCCAGCAGGCTCGACCTTCTCGCCGGGCTGCGGTTCGGATGGACATTTCCCATTTACAGGTCTGCCCCGGATGAGGAATACTATTAGTGAACATGATCCTCCCGCATCTTTCTTCCTGTCCGTTGCAGGGAGTCGCCGAACCAAAGGGAGCTCTCTCCCATCCATGAAAGCCTGTCCGCCATGAGCATTTTCTACACCCTGGGAGTCCTGATCTATCGGTCGGGGATCGGCATCGCATCCATCTTCCATGCAAAAGCCCGCCTTTGGATTGCCGGTCGGCGGGGTTGGGAGGGGAGACTGAGAGCGGGCATGGGAGACGCCGGGGATTGGATCTGGTTCCACTGCTCCTCGCTCGGCGAGTTCGAACAAGGAAGACCATTGATCGAAGCCATCAAGAAGGAGCATCCCGGGCAGAAAATCCTGCTCAGCTTCTTCAGCCCCAGCGGTTACGAACCCAGAAAGGGCTACCCCCACGCCGACCACATCTGCTACCTACCGCTGGACACTCCCGGAAATGCCCGCATGTTTCTCGACATCGTCCGTCCAAGGCTGGCCGTCTTCGTGAAATACGATCTTTGGCTGAATTTCATCCATGCAGCGCATTCAAACGGCGTCCCTCTGGTTTTGATCAGCGCACTCGTTCGGAAGGACAGCCGGTTCCTGAACAGTGTCATCAAGAACGCTTACCGGAAGGCATTTGCACAGTTCTCCTGGATCTTCACCCAAGACGCGGAGAGCGCGGGGCTGATCGGTTCATTTGCCGGAATCCACCGAATCAGCGTGGCGGGTGATACCAGGTTTGACCGTGCAGCTGAATTGCCGCAGAAATTCCAGCCCTTGCCCCTCATCGAGCGGTTCATTTCAGGCCGCAGGTGCATCATCGCTGGAAGCACCTGGCCGGATGATGAAGCCATCATCCTGCCTGTCATCGAGGAAATGCGGAGAAACGATCTCTGCTGGATCCTCGCGCCCCATGAAACCCACCCCCGGCAAATCGGCCATCGCATCGCCAATTCCCCCGGCCGGATGGCAAGGTACAGCGAGCTTGAAGGTTCATCCTCCTCCTGCGATGTCCTGTGGATCGACAACATCGGCATGCTCTCCACGCTCTACCACTACGGAGACCTCGCCTACATCGGCGGAGGTTTCGGTCGAGGAATCCACAACACCCAAGAGGCGGCAGTCTATGGCAATCCGGTGATTTTCGGCCCGAACCATTCACGTTTCCAAGAGGCAGTGGACATGGTCGGAAGGGGGGGCGCCAAATCCGTTTCTACGGCCCAGGAACTGCACTCCGCCATCCTGCACTGGCTGGACAACCCGAGCCTCCATGCTGCAACCCGTCTCGGGAACATTTCCTACATGCAGTCCAAGAAGGGTGCCACCAAGGCCATCCTCGCGAAGCTCAACCTTTTGGGTTATTTGAACCCAGCCCCGAAGGATCAGGAGCGGTCGTTGTAAAGGAATACGTAGCGGCCGAATTCGTGCCCGCCCTGCATGATCCGAATTTCCCGCAGCAACCTCCAGGCGACCCAATTGTCGACCACGAATGAACGGCTTACAGTCGCCAATTGGGACAACTTGGGATCATAAATGGTTCCTTTTCCATGAATCTCGATCTTGACCATGCCATTGGGCTCATAAAATATCTCCGCGAAAGATGCTTCCCCGGAATTGTCCGCAGACAGCATCTCCACCTTGACCGGTCTTCCTGTCCGGTCATAGGTGAACGCTGTGGATCCAGCCAGCGAACTGTAAACATAGTCCACCCGCCTTACGCATCTGCCATCCTCGTCTTGATACTCCAATGAGTATTTGCAAAATGCCAGCTCTTCCGGGGACAATCCCAGGGCGTTGGTGCTTAGATTGTCCCGAATGTAAAACTGCCAGGCACATTCCTCTGCATTTCCGTCTTCATCCATTCCGAACAAGTATTTGGTCTTGAACAGCCGCCCGAGTGAATCATGAAAGTATGCACGCTTCGCGACGACATGGTTCACACCATGACGGTACCACTCGTCCCCGATCCTGCGACCTGTGGAATCGGTGCGGTAATTCCATTCCCCCGCATTGCCGAAAACTGTGGTATCATGCCGATGGCTGGCATGGCCAATTTCACTGTATTCGTAACGGCTCGTCAACTGAGGGCCGATGAACCCTTCTACACGGATGTTTGTACTGACGGCCTCATACCGTACCGTACGTCCCAAACCATCGAAATAGTACCGCTCGCGGTAATCCGGTTGCCGGGCTAGCGGCTGCACGGAATCCACGCCCTGCGTGGAGGCATAGAAGTCCACAGCCATGGACCGAATCTTGTGCTTGAGGATGTCTGACTCCTTATATAGGTGTTCATACGTTTCCTGCGACCAACCACGCGCTGGAATGAAAACAATGAACAATGCGACTGCAACCAGAAATGTACTGGCGCAACTTCTCTGATATACTTTTTGGATCATCGACACCTAGTTTCGCTAGCCGTATTTTGCCCTAAACTGCAAATTTTCTTTCACATTCCCAGCAAAAGATACAATAATCGTAAAATTTCATTGTCCAATGTCTTTCTCCTCTCGATCCCAAGACAAAATTAAACGAACTTTTTCACACTTTGCAAGCCAAAAATTTCTCACGGGTCACACACGGAAGCCCATCCCGAGCGCCTTTGACTTGATGGCCTGCGTGATTTCGTCCAAATCAAACCGGTGAAAGGAAAAGTGATGGACAGTCGCCTGCGGCTTTGTTGCCATGGAATTCTTGTAGAGCTTGTCATAGTACTCCAAGAGCATGCGCGCAAGCAACTCCCTATCGTCTGCCCCCAGCGCCTCTAATGCTTGCTGGGTACGCAGGCCGCCCAGGCTCCGGGCGATCTTGTTGATCGAGGCGGCGATTCCTGCCTTGTCCACCGACCCGTAATCCTCCAGCAAGAGACGCACCCGGTCCTCATCGGGAATCTCGACATAAAAGACTGGCGACCGCTGCTTTTTCTCCCAGAGCGCTTGCGGAAGGGTCAGCCCTCCCAGTACACGGCTTTCATCCTCCATCCAGACCGCCCGGTCTCCAAGCCCACAAAGGTCATTGGCCATCGCGTTTTCAAACTGCTGAGGCGAGACAAAATGTGTCTGCCCCAACCGGCCGAAAGCCGAGCCACGATGTGCGGCGTGCCCCTCAATGTCCAATACAGCCTGCCCCTGACTGCGGAGATGGTGCAGAATCCGTGTCTTCCCTGATCCCGTCAATCCTCCCACCACCAAATATTCCCTCTCAGGGACAAACTGTTGCAACACCCAGTTGCGATAAGTCTTGTATCCTCCCTGCAACACGAAAACTTCCAAGCCGGCGACGGAAAGCAGGTTTCCCACGGATTCACTCCTCTTTCCACCCCTCCAGCAATGAACCATCAGCTGGCCATCCCTTGCATAGCTCATCCCTTGGACAAACATGTTTTTCATCTTTCCCCCTACAATCTCCAGACCCCGCTCCACTGCCTGCAGCTGTCCCGCCTGCTTATAAAGGGTTCCAACCTCTGCCCGTTCGCTGTCATCAAAAAGGGGAAATGACAATGCACCTGGAAGATGACCCAAACGGTATTCTCCCGGAGATCTCACATCCAAGACGTGCAATGCGCTTGACCTTCTTACAAATTCCTCCGCCCCGATGATTTTCACCATTTCAATCCGTGTTTCTCAACCGTCGCCATGTTGTCCACAATCGCCGTCGACAAAGGTCGCAACTCCCTGATAATGAACACTCATATTTCCACATCCTGGCATTGAAAACTATGGATAACCATGTGGAAATGTTTTTCATAACTTTATTTGCAAAGACCGATCCCTAGACATGTCAGGATTTCGATTTTCTTAATTCACAGGGCTGTGGATTACAAGCCAGTTATCAACATTCAATGCACACCCTTCACTTTGAAAACTTTTCCATATTCTTGCAAGACCACACGGATGTGGATATGTTCATAAACACCGCTAAACTAATGAATCTGAATCAAATAATTCTATCTTTGATGTGGATTACTGATTTGGAATTGTGATTATCGCCATTTCCAAATTTTCCCCCACTCACTTTTAAACACAATCCACACGACATCAATTACTACATACTCTTAAAAAGAAAATATTGAAAGAATGATGGATATGCTGGACGAAAAGGTCAGGGAAGTGAAAAGGATTGGATTTTTGGACATTGAAGTGGATCCAACGCTTGATCTTTTCGCGGAAATTGACCGTCTGAAGAAGGAAAAGAATGCAGTTTTGCTGGCGCATTACTATCAGGAGCCTGATATCCAAGATGTAGCAGATTTTGTGGGTGACAGCCTAGGTTTGGCTCAGCAGGCTGCCAAGACGAAAGCAGATTTGATCATGTTTGCCGGGGTTCATTTCATGGCTGAAACCGCGAAGATCATCAATCCTGTGAAAAAAGTGGTTTTACCAGATTTGAATGCTGGTTGCTCACTGAGTGACAGCTGTCCTCCCGAACTGTTCGCAGAATTCAAGAGGGGATACCCTGACCACAAGGTGGTAACCTACATCAATTGCTCCGCTGGCCTCAAGGCACTCAGCGATGTAGTGGTCACCAGCACGAATGCAGTGGGGATCGTGGAGAGTTTCCCGAAGGACCAACCCTTGATCTTCGCCCCTGACAAGAACCTAGGTGCTTACATCAACAAGTTGATAGGCCGGAAGATGGTTCTCTGGAACGGTGCCTGCATGGTGCATGAGATTTTCTCCAGGAAAAAGTTGACGGAACTGAAATTGCGGCATCCGGGTGCGCTGGTCATTGCCCATCCGGAATGCGAGGATCCAGTTTTGGAAATGGCGGATTACATCGGGAGCACCAGCGGGCTGCTCAATTTTACGAGGAAGAGCTCTGCGGAGGTTTTCATCGTCGTGACCGAATCGGGGATCATTCACCAGATGCAGAAGGCAAGACCGGGCAAAAGGTTCATAGCAGCACCTAACGAGGGGACTTGCGCCTGCAACGACTGCCCTCACATGAAGCTGAATACGCTTGAAAAGCTCTATATTTCATTGAAGCATGAAGTTCCGGAGGTGGATGTCCCTGAGCCGCTGCGGTCGCAGGCCCTGGCTCCGATACAGCGGATGCTGGAGATCAGTGCCAAGCTGGGACTCTGATTCTGGCGTAAGGCAATTTTGTTTTTCAGCTATATTTGCTGAATGCTGGAAGATAATGGAGAGGACTTGACGCCGATCTCCCGTTTGGGGGAGTTTGGTTTGATTGAGCGTCTTACCAATGATTTTACGGTTCACAATCCGGATGTGGTCAAAGGGATCGGGGATGACGCTGCGGTATATGCCGTGTCTGAGAAGGAGGTGCATCTGGTCTCTACTGATCTGCTGGTGGAAGGCGTTCATTTCGATCTCCGGTATGTTCCCTTGAAGCATCTGGGGTACAAGTCCGTGGTGGTGAATCTGAGCGACATCTATGCGATGAATGCGAAGCCGTTCGGGATCACTGTTTCCGTGGCTCTGAGCAGCAGGTTCACTGTCGAGGCGATGGATGCCTTCTATGAGGGTGTTCAAATCGCCTGTGAGCGTTACGATGTGGATTTG
>JBJOPY010000136.1:0-2931 GCA_046050405.1 Bacteroidota bacterium | reverse complement strand
CAAATGCAGTTTGCTGTTCGGAGTTTCCTCCACGATCAGCATCTTCTCACGAAAGGGTACATAGTAGCTGAAGTAACGCCGGTTGTCAAATTCGATAGGCCGGTCGTCGATCTGGATATATCCGGATTGCCAACCTGCTGCCCTGGGTAGCAGGTTGACATTGACTTCCTTGCGTTCCCCGGCAAGCAGATCCTCGGTGGCAACGGGTCTGTCCTCGCCATTGGTCACGACCCGCAGGCCGATGTTTTTCAGTGGTTCAGGGCTGTCATTGACCAGCGTCATCTTCAGGTTCACCGGCTTCTCCTTCTCGATGATCTGGGTGGCGATCGCGTGATCCGCCACATAGGCATTCCGAAGCGGACGCGTGGCGAGGGGGATGAGATGGATGTCCACTCCATTCGGCAGTTTCAGGCGGGGGAGTGTGTCCGGCAGTACGGTGGCCGATTGGAAATCACTGATGAAGTAGAGCGCACGCCGTGCATTGGATGCGTTGGCAAAGACGTCCTCCGAGACGGCAACGAGGTCAACGAGTGACCGCATGTTCTGGACGATCTCGATTTTCCGG
Source organism: Bacteroidota bacterium (assembly GCA_046050405.1). GTDB lineage: Bacteria > Bacteroidota > Bacteroidia > J057 > JADKCL01 > JADKCL01. The sequence goes on along the minus strand of JBJOPY010000136.1, from coordinate 2,366 downwards.
ATTTCCTTCAGTGCCGCCTGCTGCTCACCGAAGCTGAGATGCAGCTTGGGTTCATCGCTTCCCATCACGAGAAACTCGTCGTTGCGACCGTATCCATTGATGATTTCTCGCGCAAACTCCTGGGCTTGAACCCAGTATTCTCCCTTGTCATTTCCCCCTTTCATGGAATAGCTGTTGTCCATCACGATGGCTACCGAGCTATTGCCGGAAAAGGCTGCCGTCTTGTCTCTACGCCAAATCGGATTCGCGAATACGGCGACTAGCGCAAGAATTGCCAGAATCCGAGCCGCGAGCAGGAGCCACTGCCTGAGGCGCATGCGCTTCACGACAGATCGCTTGACTTCCTTCACGAGGGAGATGTCAGAGAATGAAATGCGCCGGGGCCTCCTAAAGTTGAAGAGGTGTACGATGATCGGGACGAGCACCGCAAGGGAGGCCCAGAGGAATATGGGATTGAGAAATGTCATTTCCGAGGTCGAAATTAAGGAAAATTGATTCGAGTGGGGACTATTTGGAGGAATATGCAGGGCCATCACGCTAGAGATCGACTCTGCCGCTCCGCATTTTGAATTCTCGGGCAGTCCATCCGCATCATGGTCGCGGCCTGCCCACATCCCCGGATTCGTTCACCTTCCCTTTCGTCTCTCATGGATTATGGTGCTGGAATACCATCGAATTCCTATCTTTGGTCAACGGGTTATCCAGCGTGGTATCCGACAATGACTACGATATGTCCAGCAAGTTAAGACTGAACCTCTCCACCCTTGTCTTCTTTCCTGTGCTCCTGATCCCGATCGCTTGCATAGCGATCTATTGGTTTGCGAATGAGGAACGGATTCTGAGGAATTCCAAACAATTGATCCCCGAACCCTTCCAGCCGGGAGCCGAGTTTAAAGCCTACTGGAATGCAGGAGAAGCCGAAATCACGAGCTACCATCTGAGCCAGGCACGGTATGGTGAATTCCACGAAGGCACAGCGGTGCTTTTATTCGTTGCCGAAGATTTTTCCACCAGGACGCTCACAAAGTCAGACGGGGGCAATGGCCCAGCCATGCCTGTCCTGAAAGTCAATTTCGAGAAGAAGTTCATCACGGGCATCTATCCCTACTCCATCCTGATGACAGCCGTGTCACCGGTGGATGCAGAGCGGTATCCTTACCCGCTGAAAGTCGCGACCTCCTCGCAGGAGTGGTGCGGCCATGCCTACTCGCAGCTAAACTACCGTGCTGGGCACTATGAAATGACCGGACACTCCTATTTCCCCGGGGAGGGTGATCAGGAATCCCGCATCGACGAAGCCTTGCCGGAGGATGCGATCTGGACTCGGCTCCGGATAGCCCCTGAGAAGCTGCCCACAGGCAGTTTCTCTCTCATTCCAGGTACCATTTATGCCAGGCTTCGCCACCAGCCGCTCACACCCGTCAGGGTTTCGGCCCAGCTCTTGCACAGTGACACGACAGGTGTAGCAGTTTACCAAGTCGATTATCTGGACGGCAGCCGACAGCTCAAGATATGGTACGAAGAGAAGTTTCCCCACATCATCCGAGGATGGGAAGAAGACTACGAAGAAGGTTTCGGCCCTGGAGCCCGGCATTTCGTGACCAAGGCTTCACGGATGGTCACCAAAAAGCTGGATTATTGGAATCACCACCATAACGCAGACCGGGTCATCCGGACGGAGCTGAAGCTCTGAGAAGTGCATTTTCTCCGAGTCGCCGTATCGAAGGTGTTGCACTTCTTGTTTGAGCATAGGTTCAGCATTGATGCATACGGCCAGTTTCTGTCCAAGGGGCGAAGACTCAGGTATGAAAAGATTGGTGCATATTACCAGTCCCTTTGACTGAACCTCGGGATTTTCCCCGGTTCCGGGATGACGGGGGGATCCAGAATCGTTTGTAAGAGGTGAAGGTGAGGAATGACAACCCCGTCTGAACGAGCTGGTAGGAAGCCCAGTTCAGGATGCGTTGCCACCATCCCCGGCGGGCTTTCCAGGTTTCCATCGTGATTTCGTCGCACTCCGCCATGGCCTTCTCGAAGGCCTCCGCCGACACCGAGGCAAACGTCTCCGATTTCACGGCGACATTCATCTCGATGCTGCCATAGGCACTCAGATGGTTGAGGTTGAAGGACCCGATGGTCGTCCAGCGACGATCCACGACCGCAGCCTTGCCATGCAAGACCGAATGCGGCCACTCATAGAGTTTCATCCCATGACTGAGCAGCCGGTCGTAGAGGTAATTGGTGGCTCGGCCATCGGGGCGGGGAGGCTGGAATTCCCGGTGGCCGGGACCTACCTCGAAGGCTTCCAGCCGTTCAACAACCTGACCGTGAAGCTCATCTGGTCAGCTCCGTGCTGATCGTAGCCT
>JBJOPY010000135.1:0-3774 GCA_046050405.1 Bacteroidota bacterium | reverse complement strand
TTGTAGTAGCTCCCTCCCCCGCCGAAGGAGAATATCCCTGCGCCGAAAGAATGTCCACCCGGGCCCACCGCATACCCCATCTCGATGATGAACCCATCCACGACCGCAGTGGTGTCTTTCTGGGTCGAATTGACGACATGGTAGGCGTCCCCGGCACTGTGGATGCCGTTTCTGTCCAGGTCTCCTGAGAGAATGGTCTGGTTCGTCAGGTGGTTCCGCTGGGAGGCGGAAGTCTCCTGGGCACCGTCCAGGCCCTGGAACCCGCCGAGCATCGTGACACCAATCTTGAGGTCCAGCCAAGCATCGTTCTCCCCGGGGTTTCCCGGGTAGTAATGCCCGTCCGCCACCCAGAGCGTGTCTCCGGACGAGGCTGCGCGGATGGCTGTTTGCAGGTTCCGATAGGCATTGAACCAGGAGGTGCCATTGTTGGCACCCGCAGTCGCCGATGAATCCACGAAATACTGGATCGCTTTTCCATCGTACGCCGCCGCCAAGAACAGTCCGAAGAGCAGGTATTTGAGCAGGGCTGGCCTCACTGATATTCGATCAACTCCGAAATAGATGTATAGTGAGGCAATATAGGGCATATTTATCGGATTGCCATCTCAAATTCTTGTCCGGAACCCGCAGCCATGACACCTGCCATGGCAAACACACACCCTCTGCATCCTCCCTCCGGAGGAATGACGTGACCGTCTGCTGAGGTGGATGGTAGCTCCGGCAGGGCATCCCGTTGACGCTACCGATTGCCCCGTCCCTCCGTGAAAGGCTTTCCTTGAGGCGAAGAGGCTGCAGAACATCGGCGGCGGCACAGGAGAGGAGGCGGCCGGCCGGGGGGCATGTGGACCGCCTCAGGGGGACACCCCTGCGCTGTGGAAGTTCGCTGCAACGGATGGACTGCCCAAGGGGCTGACCAGAGGAGGATGGAGTCCAGAGGAGGATTCCTGCACAAGAAGATCAGGGTTTCGCTGGCAGTTTCCATGAATCCATGAATATTTGTACATGGAATCAGGAACGTTGAAACCCATCGGTGTCCATGGAGCGATCCTGAGAGCCCTGCTGTGGTCAGGGCTCCTGCTGATCATCTGTTATGCTTGCACAACCGTGGCGGGAAGGGGGGGAGGAGATGCGGCACCCGATGCACTGGCACCGGGACAGCAGCCAGCGTCCGGACGGGAGGCCCGAAGGCAGGCTCCCCTCCTGACCTTCCCTGAAGGTGCCCAGGGCGGAATCGTGTTTGCCGGCAGCTCCAGCATACGGAAGTGGGAAAGCCTCCAGGCGGACATGGCACCGCTACCCGTCACCAACTGCGGAATCGGAGGGGCGATCATCCGGCAAGTGACACGGACCTCAGGCAGCATGATCGTCCCCTTGCGCCCCAGGTTGATCGTCCTCTACTGTGGCGAAAACGACATCGCCAGCGGGAAATACCCCGCCGGAGTGCTCCTCGATGATTTCAAAGCCTTTGTGAAAACACTCCGGTCAGACCTGCCCATGACAGGGATCCTCTTCGTTTCCCTCAAGCCGTCTCCGATTCGCTGGAAGCATTGGCCGAGGTTTCAGGAGGCCAACCGGCTGATCCAGGACTATGTCCGGACGGAAGACCGGATGTGGTATGTGGATGTCAGCCAAAAAATGCTGGGCGAGGACGGGAGACCGCTGCGCGAAATCTATATGAGCGATTCATTGCACATGAATGCGGCGGGGTATCGGATCTGGACGGAGATCCTGAAGCCCGAGGTGGCCACGCGCTTCGGCCAGCTGGCCGGGAACTGACCCCATGGACATCGATCCGGCGTATCTCAGCCCAAACAGCCTGCGGAAAATTCCTAATTTCGAGGCATGAGAATGGGTCTCCGGGTGCAATGGTATCTGTGCTGCATGGCGATGGGGCTTGCAGCCGCCCCTCCCGCCATTGCGCAGATGATCTCCACCAAACACCGCCTGAACGCCCAGGCACAGCTCCTCCTGCACATGGACGGACTGGAGGGCAGCTGGGAGGTGATGAATGCCCGGGCAAACGAGCCCGGCAAGGCCGAAAGCATGCAGGGGGCCATGTTGCCCGATGATGACCAGCTGGAGCATGAACTCGCCTCCACCCTGGGTGAAGTGAAAATGGAACTGAGCCCAAGGGTGAAGGATTTCATCGCGCTATATGCACGGCAAAGGAGACGGACCACCGAGGCGATTCTGGGCGTCGCCAGCATCTACGGCCCTGTGGTCGCACGCAGGCTCGCCGAACTGGGCATGCCGCCCGTACTCTCCCTGCTTCCCGCAGCACTCAGTGCCTACCATCTCCAGGCAGTCTCAGAGCGGGGCGACGTGGGGATCTGGCAGCTGAACCATTATGTGGCATTGAAGGAGGGATTGACCTGCAACAGCGCGGTGGATGAGCGCCGCGACCTGTACAAAAGCACCAAGGCCGCCCTGGCCTACCTGGCGGAGCTGCATGCACAGTACCATGACTGGACACTTGCCCTGGCCGCCTACACCTGTGGCCCTGCGGGGGTGACACGGGCACGGCAGCGGGCAGGGGCGGACGCAAGATTCGAACAGCTGTACAGCTTCCTGCCAGAGGAGGGGCGGGATTACCTGCCTGCTTTCGGGGCTGCGGCCTATGTCATCACACATTCGGGCCAGCTGGGCCTCCTTCCGCTCCAGATGGAAGCGATGCCATTGCCCGACCAGATCCCATTGCAGGAACCGCTTCGGTTTGCCCTTGTGGCCAAGGCCCTTCGCATCCCGGAAGGCCAGCTGAGAAACATGAACCCGGTCTGCAGGAGCGGGACGGTACCGGGACTGGGGATGAACGTGCCGCTCTGCCTGCCCCAGGGCTATGGCCGGCGTTTCAGCCTGCTGAAAGACTCGATCTACGCGGTGCAACTGCGCCGGGAGGCTGAAACCAAGCGAGAGGAGCCCACCCGGCCCGCCAGCAGCGCCGAGACCAGCGAGCCCTCCGTGCCGATGTACCCGAACCAGGCCCCGCAAACCCCTGCATCCCCCTACACGCTTTACACGGTGAAGAATGGCGACAACCTATGGTTGATCGCGAAGAAATATCCCGGGGTGACACCGGAAGCCATCATGAAAGCAAATGGCGTGGATGCAAGGCTACAGCCGGGCATCCTCCTGAAAATTCCGAAGCGCCCGAAGTGAATCCGCATCTTAACAGCCATTTACGGGACGCCGCCAAACTTCCGGGGGATGCAGCCCTGGACCGCAAGGCTGGGGATGTCTCCGGTCAGACGCCACCGGTGCCCGGAAAGCAGCCACCGGAAACCGCACCACGGGGCAGGTCGGTTCAGCCGTGGCGTGTAACGGGGTTCGTGCTGTCAGTGATCGCCATTCTGGGTGCGATCGCATTCATCTATCCAGGGCAGGGTGTGAAGATCCCGGCGTGGAGGCGTGGAGGCACGGCCATCACCCCCCCGTTCACGCTCTATTTCCCGACATGGGATGATTTCTTCCAAGAGGATACGCTGAAGCCCAAAGACCTGAAGGTTCTCCTTGCGGCCTTGCAGGGAGACGACAAGGGAAAGGCGGGCCGGGATACCACGCAGGAGCTTCGGGCGGCAGCCGGGACGGGTCGCGCGGCCCATGCGATCCAGTACCCCGGAGATGACCCGAGCGTCCTCTTTCCCGCGTTCGCGGCATTTGAGAAAGCCCGTCACGGGGCCAAGCCCGCCAGGATTCTCCACTATGGCGACTCGCAGATCGAGGGCGACCGCATGAGCGGCCTGTTCCGGGCCAAGCTGCAGGAGCGATTCGGCGGAT
>JBJOPY010000134.1:0-3064 GCA_046050405.1 Bacteroidota bacterium | reverse complement strand
TGGTGGAATGTCGTGGGCTGATGTCCTCGTCGACCTTCTCCCTTCAATTGAGGCTGCGGACGATCGCAAATGAATGCGAATGGTAATAATGCCAATTCATTAACTTTGTCCCATGTCAAAGATCAAAATAGATACGATTGCTGAGGCGATCGAGGACATTCGCCAAGGAAAATTGATCATCGTTGCAGACGACGAAGGCCGTGAGAATGAGGGCGATTTCATCATCGCTGCCCGTCACGTCACACCTGAGATCGTAAACTTCATGGCCACTCATGGACGTGGGTTGATCTGCATGTCTCTCACGGAGGATCGGTGCGAGGAACTGCGACTGGACATGATGGTAGGTGCGAATACCGCGCTTCATTCCACTCCCTTCACAGTTTCTGTTGATCTGCTCAAGGATGGTGTCACCAGTGGGATTTCTGCAAGTGATCGTGCCAAAACGATTCAAGCACTGATCAATCCAGCTGCAAGGCCTGAGGATTTCGGCAGGCCCGGACATATCTTTCCGCTTAGGGCCAAACCTGAAGGCGTGCTTCGCCGCTCAGGCCATACCGAAGCCGCCATTGACTTCGCGAGGTTGGCCGGATGCGAGCCTGCGGGTGTGCTTGTGGAGATCATGAATGCCAATGGTACCATGGCCCGCCTTCCTGAGCTGCGCGAGATCGCAGATCAATTTGGACTCAAGCTGGTCACCATTGCGGATCTGATCGAATACCGGTTGCAGCATGATTCCCTGATCGTCCGGGAAATCGGGATCGCCCTTCCCACTCAGCATGGTACATTTGACCTGATAGCCTTCCGTCAAATCCATACTGGTGAGATTCACATGGCTCTGGTAAAAGGGAAATGGGAAAAGGATGAGCCTGTGTTGTTAAGGGTTCACTCTAGCTGCGTGACGGGTGACATCTTCGGATCCTGCCGCTGCGACTGCGGTGAACAGTTAGAAAAGGCCATGGAGATGGTGGAGAAGGAAGGGAAGGGTGTGATCTTGTACATGAACCAAGAGGGTCGCGGCATTGGCCTTATCAACAAGCTGAGAGCTTACAAGCTGCAGGAACAGGGGTTCGACACGGTCGAGGCGAACATCGAGCTGGGCTTCAAGATGGATGAGCGTGACTATGGAGTAGGTGCCCAGATACTTCGAAACCTAGGCATCAAGAAGATGCGACTGATGACAAACAACCCCCGGAAACTTTCCGGGTTGACTGGTTATGGGCTGGAAATCGTGGAGAGCGTTCCCATTGAAATTTCGCCCAATCCACACAATGCCTTTTATCTGAAAACGAAGCGTGAAAAATTAGGACACAGCCTCAAGCAGTCCTGATTCGGACATGTACGCCGGTGATAGTTTCTCTGTCAAATTCCATCTGCCCACAAGAGCAGCATCGCATGAAGGAGGGATTCTCATTTTCGAAGTCAAAGCGTCCTTGTGAAACTGGCTCGCGCAGTCTTAACTTCGCCAAAATGTTTCACAAGATATGAAGAGGATACTCGTGATCGGGGCAGGGCGCTCTGCTACAACGATGATTCAGTACTTGCTTGACCATGCTGCGTCCGGCGATTGGGAGGTCGTGGTCGGTGACATGCAAGAGTCACTTGCCATAGAGAAGGTGGGAGGTCACCCTCGAGGGCGAGCAATCGGTTTCGATGCGGCCGATGCCGTGTCGCGGCGCAAGGAAGTAGAGGCTGCCGACTTGGTGATTTCATTGCTTCCGGCGAGCATGCATGTGCTGGTGGCAAGGGATTGCCTCGAATTGAAGGCTCATCTGGTCACAGCCTCCTATGTGTCAGAAGAAATGGCAGACCTTGATACCGCTGCACGGGAAGCTGACATCCTCTGCCTGAATGAGATCGGAGTGGATCCAGGAATAGACCACATGAGTACTATGGAGATGGTGGAGCGCGTGCGGGGGTTGGGAGGAAGGATCCGTAGCTTCAGAAGTTATTGTGGTGCACTGGTAGCACCGGCGAGCAACAACGAATGGGGCTATAAATTCACCTGGGCACCGAGAAATGTGATCCTTGCAGGGCAGGGGGGAGCACGGTACAGGAGTGAGGGATCCATCCACTATCTTCCGTACAGTCGTCTGTTTCGTCGCCTTGAGGAGATAGAGATTCCTGGCATTGGGAGGTTTGAAGCCTATGCCAACCGGGATTCTGTCAAGTATCTCCAGCTCTACCAGCTGGAGGAGGTGGATACGCTTTTCAGGGCCACGATCCGCTATCCAGGCTACTGCAAGATGTGGGATGCGTTTGTCCAGATGGGTATCACGGACGGAAGCTATCGAATCGCCACCAGCGAGGGTATGACCTATCGAGATTTTGTCTTCAGTTTCGTCAACAAGGTTCACGGTTTGAGTGACCGTGAGAGCCTGGCTTTTTTCTTGGAGGAATTCCAGGACGGAGAGGTGCTGCTGAAGCTGGAGAAACTCGGCCTGCTGAGTGATCAGAGAATCCCTTTGGTGAATGCGTCCCCCGCAGAGATCCTCGAACATATTCTGCAAGAGAAGTGGGTGTTTTTACCTGAGGATGTGGATATGGTGGTCATGCAGCATCAGCTCGACTACGAGCTCGCTGGGCAGCAGCGCCGCCTGGTCTCTTCCATGGTTGACCTGGGGCAGGACTACAACCATACTGCGATTTCAAGGACTGTCGGGCTTCCAGCTGCGATTGCCGCGAAGCATATTCTAGCGGGAAATATCCGAATTAGAGGTGTGGTGATTCCAACCTCCGGGGAGATTTATGCACCCATCCTGGATGAACTGAAGGATTACGGCATCCGGTTTATTGAACAGGAGTTTCTTATTTCACGTCCTGAATTTGCATAGATGCAAACGTTGCATCAGTCAGGGGTTGTCAAACCGGCAATCTTTCGCCGCATCGAAATATGAAATCTCTGCTAAGGCTCAATCGGTACATCTGGCGCTACAAGGGGCTGCTGCTGGCGGGAGTGATCTGTGTACTCATCTCGAATGTCTTCGGGGTCTATCCCCCTCAGGTGGTTCGGAGTGCCATCGATCTCGTCGGTGATCTGATCGAGATCAATGCACTGCACAGGGGA
>JBJOPY010000133.1:0-4822 GCA_046050405.1 Bacteroidota bacterium | reverse complement strand
TCCAGGGTATAGAGATAGATATGGTTGTGCCCATCTGCTTCGCTCTGCCACAGGAATTCCTTGCCGTTCTTCAGGAATACCCACTTCAAGTCCGAGGGCTGCTCCACATAGGCATCGTCCGTTTCCGTCAGGATGACCCTGGACTGTCCCGTGCTGGCATCCACCATCATCACTTCGAGCTTGTTTTGCAGGCGATTCATGCGCATCACCGCTAGTTTGTCCGGTGACTTCGTCCATGCGATCCTGGGAATGTACTGGTCGGTCTCCGCACCGATGTCTGCTTTCACTGTCTTTCCGGATACGATCTCGTGAATGTGGATCTCCACCTCTGCATTTGCTTCCCCTGCCTTCGGGTACTTGAACTTGTAATCGGTGGGATACAGGTCGTCATAGATGACCATGTTGAACTCTCGCACCTTGCTCTCATCGAAGCGATAGAAGGCTATCCTCCGGCTATCGGGGGACCAGGCAAATGCCTTGTCGAATGCAAACTCCTCTTCATACACCCAATCCGTTCCGCCATTGATCACCTTCCCCCAGCTTCCATCCGTGCTCAGGGTGGACAGCTTGTCATCATCGAAGTTGTATGTGAAGAGGTTGTTTTCGGCCATGTAGGCCACCGCACGGCCATCGGGTGAGAAAGTGGCAAAAGACACTGGCTCACCTTCGTGCAAACGATAGACCTTGTTCGTCTGGCTGTCCCAGACATGGCAGACCTCCTTGGTGCTGTGGCGGTAGATGGGCATAGGGGTGCCGGTCAGGAGCACCTTCGACTCGTCTTCACTGAACCGATAGCTTGCGATTTGCAATGCCTCACCGGTGGCGGGATCCTTCAGCTTCGAAATGTCCAGAATAGTCCCGGCTTTGGCTTGGTCCTTGATCCCGTACTTCTCGATCCTATCTTGTTCCAGCTCAGTGTAAAAGTTGTCATCCTTCATCCAGTTGAATTCGGATGGCGCGTCTGTACGATACTTGCCTTTCAGCCAGAGGTCTTCCAGCGTGATCTGCTGGTTTCCTGTCTGGGCCGGTAAAGTGTTAGCAATCAGAAGAATGGCCAAAAGGCCTGTAACGCTGAGGAAGGAAAGGTTTATCTTCATTTTCTAGAAATTGATGTAACCTGAATAGTTTACACCAAAAGTAAGCGAAAGTGCAGAGATCGGTAAGGTGCCCAGGGGAACTTGCGCGTTAATTCGCAATTTTGGGGACCAGCAACAGGGGCAAATTCAGACGATGCAACAGGAATCCGGGGTCATCGTCCCTCAGTTCCATCCTGGGATGGGTATGACCATTGGTTCCCAGGACGACCAGATCGATGCCAAATCGATTCTTGATGTCCAGGATTCCTTCCAAGAAGCCATCGAACCGTGAAAAGGTCTGAATCTCCATCGTGTCGTCCACCATGGAAGACCGAATGAATTGTACTTCCTGTGCCATCAGCCGCTCGGATTTTTCCCGAAGGATGTCCATCAGCGAGATCAGGGGTGCGCTTCCGGGTGTGTTCTCCTTATAAGTATGCAGGAGGTACAGATGGGTGATCTGACCATTGAAATGATCCAGTGCATATCTTTCGGCCTCTCTTGAGTTTTCCGAAAAGTCAATCGGTATAAGAACTCTAAAATTGCCTGCCTTCATCATCGGTCAAATATCTTGGAGCCAAAGAATTCATCTGAATTCGCAATTCGTAACTCTGGGTAAAAATCCTGATTATGACAAAATTATCTCGGTACGGCTCAGGTTCAAATGCAACAGATCATCGGAAGGCTTGACCTTTGTCAAGATTCGGGCGAATCCATCAGTATTACTGCCGGGCTCGCTCGAGGCCTGGGCAGTCCAGCACCGTGATTTCACGTCCTGAGATCTCGATCAAGTGCTCGTTCTTGAATTCTGAAAGCGTCCGGATGAGCGACTCGGTCGCGGTTCCCACCATTCCCGCCAAGTCATCGCGTGAGATGCTGATGCTGAAGGGATCATTTGCACCGCCCTGATAACGGTCCCTCAGCCGGAGCAGTGCTTCCGCCACGCGGGCACGAACGCTACTGTAGGCAAGGCTGAGGAGCTTTTCTTCCTTTTCATGGACATTACTGGCAAGCAACTTGATGAAGCGGAAGGCGACGTCGCGGTCCTTGTGAAACAATTCCAGGAAATCATCCTTGGGGATCAATGCGACCACGCTTTCCTCCAATGCAGTTGCCGTCTCGGAGTATGTCGCACCCGTGATAAGTGGCAGATAGCCGATGAACTCGCCCTCCTTGTACAGATCTGTGATGAATTCCTTCCCATCCTCATTCATGCGCCAACCCTTCACCTTCCCCTTGGTAATGAATATGAGGCTGTTAGGATATTCACCCTCGTAATAGATGTTTTCCTTCTTCTTGAAGACCCTGGTCTTCCGATCCACTGAGAGCCTGCTCAGCGCCTCCTTGCCACGGGCATCGTCCAGGAAGGCATTCAGGCCCGCGAGGTCATTGCCAAATTCCTTTCTTGTGATTTCATTCCGCCTAAACCGGCCCTCGATGGCGTCCAGCAGTTCCATCTCATCGTATGGCTTGGTCAGGTAGTCGTCGGCACCCAGGTTCATGCCCTTGCGGATTTCACTCTTGTCGGCCTTGGCGGTCAAGAAGATGAACGGTATTCCCGCCGTCTTCGGATCCTTGTTCAGCAGGAACAGGACTCCATATCCATCCATCTCAGGCATCATGATGTCGCACAGGATCAGGTCAGGCATCTCCTCCCTGGCTTTTTGGATTCCTAGCCGTCCATTGTTGGCGGTGATGACTTCATAACCCGCAAAGACGAGGATCTCCGATGTGTTTTCACGCATCTCTGGGTTGTCCTCTATCAAGAGTATCCTTTTCATTCGTTCAAGCGTTGGGGTAAAACAATGCTGAATGTGGAGCCTTTGCCCAATTCACTCTCGAACCAGATGTCTCCATCCATCAAGTCAAGGTATTTCCGCACAATGTTCAAGCCCAGGCCCGTGCCTTGGATGTTCGTTGCATTGTTGGCTCGGAAAAATCGCTCGAACATGTGCTGCTTCTCCGATTCGGCGATACCTATCCCATGATCCCGTACGTCGATGTGAATTTTGCCATCGCGAACGAGTGTGTCCACGTCCACTTTTTGTCCCTCGCCCGAGTATTTGATGGCGTTGGAGATCAGGTTCAGGACAATGTTTCGAAACATGTTCCGATCCACCTTGACAGTCCTGTCGCCTTCATAGGTGAAGACAATGGACTGGTCCGGCTTGCAGATGGCCTGCATCCCGTCGATCAGATCTTCCATCTTCGCCTTCAAGTCAAACTCCTCGGGGTGAGATTGCAACTTGCCGCTTTCCAGCTTGTCCAGCGACAGGAAATCATTGAGGATGGAGGTAAGGTGGTGTACCGAGGTTCGAATCCGATTGTAGTGCTTTTGGCGGCTCTCCTCATGTTCGGGGCCAGTGTACTTGCTGACCAGGGAAATCGATGTCAGGATCGTACTCAGAGGCGTCCTGAATTCATGGGAAGCCATGGATACAAATCTGGATTTCAATTCATTGAGCTGGCGCTCCTTTTCGAGTGCCTTGATGATATTCGCTGCTGCACGCTTTTGCTGGGTCGTATTGGTTTCCACCAGCATGATACGCGAAATGATGCCATCGGCATCGCGGAGCGGCACTGCATGCATTTCGTAAGTCTTGTCCTCCACATCCAATTCGAAGGTCATGTTGTGTCCCCGGAGGACCTCCTCCAGTTTGCCTTCGATCATTTCTCGCACATTCGGGATGAGGCGCTCCAGATAGCTGGACCCGATCAATTGATCGCTGGTAACGCCCATCCTGAAGAGTTCACGCCCTTCTGCGAAGATGTACCGGAAGTCGCGGTCCAAGACGTAAATGCTGCCGTTCGGGAAATTCCTCGCGATCACGGCATAGAGGTGCTGACTGTCCCGGAGCTCCCGGGTACGTTCCAGAACGCGCTGTTCGAGTTCCAGGTTCAGCTTTTCCAGTTCCCTCTCCACGACCTGCCGGAGCGTGATATCGGAAATAAGCGCCATTGCACAGGTTTGTCCGCCTATCTCGAAGTGGTTGAGTGAAATCTCAACGGGGAACGTGCTTCCGTCCTTCCGGCAACCCGACAATGCCATCCCGATCCCCATCGATCTCCGTACAGGATGTGCCATGTACTGCATGTGGTTGCGCTCATGCCTCAGCCTCATGTCTGACGGCACCAAGATCTCGATCTTCTGTCCCACCAATTCTTCCCTGGAATACCCGAACATCTCCAGTGCACGGTTGTTCATCATCTGTATCTCGCCTGCATGATCCACCACGATCAATCCCTCCCCTGCGCTCTCGAAAAGTGTTCTGCACAGTCCGTCCAAGGTATGCTCCCCTGCTGCTGGCATGCCGTCGCTCGTCGTCATCATGGGTTGTCAGGATGGGGGAAGGCTTTCAAGTGGGTACAAATGCGGATTTCATCACCCGTGGAAGGCAAGCAACGGCTTGTGTGCATGCACTGCCAGTCGCTTGGTCAGACTCGGGTGGAAGAGCTTGTCGAAGAAAGACCGGTGGTGCGTCACCAGGGCCACTGCGCTTGCGCCATTTGAATCCACAAACTCCTCGATCGATGCAGATACAGACTTGTCCCCTGCATCTAATATATGATAGCTGAGCGACGGATAATTTGCCGCACCTGAAAATTGCTCCTTGAAGATGCTGGCCTGCTCCGGGGTCAGGTTGTCATTTCCGGACAATACGTGAAGGACGTGAAGTTCCGAGTCAAAATGGTTTGCAAATTGTGTGAGAACCTTGACCGCCTTCGTGTTCAGCTCCTGCATGTCA
>JBJOPY010000132.1:0-5885 GCA_046050405.1 Bacteroidota bacterium | reverse complement strand
GGAGGCTGGCTGAATGCCTAAGAGCGGGATCGGCACGATCCCGAACATTGCGAAGAGCTCCTATAGCGCCGGGGTTGCCGTCCTTCCCATTTTGAAGGTAACTGTCTTAAAGCTCATCACCGCCATAGCTTCCAGCAATGCTCCCCAAGCAAACAACGAAGCCCCAAGGATCAGCACGGAGCCGGATTTGCGCGGTGGCAGGAGTAGGAAGCCACCCGCTGCCATTGCAATCATCGCCAGAATGATGGAATGGAAGATCACCACAGTAGGCAGCATTTCCAGAGGTAGGTCGGTGAAGGGCATGAACGGGAGCAGTTCCAGGACTGGTATTGTACCGGGATAGGCATGCCACGATGGCAGCAAGATGGAGAGTACACTAGTACGATGCAGATCCACCTGACATTAAGGTGCTTCAGCGGTGGTTCTTGTATTCGAAGTCGATTCTTTCACGTATATGGCGGCCGATGGCCGGATCGCTTGGGAGGGTACAATACTCAGCAGTACTGTTGCGGTGATGGTTGATGGGAATGATCATTGGAACTCTGGGATTAGAATGGGGAAATAGATTGGATATCCGCTCAAAAACCATGTGGATTAAATGTGGATAACTTTGTTCGGTCTTTCATTGCGGGGAGTCGATGATTTGCTTATATTGCTACCCTAATGCAAGTGTGTCCTCTGGTGTCTCGCATAGACTGAATAAATGTATGAAAAGGGCTGGGCTTTTGACCGTGTTGGCCATTGTGGTATCTCTCCTGCACAGTGCATGGGCGAGTGCTCCCGGAGGTGATCGCGGAGGGGGTGGGAGGTCTGCGGCGCAGCATCCTGCACCGGAGGCAGGGGTGAGGGTGCAACCTGCACCGGAGGGTGAGGCTGGAGACCTGAATCTTCATCGGATGGAGCATTCTGGGGAGGCTCCAGATCTAGGTTCTGGCCTCATGAATCCCGGGATTGGATCTGGAAAGGACGTAAAGGAAGTTCATGTGTGGGATGGATCCAGTGAGGAGCAATTTGTCGCGCTGGCAAAGGAAGCCGCCCACAAGAAGGAGGTTAGGAGGCACTTGAAGGAAGCCATCCAAAACTATCGAGATGCACGCCAAAAGATGAGGCCAGAGGCCCCTCTTGATGATAGCTCAATGTTGCTCTACGTGGTGCTCGCCGTCCTTCTTCCGCCGCTTGCCGTTTACCTTTACACGAAGAAGGTCGGGATTGATTTCTGGATATGTCTAATTCTTACGATACTGGGGTGGTTGCCGGGGATCGTCTGGGCATTGTACGTGATTCTCGCCAAGTAAGGTTGCGATAGCTGAGAATTTGGATTCTCCCGTGTCGGCAGAATCTGCATCACCCGATCGGGAGCGGTATTGGGACTGATTGGTGGCGGATCCGATTGGTGGAAAGGTTACTGTGCTGAAGGTTTCGGCCATCCATCACCACGATCGAGATAGGGAAATCATCGCATCCACCGACTGGCGTTCTCCCCAACGGTGTATATTCTCGGCATGCTTCTCGGGCATATCTTATCACTGAGAAGTACGGCTTTCCGAAACTGTCATTTGGGTGCCTCTCCTCGGTATGGATGGAGAGAGGAGGAATAGCCCTCTGGTACATCCCGTGCGCTAACAGTGATCTCCCGAATCCGGAATAGTTACGCACCATAGAAGGGAGACTGATCCGATCCTGCACGGGGAATAGACTTGCAAGGAACCCATTTGGCTTTCCACCATCATATAGTTTGGATCTATGTTCGTTGCGGACTCGGCGATGGCCTACCATTTGTGTCCTTTCGACCACTGATTTCTTGCAGAGGTACTTCTGAAATTCACCGGCTTTCCGTATTTTGTGTTGAAGGTGGAATGGAAGTAATTCCTCACCTTGGCACGTCCCACGATTTCCTTCTGGGTAAACTTGGAACTCTGGCGAGCCATCTTGGCGGACATCCGTGCATGTTGCTGAGGTTTGCGGGATAGGTCTCGCGTCTTGGCATCCTTGGTGGACTCGTCTTTTTCCTTTTTTTTCTCCTTGTCGTCATCTCCTCCTCCGATAATCCGGCTGGATGGTACGAAGGAAGCTGCCATGGGGGAAGTTCTGGCTTCAACCGGTGAAACAGCGAAAAGAAGAATGCAAAGTCCGCAAGAAACGAGGAATTTTAACTGCATAACGCTCTTTTTAGAATCATTCACACTCGAAGCTACGGATAAATCTGGAAATAAACCGGAATCTATTCCAGAATTCGAGACATTCTGGTAAATTTGCCACTCCAAATCAGGAATAACAGGTATTTTGGCTTTCCCCTCAAATCGTCTCACAATTGGCCTTGTCATTTCCCTAGCCCTGGTTCAAATTGGCTATGCACAATCCCTTTTCACGGTATCCGGCAAGGTGCGTGATGCCGAAACCGGTGAGCCCATGGCCGGGGCGGGCGTCTTCGCGCCAGGGAAAAGGGTCGGTGCCTACACGGATGAGGATGGCAACTACGTCATCACCGTCCCAGCAGACACCTTGACGATTGTTTTTTCATTCACAGGTTACGAGCCTGCGACACATGTGGTGGACGTCACTGAGAATATGAAGGTGGATGCCAAACTCAGGGAACAGGGCACCACCCTGAAAGATGTCGTCATCGAGGCCAATTCCCTGCAAGAAAAGCTGAACAGCACGCAGATGAGCTCCGAGAAGTTGACCATCCTGGAAGCCAAGAAGCTTCCTGCATTGTTCGGGGAGGTGGACATCATCAAGACCCTGCAACTCAAACCTGGCGTGCAATCGGGGGGGGAGGGAATCTCGGGCATGTATGTGCGTGGCGGAGGGCCTGACCAGAACCTTTTTCTGCTGGACAATGCCCCTGTTTACAACCCCAGCCACCTCTTCGGACTTTTCAGCACCTTCAACGGGGATGCTGTGAAGGACGTCACCTTGTACAAGGGCGGCTTTCCTGCCCAGTTTGGAGGAAAGCTCTCTTCTGTGATTGACGTCACCCAACGCGACGGCAACATGAGGAAATTCTCCGGAAGTGGCGGAATCGGCGTGATCTCTAGCCGACTTTCCCTCGAAGTCCCCATCATCAGAGACCGGGTTTCCCTTCTCGTCTGTGGACGGCGAACCTACTTCGACATATTTACCCGGCAGCTGAACATCCTCAAGAAGGACGACCCCGAATTCAACCCCATTCCTGACTATTATTTCTATGACTTCAATTCCAAGCTCACGATCAAGCCCAGCCCAAGGGATCAGATCCAGGTGGGCTTGTATGGCGGACGTGACAAGTTTCGGTTCAGATCAGGTGATTTCGACTTCAGGCTAGGTTGGGGAAACGTGGCCGGGGTGGCTGATTGGTCTCATGCCTTCAGCTCCAGGCTGTTGCTGAAAACGTGGATGAGCGTATCCCAGTACGATTACGCCTTTGACAATACATTCTCCCAATTTCAGTTCAAACTCTCCTCCGGGATCAAGGATGTCGCAGGGAATTCGCAACTTCTGGTGAAGGGCGGCGACCGCCACCAGATCAAAGCTGGATTGGCGTATATCTACCACGCATTCAGTGTCGGGCGTTTCCGGGCCTCCTCCGAGGATGGCAGCATTGATTTCAAGTCTGGCCAGGATTTCTTCGGAACCGAACTGGGGGCCTATGTGAATGACGAATTCACTGTCAGCCCCAAACTCACCGTCAATGGGGGAGTGCGGGCTTCTGGATTCCTCGGTGCCACGAAGTTTTACAAAGGTATCGAGCCCCGGGCATCACTGAAATACAGTATTTCTGACAAGGTCAGTATCAAGGCAGCCTACGCCAGAATGTTCCAGTACATTCACATGGTGAGTACATCGGGTGCATCCTTGCCCACGGATATGTGGTATCCCTCTGGCAAGATCGTGCAGCCTCAGCGATCTGACCAGATCGCTGCGGGGGGCAGTTTCCTGATCGGGAGGAATTTCTTGCTGACCGATGAGGTTTACTACAAATGGATTGCACGCCAGATCGATTTGCGTGATGGCGCACAGATCTTCCTCAATCCCGAGCTGGACCAAGAGTTTATCTTCGGAAAAGGCTGGAGCTATGGGAACGAACTCTACTTCGAGAAGAGGCGTGGCCAGGGAAACAGCCTCCTTGACCGTATCAGCGGTTGGGTGGGATATACCTTGGCTTGGAATTGGCGGCAGTTCGATGCCATCAATGGTGGTCAGAAGTTTCATCCGAGGTATGACCGTCGAAACGACCTCTCTGTTGTAGTCATGGGTGATCTGGGGAGGCGTTTCAGCCTGTCCACCACCTTCGTCTATGGAACGGGAAATGCCGTGACGCTTCCCGTGGGTTTGATGATCCCCGTGGATCCGGTCAGGGGGATTGGTACCAGTGTCGTCCCCATTTATACTAGCAGGAACGCGTTTCGCATGCCGAGCTACCATCGCATGGATATCGGATTGGTCTACAGCCTGCGACCGAAGTGGGGCGAATCGGATCTGACCTTGAGCATTTACAACGCGTATAGCCGCCGCAATGCGTACTTCCTCTATTTGGATGTCGCTACCCGTCAAGATGGGACGACAGGGGCGGAGATCCCAACGGGAATCAAGATCAAACAAGTGTCCCTTTTTCCGATCATCCCATCCTTGACATGGAATTTCAAGTTCTGAACATGAGCGTCCGATGCAGATTCCTGATTTTATTTCCTGTGTTGCTATTTGGCATCTATGGGTGCAACGGTACAAAGGATGTGGATCTGGATCTGCCGGAGTACAAGAGTCAGCTGGTGGTCGAATGTTTTTTAGAGGTCGGGAGTCCGATGTATATGATTCTCAGTGAGAGTATTGGTTTTCAAGACTCTTTTGCGACCCCCTTCGTGGCTGGTGCGACTGTCGTGATCACCCACCATGGGCTCGCAGATACGCTCCGCCCTTTCGTCTCTGACTTCCTGTATTTGTCAGAATACACGGTACCGCCTGATTACGACGTCGAATATCAAATCGAGGTTCGTGATACCACGGGGCGAGTGGTGCGCGGTTCCACCAGGGTGATGCCACCCGTACGCATTTCGTCCATGACAGCATCCTATAACCAGGACAGCGCAGCGGCGGTCACTGTCAGCTGGCCCGATCCACCCGGACAGGATAATTACTATCGCTTTGCACTCTACAAGGGCAAAGTACCCGTCCCCGGTGAGGTGTCGGAAGAAAGTCCCTTGCAATTCGACTTCACACTGGATGACCTCATCGGCGACGGGAAGGATATTACGGTCGGAACCTTCTTTGACTACCGCTCGGGTGATACGCTGATCGCATCGCTTTACCACATTTCTCAGAGCTATTGGAGCTACCTGAACAGCCTGGATGATGCTGCAAGCTCCAATGGGAACCCATTTGCGCAGCCGGGTGTAATTCGTTCAAATGTGACCGGAGGACTGGGTTGCTTCACTGGCTATGAAATGGATCGGGACACGCTGATCCTCCCATGACGAATCGCTTACACAGGTAGACTGATATTCGGGCTTTTGCAGGCCGATCCGGTTCAGGTGCCTCTGGACGACTTCCAGCCAGCAGTCGATCCCTGTGGGATGGGTCGTTCGGAAACCTGAAGGCAGGAACCCTCGACTGGCACACGCCAGAGGGTGGCGTCCAGCTGGAGTCTGGACTTCGCACCAACAATTTCAGGTCTCACAGGGGCCTCGTCTTGGATTCAGTTTGTGAGACAGGCGCATCGCCGCCGCACGATAGCACTGGAATCAAGGAGAACGCTTTTTAGCATACTCCCTATTGTGGGGATATTCAATTTTATGCTTATGGGGAACTTTGCCAGTAAGGGGGTTAAGATTGGTTCCAGTGGCATGTTGCAGCGATAACTAGCCTGTCGAACAACCCGAATCCATGGTATCTCCGATTGAGCTTGTAGC
>JBJOPY010000131.1:0-3502 GCA_046050405.1 Bacteroidota bacterium | reverse complement strand
GGTGGGGTCGTCCTTCAGCTTGGCATCCAGTTCCTTGACCTCCGGCAGATTGTTCACCACCCGCATTTTGGCGGTGGAGAGGTAGGTGCGGTAGGTCAGCGGATAGATCAGGGTCTTGATGATCAGGCCCAGCAGGAGGATGATCAGGCCATAGTTGGCGATATAGCGCTGGAGAAGGTTGAAGATCGGGATCGTGAGCCAGCTGTTGATATACTTCAACGGGCCCCATCCGAGGCCGATCTGCTTGGTCATGTCTCTTCCGTACCGCCGGAGGATGTCGAAATCCAGGGGGCCGGCATAGAACTTCAACTTGATGGATCCGCTGGACACCGTGGCGATCGGGATGTCAAACTGGGCGTTCATGAACTTGACCACGTCGCCCGAATTCGGATCCGCCGGGTCAGGGCCGATCGGATCGGCATGGAAGACCTTGATGTTTTCCAGGGTGCCGCCATCCTTGTCTGTCAGCAGCGTATGCGTGAAAAACTGGCTGTGGAAGGCGACCCAATCGACATTGTTCTCGGGGGTGATGAAATCCTCCGGCGTCGTGGTGGGCCCGATGTGGTCCACACTTCCGGATTCCCGGTAGTAGAGGGAGGTTTTCTCCCGCATCAGCGCCATCGTGCGCTCTGTCTTCGGGATTTCGGCCTGCCAGTTCACGGACATCTGTTTCTTGGAGGCCAATCCATCGAGATCCGCCTGCCTGATTTCCAGCTCATACTCGTACGAGTTTCCGTGGAAGGTGTAGATGTACTCCAGGTATCGGCTGGAATCGATGCCCGCCTTCATGGAAACCACCGCGGCACTGTCGCCGGTGACAGTCACCGTGGAGGTCGCACTGGGTTCGAAGTAGAGGTCACTTGAGGAGACGTTCGGGTACTTCACATTGGCGTTTTGCATGAAATAGACCGACAGCGTGTTGATCTCCTTGTCCGTCTGGATGGGCAAGGGCATGCTGTCCGCCGTTTGGAAATCGTTCAGGAGGAAGGACCCGATCCTTCCGCCCTTGGTGTGCAAGGCGACCTTGTACTTCCCTGTTTGGACGTGGATGACCCTGTCCTCGCCCTGGTACAGGGCGGAAAACAGACCATGCTCGCGTGTCCTGTCGGCAGCGATGGCAGCGGCCTTGGCACTGTCGCTCAGTGCATGGAAGGCAGCGGAGTCCATGCCCATCGGCAACCCCGCTGCAGCGGGCGCTGGCTGGTCGTCAGAACCCGCAGTTGCCTGCACCTCCGTGGTGGTCGTCTGCTGGGTCTGGGAACCATTGGCGGGCTTGTCATTCCCGCCGAAAAAAAGAAGCCAGGTGAGCACGATTCCTGATATCAGCACCAGGCCAATGATGGTATTCCTATCCATTTACTGGGATTGAGCAATTGCATTGAAAAAGTGAGCGCAAAATTAGTTCAATTTTTGGAAACACAGCGTGAATCCGATGGATCCAATCGCCTCATTCATCCATCCTTTCGTCCGGCTTGTTGCGGTTCTTGTGGTCCAGGGCCGCCTTGACAAACGAAACGAACAAGGGGTGCGGGTTCTCCACGGTGGACTTCAGCTCAGGGTGGAATTGCACCCCGACGAAGTAGGGATGCGCGTTGATTTCCATGATTTCCACCAAGCCTGAGCCCGGGTTCATCCCTGCAACACGCATCCCTGCAGCCTCATACTGCTGGAGGTAGGCATAGTTGAACTCATAGCGATGACGGTGGCGCTCCTGGACCAATGGCTTCCGGTAGGCCTCGAAGGCGAAACTGTCCCTGGTCAGTTCGCAGTCATACACCCCCAGGCGCATCGTCCCCCCCATTTGCCGGACTGCCTTCTGGGCTTCCATCAGGTAGATCACCGGATGGGTGCAGTTGGGATTGAATTCAGCACTATGGCAATCCTCCAAATGCAGTACGTTGCGGCCAAACTCGATGACGGCAACCTGCATCCCCAGGCAGATTCCGAAAAACGGCACCTTGAATTCCCGTGCATACTTCACCGATTCGACCTTGCCGTCGATTCCCCGCTCGCCGAATCCCGGCGCGACCAGGATGCCATGCAGCTTGCCGAGCATCCGCCCGGCATTGCTGGAATTGATGTCTTCGCTGTGAATCCACCTGATATTGACCTTGACGTCGTTTTCGGCGCCCCCATGCACGAATGCCTCGGCGATCGACTTGTAGGCATCCTTCAGCTCCACATACTTCCCCACCAGGCCGATGTGGATCTCATCCGAGGGGTTTTTCAGCCGGCCCACGAATGCCTTCCATTTTTCAAGCTCCGGTGTCACACCGGGCTTCATCTTGAGCCGCTTGAGCACCACCTCGTCCAGCTTTTCCTTCCGCATGAGCAGCGGGACCTCGTAGATGGTTTTCGCATCCATGCTCTCGATCACTGCATTGTGCGGGATATTGCAGAACAGGGCGATCTTGGATTTGAGTTCCCGGGTGAGCTTGTATTCTGTCCGGCAAACCAAGACATCGGGCTGCACGCCTGATTCCAGGAGCATCTTGACACTGTGCTGCGTCGGCTTGGTCTTGAGTTCTCCTGCGGCACTCAGATAAGGGATCAATGTCAGGTGGATCACCATGCTATCATTGGTGCCCATGTCGTAGCGCATCTGGCGGACGGCTTCGATGTACGGGAGGCTTTCGATGTCGCCGACGGTGCCTCCGATCTCCGTGATGACCACGTCAAACTTGCCCGTGTCGCCCAGCAGCCGCATCCGGCGCTTGATCTCGTCCGTGATATGGGGGATGACCTGCACGGTCTTGCCTTGGTACTCTCCCATCCGCTCCCGCTGGATGACCGTCTCATAAATGCGTCCCGTCGTGACGTTGTTGCTCTGTGAGGTCGGGATGTTCAGGAAACGCTCGTAGTGGCCCAGGTCCAGGTCGGTTTCGGCGCCGTCGTCTGTGACATAGACCTCCCCATGTTCATAGGGGTTGAGGGTTCCCGGATCGATGTTGATGTAGGGATCGAACTTCTGAATGGTCACCGAATAGCCCCTTTGCTGGAGGAGCTTGGCCAGCGAGGCCGAGATGATGCCTTTTCCGAGGGAGGAGGTCACACCACCGGTGACGAATATGTACTTGGTCATGATGCCTGAAAGTATCGCATGCTTATGGGCTTCAAAGTTAGGTGGTGCCGGATATTCCCAAAGGAAAAATATGCACCGGCCCGCTCCTGTGGCATGGATGCTACCTTCCGATCGGCTTCGATGCCGCACCGAGGGTGCAGGACGATCTGCGCCCGGACGCTCCCGCGCCCCCCCTTCTGACTTTCCGCCAGGCCAAGGGGTCGAGGTCATCTCCCGCCATCCGCAGAGGCCCGTGCCTCTGCCTCAGGCGATGGTTCCTCCTGCTCAGAACAGGAAAAGCTGTCCGTCCGCACGCGGCGGCCGGAAGGAGTCCGTGTTCATGGGTGGAACGGTCGATGGCGGCATGTACTTCAGATGTGCCATCTTGAAAAGCCGCCGGATCGCCTCTGCCAGATTGCCCTCGCCACGAAGCCGGGTACC
>JBJOPY010000130.1:0-4820 GCA_046050405.1 Bacteroidota bacterium | reverse complement strand
ACCTGGTCGGCGGAGCGCAGTACATCGATGCCCTGGCAGGTGATGCCCGGGCGTGTGGCCCAGTTCAGCAGCACGTGGTCACCGTCCTTCACGATCGAGAAACTTTCCAGGAAGGGATCGGTCTGCGCTCGGAGCGGCAGCAGTGGCAGCAGGAACACGCAGAGGAGGCCACCGGGCCGGGTGGCCATCCTCAGGGCGGAGATGCGGGGAGCCTTCATCTTGTGGGTATAAAGTTATGGCATTAGGGCTTGAATGCATTGCTGCGGTGCCGTCGGGTCTTCCCTGTGACCAGCCGTCAGCGGGGGCAGGGCTCGGTGGTTGGCACTCCAGGGGATCGACTGGGCGGCAGGGTCGAGGGCTCCGGTGGGATCCCTGGGCAGCTATTTCCGAAAGTCCGAGAAACCTCGCTCGGCGAGGATTTTTTGGGCTTCCTTGGTGTTCAGCTTTTGCAAACCGATGATCGCCCAGTCCCGGTAAGACAGGTTTCCCACGCTCAGCTGCTCCACCAGCAGGTCGAAGGCATGGGGGGATCGCGCCTGCCCGATGAGCTCGAGCAACCAACACTTCAGCCCATAGTCGGTTTCGCTGCGAAACTCCTCCATGAGCTCATGGACAAATCGACCGGCACAGGGCAGCAGCTGATGAAAGCCTTCCTCCTGGCGGTTCGGGTTTCGATCGCGCATGAGCTGCATGCAGTGCTGGAAATTGGGGATCTTGGTGGGCATCTTCTGCGGGGTCATCTTGCTTCCGGGGAATTATCGTCCTGTATGTTCAAGTTTCCGAGATTCATGGCGGCAGGAGTTGATGCCTCCTTCCGTCATTCATGGGCTAAATGTAAATGACTTTTTGGTTGCGGGGCTCGCTTTTCTGAACAAATCCGTCCGAATGCATCCGCCAGGGAGGGATTGATACGTGTCCAGGACCGGATCCTGGAGGGGATTTCAGCCGGGGAGCCACGGATAGGGCTTCTTCTCGGGTGATGTCCTGGGTGGCCTGCCGGCTGGATCCGATACTGCAGTGCCTGGAGTGGTCTGACACGGCATCCTACCGAAGGGGCACACTATCCGGGGATTAGGAATGCAGGCCTGACCGTTGAAGGGACGGGGGCCATGGTCAATCCCAGCAGGTGTATGAGTGAATCCAATGTCAATCAACTCCCCCGTGCCGGATGGCACGGGGGAGGATTCCGCGTCTTAACCGACCAAAAGCTCGGGCCGGATGGCGGTCAGCCATACCCGGACCATGTGGCGGCGGGTGCCGGAGAGTTCGGTGCGGCCATGGAGGCAGCGGGTGTTGCGGATGACGGCGATGTCACCCTGGCGGTAGAGGAGGGCCGTGAGGCTGGAGGAGTGGATGGTGGCATGGAGCCACTGGACCGCCTCTTCCAGCTGTGCGGCGCGGTGCGCGGGCAGGGATGCGGGAATCTCGGGCCGCACGTAGGCATCGTAACGCCACCGGAGGGCAGGCTTGCCATCGGGGGCTGTGTAGAGGATGGGGCCCTGGTGGGTGTCTGCCCCGCCTTCGGCCCCGCGGCTGCGCCGATAGATGACGGGCTCTGTGCCCAGAATGTCGCGGATGGACGGCGGCATCTTGGCAAGGATGTCATCGACGGGCAGGAAGAGGCCCATCCCGGCATAGGAGATGTCCGTTTGCAGGGCCTGCAGGAGGAAGAAGAGGGGCGGCTCCGCCATGAAGGTGCCGTCCATGTGAAGGGGGTGGGCCTCACGGGAGGAGGCAAGGCTGTGGGAAGCCGTGGGATCGTAGCGGATGTCCCTGTAATCTGCAAAGACACCATTTCGCGAGACCGCGCCGAGGGCGCGCACGATCTCGTCGAGTGCCCTGCGGGTGGCAGGGCGGTGGATGACCACTGCGTAGGCGCCGTCTTTGAGGGCCTGGAGCAGTTCTTGAATACTGTTTACTCTCGTTGCCATTGTATGAAACGATTGTGGTGAATCGCCGCGGGCGGACTGCACCCGGGTGCAGTTGCCGCACGGCATTGAAATTCGGGGGAGGGGCTCGGCCCGCCCCGTGATGGCCATCTGGGAAAGAACTTGTGCATCGATGCTGGCACAAGATTCGGACGGGCTCCCAACGGGGATTCCAACGGAACTCAACGATTCCAACGGCAGGAATTTTTTTGGTAGATTTGTTGCCCGTGAACAATGGCGACGACGATGGCCCCGGAAGAATTGGAGGAACTACGGCAGGCGGTTTGGAAAAAGGTCCAATCGAAGTTTGGTCATTTGATTCAGGACTCGGAGGTTAGAGAGGAGTTGTGGACTGAGCTGGCAAAGCTGACCGCTCCAACAAAGAAGGAACGGGCGCACATCACGACACTGAAGGATAACTTGCACCCTGGTGAGAAATATAAAAACGCCCGCCCGAAGCAACCTAGAACAAAGACCTTAGACCATCTCACTTACTTTCTTTGCAAGAAGAGTTATGAGGAGTACCGGAAATTCGAGCCGGGTGTTGACGCGGGCGGGCTCCGGGTGGTGGATCAAGCTTTCCTAGACGGGGAATTGGCTCGGGGGGAGGAGCAAAGATTCTCGGCGCTGGACTTCTATTGCCATGTGGTGCATGTGCAGTGGTGGGGCATTGCGAAAGACCTGGGCGTGGTGCGGGGACCGCTACAGCAGGTAAAGGAGCATATTTCCAGCGAGATGGAGGGCTATTCTCCCATCAAGGCCGTGCTGCTGGGGCCGGGTGGGATCGGCAAGAGCACAATGGCGAGGATCATCGCGGCAGGGTTGGTCCATGACTTCGAGGTGGTATGGGTGGAATCGAGTGAGGTGGGCCGGCTGCTGGATCAGAAGGATTGGAAGCCAGGTTATCAGCGCAGGCGACTCTATTTTCTGGACAACTGGAACAAGGTTCCCGTGACGGAGCAGCAGGCAATTGCGATGCGATGGGAAAGGATGGTGCGCGAAGATCCGTATGCGCAGATCGGTTTCGTACTGAGTTCGCAGGATTCGGACAGCTTGAGCACGGAACTTGCGCCTGCTAAGACACGGTTTGACTTGCAGGTCTCTGAGATTGAATTGGCGGGAGACAATCGGGTGCTGGTGGATCGGGTATTGAGCCTTTTTGAAGGGGATGCCTTCTACTCAGCGGCGGTGGCGCGGATGAAAGCACTGGTCAGCGGGCTTGACCTTCGGCGTTCCCTGCCGTTCCACCTTTGCTATTTTTTGATCCGTGCCTTGCAGGAGCCGGAACTGGAGAGCGCCATTCCCCGGGGGGCAATGCATTCGACAGACCGTGCCCAGGCTTATTTTGAGGCCATCGTCGCGGCGGAGTTGGACCGCCTGGAGGGGGGCGGGACGAATGGGCAGGCGGTGGTCAAGGCACTGGGAATCACTGCCAGGATTTGGGAGAAGTATCGGTACAGGATCTTCAGCAGCAGTTTTCTGGACTTGCTGCGGCGGTTCGGGTACACGAGTGCCTGGGGAGGGGAGATAAAGATGGATGAGGTATTGAGGCTTGGCCATTTGCGGTTCCTGGTGGGAGAGGCGGAGCTCGTCACCGAAACGGGCTCCTGGGGGAATCAAATCCTTTTCAATAAGGATGAGCTTGCGCTGATGGCTGCGGATCGGGTGTGTGAAATGCAGGATTCGGCCTGGCAGGGCGTACTGAGAGATCTTCTTGTGCAGGGGACGGAGCCGATCTTGTTGCGGCAGATATGGAAAAGTGAGGGGAATTTCCTGTCGAAGGACGAATGCCTGCAATGGATGGAGGACTGGATGGCACGGGATATTCCGAACCATTCTTACCAATCCCTGCTCCTATTAGTGAGTTCGCCTTTGGAACTGACACCGTCCCAGCGGGAGGGATACTGGGAAAGGATTGCGGGGCTTCGGAATCGGAATTTCAGCTACTTAGCGGGTGGTCTCAAGGGATTGTCCTTGGAATTTCACCGGAAGTGGCGGGACCGGATTCTTGATCGCAGGTTTTGGCCAGGTGGAGAAATCAAAACGGAAGTATTCCCGAAGATGTTTGCAACCTTTTCTTCTGCGAAGGAGAAGGAGGAAGCGGCAGAAAAATTCTTGGAAAAGGAATATTGGAAGCCTGGAAAGATTCCGGATCAGGTTGTTTCGGTCTGCCTTCCGATGTTGGCCCCTGCAAGGCGAATAGACATTGCAGGAGAGCTGATGGACTTGGACTACTGGAAGCCCGGAAAAATTCCGGATGAGGTTCTTTCGGTCTGCCTTCGGTTTTTGCCCCCTGAAAGGCAAAGCGTCCTTGCAGTAAAGTTGATGGACTTGGACTACTGGAAGCCAGGAAAGATTCCGCATCATGTTCCTTCGGTCTGCCTTCCGTTGTTGCCCCCTGCAAGGCAAAGCGTCATTGCAGGAGAGCTGATGAATTTGGACTATTGGAAGCCTGGAAAGATTCCGAAGGAGGTCGTTTCGGTCTGCCTTCCGTTTTTGCCCCCTGAAAGGCGAAGAGAAGTTGCAGGTGATTTGATGGACTTGGACTACTGGAAGCCCGGAAAGATTCCGGAGGTTGTTGTTTCAGTCTGCCTTCCGTTATTGCCCCCTGAAAGGCGAAGCGTCATTGCAGGAGAGCTGATGGACTTGGACTACTGGAAGCCCGGAAAGATTCCGGATGCTGTTGTATCGGTCTGCCTTCGGTTTTTGCCCCCTGAAAAAAGGAGGATGGTCGCCGTGGAGGCATTGGTGCCCGATTTCTCCAAGCACTTTCCAGTGGAGCCCGCCCTCGTGGCGGTCGTTTGCCGCATCATGGGGGATGAGGTCAGCGAAGCAGCCAAGGTGCTGCAGGATTGGAGCGGAAAATGGGGAATCAAACAACGCCTGGCACTG
>JBJOPY010000129.1:0-12774 GCA_046050405.1 Bacteroidota bacterium | reverse complement strand
ATTGGCGATGATGTTCAGGTGCACAGCCATTTCACGCTCGTAGATTGCGTTGACGCGGTTGATGGTCGTGACCTGGGCGGCCTGTGCCAGGGCGACGGTGCCCCCGTGGAAGGCCGTGTATTCACCCGTGGCGGACAACGCCAGCCGGTAGGTGCGCAATTGGCAGTCGCCAAAGAGCCGCTGCTGGGCGCCATCGCCCTTCTCAGGGGCATCCATGCCCCCCGCAAACCCCTCGAACCGGCAGTCCATCACCTTGTCCGTCACGAAGCCCTTCCGCAGGTAGGCCTGATAGAGATGGGTGTCGCCCGCCGAGAAGGGGTCGATGTACACGGTGCTTTTCCCGCTTCGCAGCACCATGGCATGGAAGCCCTGCGGCGTCGCATCCATGCGGAGATAGGCCGACGGATCCTCTATTCCCTGGCCGGCATAGGTCCGAATCTGAGGGAACATTTTGGCCAAAGGGGCCTCCATGCAGGCGGAATACACCACCCTGAAGTGCTGGAACCCTCCCTCGGGCATCGGAAGTGCGACCACATGCCCCGATTTGCCGATGGGCACCTCGGCCTGGTCGGGTGCCAGGCCCAGGAAAGCCTTCATCCCCTGGAAGTCGAGGCCCAGGGGTCGGTAGTCTTTGGGGACAATGTACCGTGTTCCGGCTGAAACCATGGATTTGCCAGCCAGGTCAGTCCACATATCCTCGCGGCCGGCCGGTCGCGGGGGTTGCTGCTGTGCCAGAGCATTGCCACCCATAAAAAGCAACACGAGTGCCACCGACCCGCAAATTGAAGCTAATGTCTTCATAGAGGTTTAGTTGAATACCGTTCACTTGCAATGAGGCTACCATGACACCTTCCTCACATAAAATTAAAATTTACTTCCAGAAGGTTCCGAATCTAAGAAAAAGAAACCGAAAACGCCATGGGCCTCCAAGAAAAAATCAATTTCATGCCAAACCTAATTCAAATCAGGCAGAACCATACTTTAGTTGCTCTTGGGTTATCTCCTGACCGAGCGACAATTATGCAACCAGTGGTTGAAACTCCAACCTTGCATGTCCCTGCCTCATTCGCGGGAAGGTTCCTCACCTTCGGGAGCGGTCTCCATGGGCGGGGCAGTCTTGGCCGAAGGCACAGGATCTGTATCCTGAGTCTTCTCGGTAGTGTTTCCTTTTCCGAACCGAATGTTGAGAAGTCCCTTTAGCAACCTGTACCAGAAAGTGGAGCCCAGAGAGGCTGCCCCAGTTGTAAAGAATAATCCTGCAAGTTTGATCAACCACCATTTGACGGCGTTCTCTGAATTCGAGGATCCCTTGCCTGGCAGAACCTCACCCCCCCACCCAATGGGAAGGGGCTTGGAATCTTGGATGTCTGCATAGATTTTTTTTAGATTGTTATGAAGCGCTTCCACCTCGACCGCCGTCTGCGTCGTATCGCCAATTTTGATGGGAGCTGTTTTGTTCAGCCTGGCTTCGAAGGATTCGGCGTATCCATTTGCAGCATTCAACGTGGCCTGTCGCAGTTCGTCATCGTTCCAGAACATAGCCGCCATCCTGATGGTGTCGGCATTCATCGTCACGACGACGACAATCGCTACGACGGTAGCGAAATGCTGCATTCTCTGACGGTACCAAGCCGAGACTTGTTCCATTGATTCATCGAACCAGTTCCCGATTTTAGAACGCAGTGTGTCCAGATGGTTTTCACTGCTAGTCAGGATCCCCAGCAATCGCTGCTTGATCCTTTCGTCTTTGATCTTGCAGATTTCAGCTTCGATGGCCTTGAATTGCTGGGTTGCGCTGAGGTTCCCATTCTTCCCGAGGATATCCAGCATCGCGGAGGCAAAATCCTTTGCCAGGATGGTAGTGGGATCACCGAGCTTATTCTTGATAGAAGAACTGATGAGGTGATGCGCATACAGCTTGGCGACGATTCCGCTGTATTTCGGGTCGTCCAGCAGCTGGCCGATCCCGGCCTTGAGGTGCCTGGCTCGGAGGTTAAAAATTCTCACCCCCAGTTCCACGATTCCAGAGCAAATGATGCTGATCGTGAAATAAACGAAAGCCAGGCCAATGCAAACTTCTAATAT
The DNA here is from genome assembly GCA_046050405.1 of Bacteroidota bacterium. Classification (GTDB taxonomy): domain Bacteria; phylum Bacteroidota; class Bacteroidia; order J057; family JADKCL01; genus JADKCL01. The sequence continues at coordinate 10,689 of JBJOPY010000129.1, read as the reverse complement.
TTCAGAGCCAAACATATCCTTGCAGTATAATTATCATCGAGTTGTTTAGGCATGCTCCTATGAATAGGATGCTAGCATCCATCCAGCATCCCAATTTACAAAGAATAATGGAAGTGCAATATAAGCCGTTTGCTACGCGTTCTATCGCTAGTATGCGCGCTGGACGCTATTCCTGGTCGAGGAATTTCTCGTAACCCTTCGCTTCCAATGCCTCGGCACTATCCAGCACTTTTTTGCGAAGCATTTGCTTGTAGGCGACCACCTTTTCGAGGATGTCCAGATTGCCAGCCGCGATGATCTGTGTGGCAAGAATCCCCGCGTTCCTTGCCCCATTCAGGGCGACAGTTGCCACAGGAATTCCAGCCGGCATCTGGAGGATGGACAAGATGGAATCCCAGCCGTCCAAGGAGATGGAAGCCTTTACGGGCACCCCGATCACAGGCAAGGGTGTCACTGCGGCGACCATTCCCGGCAGATGGGCTGCACCTCCCGCACCGGCGATGATGACCTTCAGCCCGCGGGAAGCTGCGGATCCTGCATACTCCATCAACCGATCAGGTGTGCGGTGTGCTGAAACCACCGTGATCTCGAAGCTGATTCCGAAATCGCCGAGAATGTCCGCAGCCTCCTTCATGACCCTGAGGTCTGATGTGCTCCCCATGATGATGCCTACTTGCGGGTTTTGCATGCGCCTACTTTTAACGTGTTCTTTACAAACATGGCCTTATCCTTCGCGGTTGTCAAATCATCGGCAATGATCGTGACGTGGCCCATCTTCCGGAACGGCCTTGTCTGTTTCTTCCCATAGATGTGCACATATACGCCCTCCATCGCCAGGACTTCCTGAATCCCCCGGTACTCCACATAGCCTGTTTCGTTCGGTTCCCCGAGGAGGTTGACCATCACCGCAGCAGCCCGGGGGCGTACCGACCCCAGTGGCAAATCCAAGATGGCGCGGATGTGCTGATCATATTGACTGGTGTAATTGCTCTCGATCGTATGGTGCCCACTGTTGTGCGGCCGTGGCGCAGACTCGTTCACCAGGATCTCCCCTTCCTTCGTAACAAACATCTCCACAGCGAGCAAGCCGACCAGCTCCAACCCCTCTGCAACCCGCCGGGCAATCTGCTGAGCCATATTTTCGAGTCCATCGGTGAGGCTGGACGGGCTGAAAAGGAACTCCACGAGGTTGGCTGTGGGGTGAAACTCCATCTCGACGGCGGGATAGGTGTGCATCTGCCCACTGGGGCGCCGCGCCACGATCACCGAGATTTCCCTTTTCCCATCGACGAAATCCTCGATCAATCCCGACCCCTCGGGAAGGGAAGATAGGTCGTCAGGTGAACGAAGGATCGTCACACCCTTCCCATCATAGCCTTCGGAGGCGGATTTCTGTACGCAAGGGAATTTCAAGGACCGCTCAAGCAAAGCGGCTTTGGATTCATAGGTGAAAAAAGGGCTGGTGGGGATGGAGTGTTCGTGATAGAATTGTTTCTGGAGCCGTTTATCCTGGATCGTCCGGAGTGTCTTCGGCTTGGGAAAGACAGGAGTTCCCTCGCTCTCCAGCCTTTCCAATGCAGCCACATTCACATGCTCGATCTCGATCGTGAGCATGTCCACCAGTTTTCCGAAGCGATAGACCGTCTCGAAATCCTTGAGGTCGCCGACCTCGAAGACCTCTACCCTCCCCTTGCAGGGTGAAAAACTCGACGGATCGAGAACGACGGTTCGGATGTCCATTCGGCTGAGATCCTGGATCAGCATCTTGCCCAGTTGCCCGCCACCCAAGATGCCCAGCGTAAAGTCAGAGGAAAAGTAACGCGACATGGCTGCGAAGATAGTGATTCGCAAAGGATGAAGGCCGCAAAATCAATCCGATAAATTTCAAGAGGGCTGTGCCTGGGAAACGCTAGACCGGACGGATCGGAATTCCGGGCGAATCTGCGGATGTCCATCCACACCACAAAGTGATGCCGACTGTCCCTCCATCCTGGGAAGATTTGGGGAAGCAAGGGACTCGTCCTAAGTTTACAGGTTCATAGGAATGATATTTGTCAGTGGGATGAAACACCAGAAGCACATCACCGTTTTCGCAATATTCATGCTGTTCATGCTGAACATGCCGGCACAGAAGCTATTCTGGCAGAAGGCCTTCGGTGGACTGGGTTATGACAACGGAGTGAAAATGATCCCTGTGGATCACAACTGCTTCATCCTCGGCGGAACGACAGGCTCCATGGACGGAATCGGCGAAGGAAATCACTCGATGGACAAGACAGACCTCGTCGTCTGCCGGGTTTCCGCCGAAGGACAGGTCATCTGGAAAACGGTGGTCGGAGGGTCGATGGATGAGCAATTCGGGGATATGCAGCCCACGCGTGACGGCGGGATTCTACTCATGGGCACCACGGAAAGCACAGATGGAGACTGTAACGAGAACCATGGAAAAATGGACTTCCTCCTGGCCAAGATCGATCGGCATGGCAAGTTGCTTTGGTCGAGGTGCTATGGCGGCCTTGGCAACGACCAAGGGTTGGCAGCGATCGAAACAAGGGACGGCGGTTATCTGATCGGTGGGGAGAGTGGTTCCCAGTCGGGAAATATGACCTACCATATCGGAGCACTCGATTGCTGGGTCGCCCAGCTGGATTCCGCAGGGAATGTGACACGGGAGAGAACCTTCGGAGGTCGTGGAAATGAACGCGTGATCAACCTTCTGGAACTCAGGAAAGACCGCTACTTGGCGGTTTGTGCCACCACATCGACGGAGGGCGATGTGAAGGATCCGATCGGCGAGAAGGATGCCTGGCTGGTCTGCTTCAGTAATAACCTCGACATCGTCTGGAAACGCACCTACGGAGGCAGCGACTTCGACGAAACGAAGCAAGTCATTCGCACCAGATCTGGCGACCTCGTGCTATGTGGCACCAGCTTCAGCGATGATCTGGATCTGGAAGGCACCCCCAACCGAGGCATGGGTGACAGCTGGATCTTCAGGATCAGTGAGGAGGGCGACCTCAAATGGAGCAGGCTCTATGGAGGTGCCCGCAATGAGGGCGCCAACGGTATCGCCGAGACCCCGGATGGAGGATTCATCATGGTCGGAACCAGCAATTCATCTGACAAATTCATCGTGCGCAACAATGGCGTCTATGATGGATTCATCGTCCGCATTGACAGCCTCGGGGAAAGGAAGTGGTGGACCAGCTTTGGTGGAGAGGACTTCGAATCCCTCTTCGACGTCCTGCCGCTCCTGGGCGGGAACTATCTCACGCTCGGGTTCGCCGAGTCGGTGAAGGGAGATCTTCTTCCATTGAACAAAGAACCTGGGAATGACTTCTGGTTCTTCAGATTTGGTGACGAAGGTGACGATACAGACAATCTCATCGAGAGCCAACCCTATCTGGAAGGGTTGGTCACGAGTGCAGAGACGGGCAAACCCATCTGCGCGGAGATCTTACTCACGGACAATCAGACAATGAAATACCTGAAGACCACTAAGAGCGACACGGGAACCGGCTGGTATCTCATGGATTTGCCGGCACATGGGACATTGTCAGTGATGTTCTGTGCGCCTGGATATATGTTTTACGGGCAGGATCTTGACTACAGCCTGCTGGAAACCAGTCCCCAACTCAGGATCGACCCTGTTCTCACCCCCATCAAGATCGGCAGTAAGGCCGTACTGAACCAGATTGTGTTCGAGACTGGCAGCTATCGGCTCAGGCCTGAATCACGACCTGAATTGCGACGCTTGAAGTACTTTCTGGAGACCAATCCCAGGGTCAAGGTAGAAATCAGCGGGCACACGGACGGCACGGGGAATCTCGCTACTAAAATGGAACTCTCAGAGCGGAGAGCGGCCAGTGTACGTGACTGGCTCCTCAGGGCCGGCGTCCCCGGTAGGCAAATGCAAATCACGGGCTACGGCGCGTCCAGACCCATCGGGGACGACGAGACAGAGGAAGGAAGGGCCAAGAATCGGCGGGTGGAGGTGGAAGTGTTGAAGATCATGAAACCGTGAGCAGTCGGGCAGCCTGGAAACTGCCAACTGCTGATTTCAATCGGCAAACTTGGAGGACCTCCCTCGCAACCAGAAATCGGCCATCACCAAGGCGGCCATTGCCTCCACGATGGGTACCGCCCTCGGAACCACGCAGGGGTCGTGTCTTCCCTTCCCCTCCACGGTCACGGCACTGCCTGCGGTGTCCACGCTATCCTGGCGGGAAAGTATGGTGCTGGTCGGCTTGAAGGCGACCCTGAAGAAAATGTCCTCCCCGTTGCTGATGCCTCCCTGGATTCCTCCGCTGTGGTTGGTACGGGTTCGAACCCTGCCAAGGTCATCCGTGTAGAATGTGTCGTTGTGCTGGGTTCCGCGCATACGGGAACCCCCGAATCCCGAACCGATTTCGAATCCCTTCACGGCATTGATCCCCAACATGGCATAGCCGAGACGTGCATGGAGCTTGTCATAGACGGGCTCTCCCAAGCCGATCGGCACGTTGAGAATACTGCACGAGATCACACCGCCGAGCGAGTCTCCTGCGGCACGTGCCGCATCGATCGCAGCAATCATTTGCACCGCCAATTCCGGATCCGGGCAGCGTACCATCTCACAATTCCCTTCCGAGAACCCATCTTCCCCCCCTGCGGATAGCCATCTGGAGACATGCTCGCCTGTGCTCCCTAGACTGCTCCCCTCCTCTACCTCCCCCACGGCACTCACCCAGGCTCTGAAGCGCATGCCGCAGGTTTTCGCCAGGAGCTGCCGCGCCACTGCACCTCCAATCACACGGGCAATGGTCTCACGGGCACTGCTGCGCCCGCCGCCCCTCACATCGCGAATCCCGTACTTGGCGAAATAGGTGTAGTCGGCATGGCTCGGGCGGAACTGCTGGGCAAGAAAACCGTAGTCCTCAGGGCGGTGGTCTTCATTCCGAACCAAGAATGCAAGTGGCGCTCCAGTAGTGACTCCTACCGACAAGCCCGACAACGATTCGAGCCTATCCGTCTCCGAGCGTTGCGTTGCAATGCGGCTCTGCCCAGGCCGCCGCAAGTCCAGCTGATGCTGGATCGCATTCAAGTCGAGATCCAGTCCAGCAGGACAGCCATCGATCACCACGCCGATGCCTGCTCCATGTGATTCGCCGAAGCTTGTGATCCTGAAGATGTTGCCGAATGAATTCATATTGAGTGTATGGTGGGCAGTGATGAGTGTGACAAACCCAATTCCCATATTGTCAGGCGCGACCCGTCGAATGGCATCAGTGCTTTTCTTGTTTCACCGTTTCCCCGTTGATCTTGGTCGGCTCTTCCGAAAAGACTTTTTGCCCTTTGCTGAGCGTCATCGTGACATAGATTTTCTTGGTGCGGATATGATCCAGCGTTTTGTCGAGGTTTTTTAAGGTCGCATCGACCGTCTGGGCAAATTCCGGCCCATACAGAAGCTGACCCGCAAGCGTACTCCGGTCTTGGAGGGCTTTCAGAAGGCCTTTCACATCATCCATCATGCCCTCGCTTTCCGCAAGCATTTCGTTGAGCTGATCCATCATGCTGTCTGCCTTGGGCAATGTCCTGTCACTGATCCGGCCAGAGAGATGGGTGATGGCATCGAGGGACTGCCCGGCCTTTTCGGCGAGGCGATTCACCTTGCCGAGGCTTTCATCCATGCTTGCGACCAGCCTCCGTTGCTCCACATCCTCCAGGATATGGTTCATGCTCCTTGCCGACTCCCTGAGATCCATGACCATGCCATGCGTGTCCAGCGTGTCCAATCCGTCGCTGACTCTGGAAAACGTTTTCACCAGTTGGGTGATGTCACCCATCAGGGAGTCGATTTGGCTGACATCGATCCTGTCCAGGAACTCCCCTGCCTTTGCAAATGCTGAGGAAAAATCCATCGAGGTGGATCCCGGGATCGGCTGGCCTTGCGGAAGCCCTCGTCCCGAACTTCCAGGAGTGAGGGCGATGATCTTGCCCCCCATGATTTCCTTGACCTTGAGCATCGCGGTGGCATCCGTCTGAACCGATACCTCGTCGCTCAGGTGCACCGTCACCAAGGCGCCTTCACTGTCAATGCCGATCGCCGATACGCTTCCGGACGGATACCCGAATACGGTCACTGCATCCCCCTCCTTGAGACCCGCGACATCTTGGAAACGAATCTTGTAGGCTTTACGTTTCAGCGAAAAAAGCTGTACGCTTTTCACCCAAGTCAGCGACAGGTACAGCAAGAGCACTCCTGCGAGGATGGCGAGGCCGATCTTGATTTCTTTCCTCATGCCATGGAGTTTGGGAGGCCATCCGTAGCATCTGCCCCGTCAAGGGATGGAAGTCTTCGCCCAAAATCACCGAAGTCGCTGGAAGAGTCGCCTTTCATATCGGATCGTTCAGCGCTTTGCAAGTTCGTTCTTCAAAAAATCGATCACATTGACCAGGGTGGCATCCTCCTTGTTCAGCAAGGCGAGGTAATAACTGACCCAGTCGCCAAGATGCAGGAAGTAAAACAGCTGCGCCAGGTGCGACTTTCCCTCCGCTGGAACCTCGATCACTGAGTCTGAATACTCCCCGATCAGGTCGCGGCAGATGTCTATCCTGATCGCGTTTCGCCGATGGTCCAGATTGGAACGCAGCAGGATGACAGCCGTATCCTCCAGCAATTCTTTTGGATTTTTCCAGCCCACCAGCTCATTGTGGTTCATTTCGGGAATGACATGGTGGAAGGCGATATGCTTGGAGTTCTCCTCGATCTGTTGCCGCCATCGGATGGCGACGGATTCGAATGCAGGCGAGCAGTAGATCACCGGAATCTTCTTGTGGAGCTGTTCGGCCAGCAGTTTTGCCTCATCATGTGCATCAAATTTGCTGACCAGTTCGATCGCCTCGGTCAGGGCAGGCTTGAAATCCTTGATCAGACCCATGCTTTGAAGCACGAAGAGTTGCTGGATGATCGAGAACCCGACCGCTGTCCGGGGGGGATATCCTCCAGGCAGGACGATATGGTCAAAGCCCTGGGCAAGTGCGATCTCGAGGGCCTTACCTCCGGATGTGACGCAGACGATTTTGGGATTTCTGGGCATGGCTGCCTCGAGAGCGGAAAGTGTTTCCTCGGTATTTCCTGAGTAGCTGCTGGCGATCAGAAGCGTATGCTCCGAAACATATCCCGGGATCGTATAGTCCCTCACAATCTCAAATGGCACAGTGCTTTCCGCAGAAATGTAGTTTTTGGTTACCTCACCGCCAAAGGCAGAGCCCCCCAGACCGATCAGGCAGACGTTCCGAATGTCATTTTCAGGCTTTCTGATCTTTGTCTTGCTGCCAATTTCCACTGCCTTACGCATCTGAGAGGCAAAATCTTGAATCAACTTTTCCATGCTTCTTCTATTCCCAAGTGCATTTTAGCATGCTTCAAAGATGAGAAATGTAGCCCAGAAATGGAAATCAGGGAATAACTTAGTGTTTCGTGGTTCTAGTAGGACTTGATTTCCTACATTCTCAAAATAGCTTACTTTTGAATGAAATGAACAGTGGACAGTGAAGGTCAATGAGAAGAAAATGAAGCCCGGCCTACAAGAGCGGTTGGAGGTCGGCTGGGTCGCGCTGCGGGATGTCCTGCGCCGCGAGACGAGCGATGCCACGGATCCCTTGCGCTTCATCATCATGCGTACGCCGAGCCCTGTCATTGGCCAGGTCGAAGGCGGGACGTTCCATGAAGTACATCCATCACAAGATCCATCGGGCGGCGGTTTGCGTGGATCTTGCGTCAAGCGTATGGAAGCTCCCTGCATGGTACAGCCATCCCGTTCGTGCGATCTCCCGATCCATGAAACCCATGGTCCATGGTGCACTCCTCGGCATGTCTGCCGAAATGCTGGGGAAGATCGCTCAGGCGACTCCCCCACTCACACAATCCCATGACAAAGATGCAGGCGCAGTGGTTTGAATCATGGTTTGACTCCCCCTGGTACCCGATCCTGTACAGTCATCGGGACGCTGCCGAGGCCGGGGGATTCATCCTTAAGCTGCTTGACACCCTCCGCCCTCGCAAGGATGCGCATTTTCTCGACCTCGCCTGTGGTCGCGGCCGCCACTCGAGGCTCATCCACGCACATGGATTCGAGGTCACCGGGATGGATCTGTCGGCAGCAAGCATCGCCGCAGCGAAGGCGCATGAGGAGCAGGGCCTGAATTTCATGGTGCACGATATGCGGATTCCATTCCCCGGCCGCTACGACCATGTCCTGAATCTATTCACGAGCTTCGGCTATTTCGAGCGTCCGGAGGAGAATCTCCTGGTCTTGCGAAACGTGGCGGATTCCCTGCGGGACGATGGTCGGTTCGTATTGGATTTCTTCAACCTGAGGACGGTTCTGGCGCAAATGGTGCCCAGCCAAACAATCGGGAAGCAAGGCATCGTGTTTTCCATCCGCAAGGAATATGTCGAAGGGTATATTCTCAAGTCGATTGATTTTGATGTCCATCAGGTGCACCACCATTTCGAGGAGCGCGTGCAAGGACTGGACTTGGGAGCCTTCACGGATCTATTTTTCGCGGCAGGCTTGGAGATTGAGCGACTATGGGGCGACTATGGCGGCGGAGATTTCGAGCCGGACAGATCGCCCAGGCTGGTCATCTTTGGCAAGAAAGTTCCATCCAACGGTAGGATCTAGGCATGAACAACATTTCCACGTGGCTGGATCACCTGGACAAGGAACTCTTCCTGTTCCTGAGGCATCTGTTTCAATCTCGCTTAATGGAAGAGAACGCGGGAATCTTGGGGGACGTCCATGCCTGGGTTCCGATGTTCGTCTTTCTGGCGATCGTCCTCTATCTCTGCCGGCCTGGTGCGGCTGTGTACAGCCTCTTCTTCGGTCTTGCCGCATTCATCCTGAGTTTCCAGGCATCGGTGCTTTTGGCAGGATTCCTCCACCAGCCCTCCCCCGCCCAATATGCTTATGTGATGAATTTCCCGGGGCTTCCCGATGGCGGCCGTGCGGATGGACTCGGCCTCCCGGACTGGGGCATTGCCTCCTTGGCGGCCGTATTTCATTTCGCCAGGCTCCGCGTTTGGCAACTGGACGAAATGAACATCTCCGCGGGATGGCTGGGCGTCATCGTGTTTTGCTTGATCCGGATCTATGCGGGCTACACCTATCCATTGGGTGCATTGATGGCGGTATTGGTGGGCATCCTGGTCGCAGGGCTGATGTACAAGCTGGCAAGGAGTGTCGAGATGCTTTCTCCTGCCGTGGGGCCTCCGGACTCGGATGAATGAGGAACACAGTGGTCATCCTGCAGGAATTCCCTAGTTTTGCCTCCTGAAATTTGGACCGATGGAATACCAATTGTTGATACTGGAGCGTCTCGTTCATCCCCATGTCAGTCTCATCCGGCTGAACCGCCCCAAGGAATTGAATGCGCTGAACCTTGAGCTGATGGATGAACTGGTCCACGCGATGCGGTTCCTGGATGCGGACAGAGAGACGCACTGCATTGTCATCACTGGCAACGAACGTGCATTTGCGGCGGGTGCCGACATCAAGCAGATGGCAGGCAAGTCGGCGATCGACATGCACATCACCGATCAGTTTAGCAAGTGGAACTCCATCAGAATGACGAAGAAGCCCATCATCGCTGCCGTTAGCGGCTTTGCCTTGGGCGGCGGCTGTGAGCTTGCCATGCTCTGCGACATGATCGTAGCCAGCGAAACGTCACAGTTTGGGCAGCCCGAGATCAAGATCGGTGTCATGCCGGGGGCTGGCGGTACCCAGCGGCTCACCCGCGCAGTCGGCAAGGCGATGGCCATGGAAATGGTGCTCACCGGACGATTCATCACTGCGCAGGAGGCTTTTGAGGCGGGATTGGTCACCCGGGTGGTGGCACCGGAATTGTACCTGGAGGAGGCACTTGCCTTGGCAGACACTGTGGCTTCCATGCCGCCGATTGCTGTGCAACTCGCCAAGGAAGCCGTCCTGAAGGCATCCGATACTTCCCTGGAGGATGGGTTGCTCGTCGAGCGCAAGAACTTCTATCTGCTCTTTGCCAGCGAGGACCAAAAGGAAGGAATGCAAGCCTTCGTGGAGAAACGTCCTCCGAACTGGAAAGGCGCATGAAGGCTGGTTGCATCTCCCCCGCCATTTTCAAGGAGGATTTACGCCATCGTGGATTTACATTTACCCATGATGTCCACCACCATACCTGCATCCGCAGGATGGAAAAGATACGAGTGAACCTACCCCATCTTTGAGAACACTTACAGAGGAAAACAAGGTGGAAAAATTCAAAGAATAAAGGGTGAACAAGGATATGTTGAGCCTGCTGCACCGTACGCCAATTCGAAGCAATCATCACCACCGCTTAGCTCAAGTTCATGCCCCATCCCTGACCAGACCCGCCAGCCCCTTCCGTCCATGATCTCACCTGTTCATCCGGAGCACGTCCGATTCTTCCCCAAAGGTTCCGGATCGTGCTGCGCTTCCGAGGGCTGTCAATCATGCCGGGCCGCCTGGAAAATCCGGAACACATGCAGCACTGCGGGAAACAAGGCATCCATGGTTTCCACTGCCCCGGTGGTGGAGCCCGGCAGCGTGAGCACCAGCATGTCGCCGATGGTGCCCGCCAGTCCACGTGAAAGCATGCTCCAGGGGGTGCGGGCCTGCCCGTAAGCACGTGCCGCTTCGGGGATGCCCG
>JBJOPY010000128.1:0-3723 GCA_046050405.1 Bacteroidota bacterium | reverse complement strand
CTATTCGGATGCCGAACTGGCCAGGCGCGTAGTAGCCGGGCTCGTTGGAGATGATCATCCCAGCCTCCAAGGGCACACGGCTCTTCCCGTTGGCGAGGGGGGAGATGCCATGCGGCCCTTCGTGGACATTCAGAAAATAGCCCACCCCATGGCCGGTTCCATGCCCATAGTTCAGTCCTTCGGACCATAGGTGCATCCTTGCCAGGGGGTCGAGCTGATAGCCCACCGTTCCTTCCGGGAACCTGGCCTTTGCCAGTGCAATATGCCCCTTGAGAACCATGTTGTAGGCCATGACGGCTTCCTCCGGGACAGGACCCAGGGCAAAAGTGCGCGTGATGTCGGTGGTGCCGTCCGCATATTGTCCGCCGGAGTCGAGCAGGAACACTCCCATTGGCTTCAGCACCGCAGAGCCTTGCGAAGCAGGGCGATAGTGCACGATCGCCCCATTGCCGGCATATCCGGCGATGGCCAGGAAGCTCTCGCCGAAGTAACCCTCCTGTTCTGCCCGGCAGGCGGCAAGACGTTCGGCGACTTCATGCTCCGTCACCTCCCGGGATCCCATCTGCTCCTCCAGCCATCTGCATAGCCTGAGCAGGGCGACCCCATCTTTTTCCATGGATTTGCGGATATGGGCAACCACCGAGGAGGTTTTTTTTGACTTCATCATGGTGGAAGGGGAGGCACCGATGATGGGCACGCAGTCCGTTCCCAGGTGTGGGACTAGCGCGGCGGAAACTAGGGACGGATCCCAGAGCAGCCTGCCTTGGAGGCCTTGGAGGATTCCGGGGAGGGCATCATAGTCCAGCAATCGGATGCCGGCCGCCGAGAGCACATTGCATAACCCGCCGGACAGCTTCCCAGGCTGGACAAAGAGCATGGCCTCCTCCAATCCGATCAAGGCATAGGCGTAAAACACGGGATTGCAATTGACATCCCGTCCACGGAGATTGAAAATCCACGCGATGTCATCCAGGGACACGACAAGGTGGTGGGTGGCCTTTCCCGCCTTCATCGCCTTGCGGATGTCTTCCAACTTTTCCGTGGCACTGCGGCCAGCCAGTTCGATGGGATGCTCAAAGATGGGATCTTCTGGCAACATGGGTCGATCCTGCCAGGCTACCGCCACCGGGTCGGAATCGGAATCCACCTCGATTCCCGTGCCCCCAAAAGCCGAGCGGAGCGAAGCCAGTCCTTCAATGCTGTACAAGCGGGCATCTACGCCCACGCGGTCTCCCCGTTTCAATTTCGCTTTCACCCATTCCAGATGCTCGGGCGCAACGGTGCTTTTCTGGGGGTGGAAACTCAGATGCGTCCCCTTCAGTTCTTGCTCCGCTTGCAGGAAATACCTGGAATCCGTCCACAGCCCCGCCTCGGTCATGGTGACGACCGCAGTTCCTGCAGAGCCGGTGAATCCGGAGATCCATTCGAGTGACTTCCAATGCGCGGCGACGTATTCGCTCTGATGGGGGTCATTGCTCGGAAGAATCCAGGCTGCGAGGTGGCAGCGCTGCATTTCTGCTCTCAGGGCTTCCAGTTTTTGCGTATTATTCATTCCAGACTTTTTTTCACTTTTTTTGAACTCATCTTGTTGCCCTGAAATTAGATATTCCGAAGACTCGGAAAACCACTTGGTAGGATTCTTCAGCAAAATAACCGTGCTTGTGCTGGAAGGTAGGAAGCCCACGGCCTTGGCAATGCCTCCTTTCGCTCGAATTACTGGCCTTTTCGATTCAACTGTGGATCTTCACGACGGCAAGTGGTGTCGCTGAATCCATGCCGGATTCTCACTCCGACATGGGATACCTACCGAGCAGTCTCTCAAGGCTTTTCCTTCCTCCTGGAAATCCTGGCATCACCATTTGGAAAATTTCCGCTGAGCTTATATTTTTGGGTTCGTAGTGTTGCCGGATCTTTCGGCAAAGGAAAACCAACGAAAGGATTTTTAGGTAAATGTTCAATGATTAAAAGTAATACGGCCATGAATCAAGATGAATACATGAAGGAGCGGGTCGAGGACCAGATCGAATGGTATTCCACCAAGGCTTCCCTCAACAAGAAATGGTTTGTTCGTCTGGAGATGGTCTCGATCGGGCTTTCAGTTTCCATTCCGTTTGTTTCCAATCTCATGTCCGAGAATGCGACCTGGGTCAAGCATGCCGTGAGCCTCATGGGCATCCTCATCGCAGGAATTTCCGGGCTGATGGGCCTGATGAAATACCGCGAAAACTGGTTGGAGTACCGTACCACCTGCGAATTGCTGCGCCATGAGCGGTATATGTTCCTCACCCGGGCGGGCTCCTATGCGTCTGGTGACCGGTTCGACCTCTTCGTTCAGACCATCGAAAACCTGCTCTCGAAGGAGGCTGCCAATTGGAAAAGCTATGTCAGCACGGTCTCTGAGAAGCAGAATCCTGCTCCCTCTGCGGAGACTCCCTCTGCAACGGCGGCGCGTTCCCCTATGGAAACGTCTGCTGTCCTCAATGAACCTGCCCAAAACCCCGAAACCACGAGCACCCTGGATCCGTCCGTAGTCCCCTCAGGGGATGCAGCGACTGCATCGGAGCCTGCCCAGAACCCCGAAACCACCGTAGTCCCTGATCCGTCCCTTGTCCCGTCAGTGGATTCGCCCACCGAATCGGAGCCTGAGCCGGAGACCCTTGCCAAGTCCGAAACGGATTAGGTGAAGGCAACCCTCCCCGCATAAGTGACAGGCTTTGCCTCCTTGCTGCACCACGGTCGCCCCTCCCAGTAGGGTGCCCGCCCGAGCATCTTTCTTCCTACAGGCCTGGGACTGTGCCGAGGAAAGTTATTATTGCCATGTCTACTAATCCCAATGGAACATTCGTGGCTATATACCGCTTTTCAGCCCCGATTCAGGGAAAGGCGGGTGAAATGCAATCTTTTGTGTGGAGATTTTCTTCCATCTTATTATCTTGGCGACGAATCATACGGAGACGGAGGTGCGTGGTTCGGTGAAACAATAGGAAGGTAAAAGAAGATGAAGCATCGTCCTTTAAAACGTTATTCTCCCCTGAAATCGTGGATGCTACTGGTTTTGCTGCTCGGAATCTCGGTGGTGGCTTGGGGGCAACATGCAGTGGACCTGCCCCGGAACGACGACTATGTGGAGATTCCCAACCCCTTGCCCGAAGGATCCAGAGCACTGACCGTGGAGGCGTGGATCAATCTTAAAGGGCTCGTTGGTAGCGATATTTTTGCTGGGCAAGCGACATTGGGGGTAAACGACCCGCTAACCAATGTCTGGAATCTCCAAATAATGCTCTCCGATACTTCGGTGATTATTTCCCAATTTCAGCTGTATGACTCTGGAGGTGAAAAAAATATGGTCTTCTTTGCGCGCAGTAGGCGGAATCAAATTAGACCTACATGGAACCATTTCGCATTGGTAGTCGATGAGTTCCAATCCTCGTTCTACATGAATGGTGTTTCATTAAGGGGCTATTCCGGGAACGTTGTTTTGAGCAGTTCCCTGAACTTCAACCCATCCTCCATCATACGCCTAGGCCAAGATCCTCGATTTCCATCCTACCCCCAATTGAGTAGCTCCTGCACCTGGGACGAATTTCGTGTTTGGAATATTTTCCGATCCGCCGCTGAAATCAGAGAATACATGTACAAAGTCCTCGATGGGGACGAGCCGGGACTGGTGCATTACTCCAAGTTTGAGGAGGGAGCAGGGGATTCATCCTATTCGCTAGTAGG
>JBJOPY010000127.1:0-9565 GCA_046050405.1 Bacteroidota bacterium | reverse complement strand
CCCTCAAATGGCTCCACGCAGTCCTCCAGCGACTGCCGGACCACCCCGTCAACAGGCTCCAAGAACTCCTCCCACTGCAAAAAAACTGGCCCGAGCTATACGGGGTTTAGCGGGTGGATACATAGCTTCTCACAATGGCCGGGTGATGCGCTATCCCCCAAACTGGAATGCATGACGATCGCCTGGAACCAACTGCCTACCTTGCCCGGGCATGTCCGCCATCTTCATGCGCTGGTTTACCTCGACTTGCGGCACAATCGACTGCAGCGGCTGCCAAGTGACCTTGCGTTGATCGAGGGTCTAGGCCAGGTCTTGCTGGAAGGCAATCCCCTGAACTTGTCCATCGCAGCCAGTCATCCCGAGGGGGTGCTGGAACGCTTTCTGAGGGATCTCCATCAGCGCAGCCGAACCCAGAACCCATACCCTGCGCAAACCCGGCAGTGCTGGTTGCGCATGCTGCAGGGAGACCCTGCCCTCCTCGAGGATTTCCCTGCTGACCTGTGCGTGGCAGCCTTGGACAGCCCCATGTCCGCTGTTCGAGAGGCTGCTGCTGCGGTGCTTTCTGCATTGACGACCTCCCCGATACCACCGTCCGGGCCGGCGACGATCTTCTTTGCCGGGCAATTTCCGCGCATCCAAAAGTCAGAGGTGGAGAAAGCGATGCTGTCCGCAGGGTTCAATATCGAACGGAGACTTCTTCCGGCACCCATGACCGTGGTATTGGGGGATCGGCCGGGGGCGTTGCGAGAATCAGCCCTGAGAAGTGGGCATCGACTGGCATTTGAGGGTCATGTGGAGGCTTGGCTAGCCTCTTACAAAGGCAAGTTCCTCGTGGCGGACCCTGGTGAAAGCACCATGGCTGCCAACCTTCGACGCCTGATCCGCTCCTACAAAAAGGAAAACATTGAGATCGCAGCGATGATGATGGCCGGTGCTGGGACACCCGCTTCGCTGTTGACGGATTTGTTGGCGATTCGGTTGTTTCATAAGGATCCGGAGGTGCGCAATATCACAGGAGGAGCCTTTGCCCGGTTGGCGGACCGACAGCTCAAGGCCTTCGTGGATCGGCAACTGGCACAACATTTCCAGGAGGAGGATGACTACGATGTGGAGGCATTGGTGGCGGCACTGGCGCGGAATGCCTCATTGGAGGCGGGGACGCTGGTCGGAGCGGCGATGGAACTGAAGCAGGCGGGGCTTGGCCTGGCGATGCTGCTTCCTGAGTCCGAACGTTTCCCCCACTACATGGCGTGCATGAAGGACGGTCAGCTCCAGCTCGCGGGGTTGGGGTTCAGCAGTTTTCCTGAATCGCTGAAGCTGCTGCCCGATTTGCGCTTCCTGATGCTGTCCCGCAATCATCTCCGCCATCTTCCCGAGGATTTGACCCCGTTTTCACCACTCGAGATGCTGGATCTGGCGGAGAATCGGCTCGCCGAGTTGCCGGATGGAATCCAAGTCCTGCAGCATCTGACCGGACTGGATCTTTCCCAAAACCGGCTCCGTCAGCTGCCGCCCTCGATGGGGAGATTGGGGCGGCTGGAGGCATTGCGGCTGGATCACAATCCTCTGGCGGACTTGCCCGAGACATTGTCGGGGATGAAACGGCTGGAGATGCTTGGCCTTTACGGCTGCAGGCTGGGGCAGGTGCCATCCGTCGTCTGGGAACTCGATTCTTTGAGGTCTCTCGACCTGGGACAATGCTTCCTCCAATGCCTGCCAGACGTCATCCCGAGGCTTCCCCTGCTGGAAAGCTTCGGGCTGCGTGACAACCCCTTGCAGGCCTTGCCAGAATGGATCGGCCACCTACAGGGGTTGAAGTACCTGGATCTCTCCCTGGTTTCTTCACGCACCCTCCCTGAAAGCCTCACAGGCCACAGTTCCCTTCAACGCATCTACCTTATCCGAGACGATTCCATGGATTGGGAACAGGTATTGCCCATCCTCGCATCGATGCCCAAGTTGCAATATGCCTACCTCCGCGGCAAACGGATCGTGAGGAATGCGCAGCTGCTGATTGAGGAGAGATTGCCAGGGGTGAGGGTCTTCTGGAATGGGTGAGTATGGAGGAATTAAATCTGCTGCAAATGAGGGAAAGAGGTGGAAGATTCCTAGCCGGGAGGCACAAGTCTCCCCGGACTTGATGCGACAGCCCCTCCCGGCCTTCAGGGGGGCTCAAGGAACACCGTCCATCCCCAGCATAGGTGCCTTAGACTTGATACGTCGCCACCTCTCAGGGGGGTTCAAAAGCGAAGCTGATCAGCCATGGTTTCACCCGCAGGGTTCAGGCTTTATTCCGACAAATGTCCATGGGACACGGCCGGATGATTGGACAAGAAGAAACAAACCGATCTCGATTCAGCCCCCAAACGCCATGACCAGGAACCTTCCGATCAAGCCCACCGTAGGCAGAAAAATTGTCAGCACGGAAAGCCACCTCCCCGCAGCCGATTTTCCGTGTAGGAATTCCTCCCAGAAAAAGGGCATTTCCAGACAGAACACCATAAAGAAGAATGCCCCCGCAGTGAAACCCCAATTGATCGGTGAAATGATCACGTACATGATGTGAGGGGTTTCCAGAAGATAGATCTTCCACGCAGCGGCATATGCGATAAGTATGAAGACAAACAGCAAGACATCTCCGATCCATAGCCGGACTGCCGACGGACGGGTCAATTTCTCCCTCACGGTGTCCAGGAGGATGGAACGAACACCAAACTCCTTGACCGTAGCATACAGAATGATCGGAAGCAGGAAATAGTCGGAGATGGCCAAGGCGCCCATTGTATCGAAGGCCAAGGATGCCAGGCCACCGCTGATCAAAATACGCGGAAGAAACGACCAACCGATGTACCATGGTACCTTGCGATGAAGGGAGCCCTCAAATGAAAAAATCAACCTGGACTTGAACCAGATGCCTGCAAATTCCAAGAACAAGGCCACCATCAGCCCCAACCCAATATAGAAGTTGACGTCTTCGTCGTCTGGAATAACGGAAAGCCAGTGCGGATCAAACCCAAGCACCACTCCTCCCAACAGCAAGTTGAAGACAAAAACGCGGTACCGATATGAAAAGCTGCCAATCGTGCTCATTCTTGTTTCCTTGACCACGAAGGTACGGCATCAGGGAAAAATAGCAAAAAGTGAAACCCAAAAGATATCATCAACGCTGGCCGCATGGCGATCCCCAAACCATCCTGAGCTTTTCAATTGCCAAGCCTCCTTCAGACTGGACGAAAGCCATGGAGGGTGACTCAGCGCACATCATGCGATCCCACTACCTTCATTCGAGAGGGATCCTTGCTGCAACGTCCACCAAAATCCTTACCAAGTTTCCCATCCTCCGGGGCTTCCAGGGGCAATTCGGGTGCATCTCGCACGCTAGACGGGTGAAATGATGCAAGGCAAGGCCATGGCTCGAAGTCGGTGGAAGACGGATGGGATGGGGTAGCGTGCCCTCATGGGCAAGCACCTCTGGACAGGCAGGAACTGCCCGATGACCAAGCATCCTGAGAATTGGATTTCCGAGGCTTCCCGCCCTAGAATGAAGCCATGACAACTCAAGCTCGAAGATCCCCCGACGCAAATTGCAAGGCAAGTCAACCAGCGTGCCTGTCCGACAGGACAACAACGAAGGATAGCAAGCTGCACGCACGTTACGATCAAGCAAGGATTCCACTGAAGGAGCAGGGTAAACTTCAGCCTGTCTGTGGGAAACTCTTTGGTCGGTTCAAGCAGAAAGATGGAAATTAACTTGCAAAAAAGCCCTTCTTACAGGCCTAAACCCAACGAGTAGGATTTTTTCATAAATTTTTCTTCCAAAAAATTTGCTCTTGGGAAAACGATAAAATAACTTTGTAGCCCGAATCTAAAACGGAATTGGCCGATAGTATAATGGTAGTACAGCAGGTTTTGGTCCTGTTTGTCAGGGTTCGAATCCTTGTCGGCCAACAAAATTAGCGCATGGCCTCCGAAGTCAAGATATTTTCTGGTACCGCAACCAAATATTTGGCCGAAGAGATCGCAGGACATTTCGGTAAAGAATTGGGTGAGATTACGGTCACCCGGTTCATGGATGGCGAGATCGAACCATCCTACAATGAATCCGTGAGGGGTGACGTAATCTTCTTGGTTCAGAGCACCTTCGGGAAGGCTGAAAATCTGATGGAACTGCTCCTGATGATCGATGCAGCCCGGCGGGCTTCTGCAAAGTCCATCATCGTGGTCATGCCGTATTACGGATACTCACGGCAAGATCGCAAGGACAAGCCACGCGTTTCCATTGGGGCAAAATTGGTCGCCAACCTTTTGACGACCGCAGGTGCTGACCGCATCGTTACGATGGATCTTCATGCTGGCCAAATCCAAGGGTTTTTTGACATTCCACTGGATCACTTGTACAGTATCGGTGTATTCTTTCCGTATCTGGAGACATTGAATCTGGGGAATTTAGCGATTGCTGCACCGGATGCGGGCGGTGCCAAGCGGGCCCGCGAATATGCTTCCTTCATGAAATGCGACTTGATCTTGATCGACAAGTTCAGGGAGCGTGCAAATGAAGTGGCCTCCATGAAGGTCATCGGAGAGGTGAAGGGCAAGAATGTACTCATCATCGACGACTTGGTCGATACGGCGGGAACCCTGTGCAAGGCGTCAGACCACCTCATCCAAGAGGGAGCAGCCTCGGTACGAGCTGTCGTCTGCCACCCGATCCTGTCCGGATCCGCATACGAGCGGATCGAGGAGAGCAGCCTTACGGAGCTCATCACTACGAATACCATCCCTTTGAAAAGGGAATCCCCTAAAATCAGGGTACTTTCCGTCGCGCCGATGCTTGCACGGGCTTTTGAGAAAATCACAAATTACGAGTCGATAAGCTCACTCTATAAGCAATGAAAACAGTAGAATTGAAAGGCACTAAGAGGGTTTCCACCGGCAAGAGTGCAATGAAGAAGATCCGCCGAGCAGGCAATATTCCTGCTGTCATCTACGGTCAGGGTGAGCCTATGGCTGTCGAGATCGATTTCATGGCGATCACCAAGGTGTTGCATTCACCGGAGACCTATGTCGTGAACTTGGATCTCGAAGGAACCACTACGCAGGCGGTGATTCGCGAAGTACAAGTTCACCCAGTCACAGACAAGATTATCCATGTAGATTTCCTCAGGGTCTCCGACCAAGAGGCTGTGGAAGTGGAACTTCCCATCAAACTCTCTGGAACCTCCAAGGGTGTACTTTCAGGTGGACGATTGGTTCCGATGCTTCGCAAGCTGAAGGTCAGGGGTTTGGTATCACAGCTGCCCGACAAAGTTGAAATCGACATCAGCGATCTCGACCTTGGAAAAACAATTCGCGTGGGTGAAGTTTCCCTTGAGGGCATCAAGGTCACTTCCCCGAGCTCAGCCGGCATTGCGATCATTGAGATACCACGTGCCGTCAAGCAAGCTGAGGAAGCTGCCAAGAAGTAATCGCAGCAGTACCTAGAAGAATAAATAGAAAAGAGCTGCGGGTGCAAACCTTCGGCTCTTTTTGTCTTTTCCACCCCTGTCCAGTCTTGGTCTCCCATGGTCTAGCCTCCGCCACCCAACCCAAACAGCCCCGCCTCCATGAAATTCCTGATAGCGGGCCTTGGAAATCCAGGCTCCTCCTACCGCAACAACCGTCACAATGTCGGCTTCATGGTGCTCGATAGGTTGGTTGAGAGATCGGAATCGACCTTCATGACAGATCGCCTGGGCGAAATCTGCGTCTTGAAGCACAAAGGCAAGCAACTTGTACTGTTAAAGCCAAACACTTATATGAATCTTAGCGGCAAGGCAGTGCGCTACCATCTTCAGAAAAACGATCTCGAACAATCACACTTGCTGGTCGTCACTGATGACCTCGCACTTCCCTTCGGCAAGATCAGGATCCGTGCCAAGGGTTCCGGTGGCGGTCACAATGGGCTTGGTAACATTCAGGATGTCTTGGGCAATGATCAATATTCCAGGCTAAGGTTCGGAGTGGGGAGCGAATTCCCCAAGGGATCCCAAATCGATTATGTGCTCGGCGATTTTCCGGAGTCTGAGAGGCGAGAACTCCCTGCCATGCTCGACAAAGCCTGCGATGCTGTCCTAGCCTTTGCCACTATTGGTCTGGAGCGCACCATGAATCTTTACAATAAATGAGCGAAATCGTTTGATACGCAATTGCACCTGGCTGCCAAGCACCCACCTGCTGTCAAACCGCGTTTAGTATTCCCCGGGGAAGTAGAGCGGATGCTCCTCCTCCTCGAGGTCGTATGGGACGAAGACGAAGCCACCCTGCTCTGGCAATGTGACGAAAATGCAGGCTCTCTCCTCCGGATCTCCAAAAGTCTCAATGAAATCCTCCAATTTTTCTTCCGAGACGACGGCCTTTTTTACAAATTCCTCCAAAATAGAGGCATTGTAGTTCCAATTCAGATGGTCTTTTTCCTTGGTCAGAAATGGTTTGCCAAGGTTCACGATGTCCTGAGAGGCAATGTAAACAGGAAACTGGGAGATTCCCTCCCGGATCACATGGATCGAAAACGACCTTAATGTATGGCCAATGATCCGCAGATCGTTGCGGATGGCATCCAGGGCAGGGTTTTCAGAGGGATCCAGCCTCATTTTGCGGGCAGTCAAGCAATTGGGAACGAACCATTACAACACATCCAAAGACCCTGCGCCTTCACGAATGATCTCGATCTTATCGCCTCCAAGACTACAATCAATGACCGTACTGGTGGTATTTCCCCCTATTCCACCATCAATGAAAATGTCGACAAGGTTCCCGAACTGTTCGAAGATTTCTTCTGGGTCAGTGGGATATTCTTCGCCACTCAGCGGCAGGCTCGTGGTCAGCACCGGGCGCGTAAGCCCCTGCACAAGTGCGAGTGGTATGGGATGGTCCACGATTCGTATCCCTACTGTCTTCCTGCGTGACTGGAAATGTTTGGGGATGTTTTTGGAGGCCTCCAAGATGAACGTGTAGGGACCTGGAAGCGCTCGGCGCATTAGTTTGAAAACGGTGTCGTCAATGTGGCTGGCATATTCACTGACCGTGCTGAGGTTCGGGCAGATGCACGAAAACAATGATTTGCTCGCGTCTATGCCTTTGATTTGGCAGACGCGCTCCAGTGCTTTTTTGTTTTGTATGTCGCAACCGATCGCGTATACGGTGTCCGTCGGATAGAGGATCACTCCGCCACGTTCCAAGCAATCGATGGCTTGCTGGATGTGCCGTGGCTGTGGATTTTGGGGATGTATTTCCAGTCGAATTCCCATGCAGCAAATAAAAGGAAAAAGGAACCAATTTCCAGCAATATCTTCGGAAACATAAATTTTCCGGTAGCCTGAGCCATGCCGAGGCTTCTCAGTTTGGCCACTGTGCAGCGCAAGTAGGAGGGCGGAAGCAGTTGTAATTTGAGGTTTTTGAAATTAGTACTAGATTTGAATGATTGATATGCACATTCTGAAAATGAAGGGATTCCGTCGTTTAATAATCGGACTCGTGGTCGGACTCGCTGGTTCAATGGGGGTTTTCGGGCAAAAGGGGATCAAGATGGGAATGCTAGTGCTTCCTCAGAGAACCTGGATGCTGAACAGGGACGACCAGGCTGCACCCCAAGACCAATTCAATTACAAGAGTACGCATGGCATGGCTGCCGGACTGATGGTTGGGTACAACTTTAGGGATGGGGTCGGCTTCCGGCTGAATCCCATCTATTCCGCCCAGGGTCAGAAGCATACGAATCTCAATCAGGAGGATTCACTGATCACTCATACGAGACGCCTGAACTACCTGAAGGTGCCGCTTTTCATCAGCTTTAACACGGGAACCGCAAACAGCAAACTGATTTTCGTGGCGGATCTAGGGCTCCAAGCAAACTTCCTGCTGAGTGCCCGGTACTACAACGACGATAAAAGCTATAGGCCTGATGATATCCTATTCAATCCGAATGTCAAGGACTACCCTTCCCCTTACAAGCAATACGCGCATTTCGGTTTTGGGCCCGTAGCAAGTGCCGGAGTCGGCATCAAGCTTGGCGAGAATGTCATGGCAAACATTAGCATCAGGGGCGACTACCAGCTGTCCGATGCTGAAAACAAGGATGCACGCTACAGCCTGTACACGGCTGGCACCCCAGAAGAGGTGAAATTCTATGGTGCAGATCGTCCAGCTACCCATAACCTCGCCGCAGGCATTATGCTCGGCATTACTTATACCTTCACTGAGCTTTGATCATTTTCCTCATTCTACCAGAACGCGCTCTCAAATGTCCAATCGCAAGAAGGTTCTGATCATCTACACGGGAGGAACCATTGGGATGATCAAGCGGAAGGAGGACGGCTCCTACATGCCATTTGATTTCAACCTGATTCGGTCCGAGTTTCCTGAAATGGATCGGTTGGAATGCGATGTCGAACTCGCGAGCTATGGATCACCGCTCGACTCTTCCAATATCGGCCCGCCCATCTGGATCAAGATTGCCGAGACGATTTACGACAATTATCCCCGCTTCGATGGGTTTGTCATCCTCCACGGCACTGACACCATGTCTTACACAGGGTCTGCGCTTTCCTTCATGTTGGAAGGCCTGGACAAGCCCGTCATCCTGACAGGCGCCCAGCTGCCCATCCATGAGATCCGAACAGATGCAAAGGGGAACCTCATCACTGCCCTTCAGATCGCATCGCATCCTCAGCAGCTCATTAAGGAGGTGGGCATCTACTTTGAGTACAAGCTCTACCGTGCCAATCGCACACAGAAAGTTCATGCAGATGTCTTCTCCGCCTTTAATTCGGTGAACTTTCCGCCCCTCGTGGAGGCTGGGGTTCACCTATACTTCAGGCATCCGACCCCCCCGGATGCTTACCAGGGCAGACCCTTCAAGATTCAATCCAGATTGGAGACACGGGTCGCGCATGCCCGGATTTTTCCGGGAATGACGGCCGAAGCCCTGGATGCAACCCTTTCGAACCCCGCTTACCGTGGGATCATCGTTCAGAGTTACGGTGCGGGAAACCTACCGACCGATCAAGCGTTCATCGAAACCATCGGGAACAGCATCAGTCAGGGAAAAGTCATTCTCAACATCACGCAATGCATCGGCGGAACTGTGGAAATGGGGCGGTATGCCACCAGTTCTACGTTCCTCGACACGGGCATACTGTCGGGAGCCGACATGACATTCGAGGCAGCATTGACCAAGATGATGTACCTACTCGGAAAATACGATGACATCGAAATGGTGAAAAGACTGCTTGTGCGCAACCTCCGGGGAGAGATGCGTGCGGAGAGGGACTATACGGATTGAGCTGTGAGCGGTTGTCACGAGGGAAATTGCCATCTTCCAGCGATCCAAGGTTGGGGAAAAACCATGTTGCACCAGGAGGGACTGCTTCTAACTTTGTACTCTCATTTTCAGATAAGTTATGAAGCTAAGGAAAGAAGATGCGCTCGAGTACCATCGGCGCGAGCCCAAAGGCAAGATTGAGGTGACCTCCACCAAACCAGTTTCCACACAACGTGATCTTTCCCTGGCTTACAGCCCTGGTGTTGC
>JBJOPY010000126.1:0-8882 GCA_046050405.1 Bacteroidota bacterium | reverse complement strand
ATTCAGGCGAAACTTGGAAAATGCAGCCCGCGAGGGGTGTAATTGGTTGCCAGACCCCTTTCATTTTGCCAACGATTGTTATTTTGGCACCGATGATGTTGACTTTCACCATCAGGAGCGTACGCATACTGCCCGCCTGGAGGTCACCATGAATCTGGAGATTGCAAGGATAGGCCGGATGAGCGCCTATGATCGCAATGATATTTTCTGCCACAGCCCTTGCGGAACCAGCGATCAGCATTCCGACCTGTCACATAGGATTCGGGCGCTGATTCAGGCAGTCCCCAAATTTAGCGGAGGCATGGATGTGAAATTTGACCCGAATGGCAAAAAATACGTCGGAATCTGTGACAAGGTTGCAGAATCTAAAGCAGCGAAAGAGGTACCGTTAGACATCGACATCCGAAACACCCTTAGCGGAACCTATTTTAGCCAGCAAGGCAGAAATCTAGTCCCAGACACCACCATCCTAGAGGTTTCCGCCTCGGCGGCCTACCCCTTTTTACCGGTAGACATGCCTAAAATCAATTTTAACTTGAGGGTCAAGCTCCACCGTACTCAAAGCAACATCGAAATCACCATGGAAGGCGAGCACAATGATTTTCCCGCCTATGAATTGATCATCGGCAAACGCATTGTTTACAACTACGACCCGTCCAAGCACGGGTATAACGGCCCTACGCCCTACAATCTGGGAATGGCATCGACCAAGTTTCGTGCCTTGGACTGGGTGAAGATCTGGTGAACCCTCCTGGAACCGTGTGACGGCAGAAGCGATCATCTATTCAAACTGACATCCCCCTTCCCTTTTCCCCCTATAAATTTGAAAAATGTTCCTCTCCCAACTTCATCCTACACGGTGGCTGGCCATCATCGGGGCGATCGTCTTGTTTTTGGTGGTGCTCTCGGGAAGGGTGCGCTATACCTCCGGGGATTCCAGGTATGCATTGCTCGCCAGCCAAGCCATCCTGGAACACGGGACGTGGCGATTGGATGATTATGCGTACGAATACTCCCTCCGGGAAATGAACCACGGTGCCTTGTGGACGGTGTACAATGATCCGCGGTCCCATCATATCTACTACAATTACGCCGTGGGAAGTTCGATCTTCGCCCTTCCAGTGGTTGCGCTGGCCAGGGCCATGGGTTCGATCCCTGCCGACCGTGGATACGACGAGGACCTGCAGATCTTCATCGCAGCAACGATTCTGGCGATCATGTTGCTGCTCATGTTCCGGATGGCCCTGCTGTATTTGGATGATTGGGCGGCACTCGTGTTTACGCTGCTGATCATGTTCGGCACTTCGCTGGCAAGCACCCTGGGGACTGCGCTCTGGAGTGCTGACTTCACGACCTTGTTTGTCCTGATCGTGCTGCTGGAGCTCGCAGAATATGAGCAGGGCAAGCGGGAAAAGGTGCGCGGGATGTGGACCGGGTTATGGCTGTTTTCCGCCTACATCTGCAGGCCTACCACGATGTTTTTTGCCTTTGCGGTGCTGGCCTATCTGGCATGGAAGCAAAGACAATCCCTATGGGGGGCACTGTCGGTTTGCGGAGGCCTGTTCCTCTTGTTTATGCTCTGGTCATGGCTGGAAATGGGAAAGTGGTTGCCGTGGTATTACCAACCCGGAGCCAGGAAACCCATGGGCGATTACGGCCAGAATTTGCGGGCCGTCCTGGTCGGCCCGGCAAGAGGCTTGTTTTCGTTCACCCCCGCCTTGGGAATCGGGTTTCTGGGGTGGGCATTTGCACGCCGCCGCCGGGATCCGCTTTTCCTGGCCATTTGGCTTTGGTTCGCGCTCCATGTCGGGATGGTGCTCAGGGCCTCAGACCCCTGGGGCGGGTGGTGCTATGGCCCCCGGTACTTTGCGGAAACCATTCCTGGCCTCGCACTCGCCCTTTTGATGACATTCAAATCCATAGAATCCACCAGGGAACGGATTCGCAATGCGGTGGGCGGGTTGTTCATGGTGCTTTCCTGCTTTGGGGTCTTCGTGCACACTTGGCAGGGGCTCTATCATCCCGATACCATTGCGTGGAACGACCACCCTTCGGTGAATGAGGCCTGGGCCTGTGTCCGGTGGGATTGGCGCTATCCCCAGTTCCTGGCGAGCCCCCACCAGCTGGCTGCCCGCAAGCGTGAAAATGACATGGGCCCGGGCATCGCCGCTCAATTGGACCAGGTGCCTGCTGGAGGGGCATTGCTGGCTGGCACCCCGGATGCAGTCACACGCGAGATCTTCAGGTATTGGAACCGTCACGATGTATTGCACAAGGGCAAGCCTGTTTTCAACTCGGTGGCGGCCATCTCCAAGGCAGGTTTCATCGATTTCTGGTACCACCGGAGCCTGGGCCCGATGCTGGAGAAAGATTGGCGGGTGAGGCTGGAGGCCCCGAAGGAGGATCGCACCCTGGGCCCCGACTCCACGATGGATTCGCTGCCCCCTTTATTGCACGCGACCATCCTCCCAGAAGCCCGGAAGAGGTGACCAGTAGTTCCTGCGATCCGATCGGGCAGGAGGGAGGGCCGTCAACGGGTCGGATGCGACCCAGGAGTCCACATACCCACTGGGAGGGATTCAGCGTCCAGGCCAAGCTTCTGTCCAGAATCCGGCACACCATTCGGCTCAATCCCCGGGATATCCCCGGCATGGAAACACAGGCTCAGAATCCCCGTGCGGCATCGTCCCGGCGATGGTCGGCAGCTCCCTCCCAGCGGCCGTCAGGGCGTCGCAGGACCGCATCCACCCGCCCGATCTTGGCCCGCGTACAGACCCGATGCCCCAGATCCCGCAGCACCGTCCAGGTAGCCGCTGGAAGGGCGTCCTCCTCGACGGCAATTTCATCGGGAAGCCACTGATGGTGGTAGCGCTTGAAATCCACGGCCTCTTGAAGGCTCATCCCATGCGCGACCACATCCAGGATCACCTGGAAAATGCTCGTGGGGATCGTCGACCCGCCGGGAGTTCCGAGCACCATGAAGACCTTGCCATCCCGCGCCACGATGGTCGGCGCCATGGAGCTCAGCATCCTTTTCCCCGGTGCAATGGCATTGGCGGTGTTGCCAACCAGTCCGAAGAGATTGGGAATGCCGGGCTTGGCGGAAAAATCGTCCATTTCATTGTTGAGCAGGAAGCCGGCCCCTTTCACCCACACCTTGCTCCCATAGGGGCCGTTGAGGGTGGTGGTGACTGAGATGGCATTGCCTTCACCGTCCACGATGGAGAAATGGGTCGTCTCCGTGGATTCCCTTTTCGGTTCCCCGTGGGCAATGCACGCGCTTTCCGTTGCGTTCCGGGGATCAAAGTCCGCCATTCGAGCCCGCAAGTAGCCCCGGTCCAGCAAGCCCTGCATGGGAACTGTGACGAAATCCGGATCTCCCATGAATTCTGCCCGGTCTGCAAACACCCTTCTCTCCGCTTCCACGATGGCATGGATCGTCTGGGGTGCATCCGGCCCCCATTGGTCAATGGGAAAATCCCCTGCGATGGTCAGCAACTGCAGCAGCAGGATGCCTCCACTGCTGGGAGGGGGCATCGTGATGACAAGATGGCCGCGGAACATGCCCGTCAACGGAACCCGCCATTTGGCCTCGTACCCGTCCAGGTCGGCCCGGGAGATGATCCCTCCCCGCCCCATTTCCTCCAATAGGAGCCGGGCAGTCTCCCCTTGGTAGAACCCTGCCCGGCCATGGTCGCGGATGCGCTCCAGGGAATGCGCCAGGTCTTCCTGGCGGATCGTGTCTCCCGCCTGCCAGTCCCCGTCCTTGACCAGGTATGACTGCCCCCTTCGATTGTAATGCAGGAAATCCGCCCGCTGCTCGTTCAGCAAACTGGCCTCGTGGGCGGTGGCAAGGTAGCCCTCCCGTGCCAAATCCACCGAAGGCTGGACGAGTTGTTCCCAGGGCAATCGGCCGTACTTCTCATGCAAGGCGACCATTCCTGCCACGGAGCCCGGGATCCCGGCACTGAGGTGCCCCTTGACACTCAGGTCGGGCACCACATTCCCTTCCCCATCGAGGAACATGTCACGGCGTGCCCGGAGGGGAGCTTTCTCCCTGAAATCCAATGCCTCCGCCTTGCCATTCGCATCACGGATCACCAGCACACCGCCACCACCGATGTTGCCGGCGTACGAAAAGCATACCGCCAGGGCAAATTGCACTGCCACCGCAGCATCGGCCGCATTGCCCCCGCTTCGGAGGATTTCCAGGCCGATCTCACTCGCCCGGGGATGTGCGGAAACCACTACGGCAGTGTCGCAAACCAGACCCTCGTAATGACCGAACCGCCGTGTGGTCGGTTGGGGATCGGAACCCGGGGTGTCCTCACGCCCGCCGTGGCAGGAAGCCAGCAGGGAAATCAGCAACAAGGCCGGGAGAATGCTCCGCAAGTTCTTCACCGTCATACCCTCCCGCTCGCAGTGGCATAGAACAATGTGAGATAGGTATAGATCGCCGCCAATGCGGGCACGTAGGCAATCCCCACCGTCATGAGCCAAATCAGAAACGCCCTTCCAGCATGGAAACCCAGGAGAAGCCCGATGGACCGGATGCGGATGGCGACCGCCCAGATCAGCAGGGGGGCCGGCAGCAGCACTGGCAACCATCCCAGCGTCCCCTGAAACAACCAGATTCCGTCGGGATGCAAGGAAGACTGATAGGGGTCCAGCAGGAAATAGGTGGCCAAGAATGCTGCCCAGAAAGCCGCAAATGGCAACTGACTCCAGGCCACGGTGCATTTCGTAAAGATGGACGGCACATCCCGCCCAAACCACTTCCCCACCATCCTGAGGCAGGCGGAATAGAGATACCCTGCAACGATGCCGCCCACAGGGCCGACCAGCAAAACCTGTATCATCACCCCGACAGGGTTCGGGGTCACGAACAGCCAGTCCGGTATCCGGACACCCAGCATGAATACAAGGCCGGAGGCCATGTACAGCCGGTGGACATACTCCTCCGGAATATGCCGCCAGGCAAACAGAAGCGCCTTCCTGGTCTGAAACCAGATTGCGAGCCATGGGTTCACCCGGCCCGCTTTCCCACCTTCGGTGGATTCCATTTGCTGTTCGGCAATCCCTAGATTCACCATCTTCCGATTCTCATGACCCCGGTACAGGCAAGCCTTGCCAGATTCCCTGAACCCGGGATGCGGCGAAGATAGGAAAATTTCGCCACGCACTTTCCCAAATATGGCGCACTTTTTGTAATTTCACCAGCCATGGGTTCATCAAGACTACATCCTGCACCTGGAATACCGGCACGCCGGATGCTCGTCCGCCTGAGGTTGCTTATCATCTTCGCATGCGTGTATGCGGCGGCCTTCTCCCAAGTCAAAACCGATGACTGGGGAGAGGGAGACGATGAGGAGGACACATTGGAAACTGCCAGGGCCGAGGATGGAGCCGGGCCCAAGGAAGATGCCACCGTCACCCTGAACGGCGAAATCTTCCAATGGAAGGAGGAGGTTCACCTCCAGCGCGAGGACACACTGGACATTTCCGTCCGCCACCTGGCTGCTGGGTCACGCGTGGAAATCGTGGCGGAGAAGGGTGGCATCCCCATCGGGCGCAAGGTCTTCTATGCCAACGGGAAGGGAGAACTCGACCTGGAGGTTCGCACCGGCAGCAGGAAGGTCAAGGGAAAGGTCACCCTGGCCTATACACCCGGCAGCGCCCCGGGGAAGGAGCGTGGGATCATCGTGAGGGTGGAATAGGCATCCAGAGGCGGGGAATCTATTTGGAATGCATGTCACCCCTGTCATCCCGGCAAGTTCCCATGCCCGCGATGGAATTCCCCGGAGACTTCAATCAAAAGCCATCTCCGTCTTCAGAGCCCTCTCCGCGAGCTTCCTTTCCATCGCGAGCGTCAGCAATCCGTCGATCAAATCCGGATAGGAAACCCCGCTCAGCTTCCAGAGACTCGGGTACATGCTGATGTTCGTAAATCCCGGCAGGGTATTGATCTCGTTGACGAGCAGTCCGCCATCCGCCTGCAGGAAGAAATCCACGCGTGCCATCCCCTCGCACTCCAGCACTTGGAAAGCCCGCACGGCCATTTCCTGAATCCGTTTCACTGTCGGGTCATCCAGATTCGGTGCGGGAAGCAGAAGCTTCGCGCCATCCGCATCGATGTACTTGGCCTCGTAATCGTAGAATCCATCCGGCGGCACCACCTCTCCGATCACCGAACCCTTGGGACTTGAATTCCCGAAGACGGCGCATTCGATCTCCCGCCCCTGGATGCCCTCCTCGATCAAGATCTTGGAGTCAAACTCGAAGGCCAGGGCCACCGCCTTCGCCAGGTCTTCCGGCCGATTCACCTTGCTCACCCCCACGGATGAGCCCAGCCGGGCAGGCTTGACAAACCAAGGCAGCCCGAGGTGCGCCACGGCAGCAGTAACGGCCTCCTGCCGGTTTTCCTTCCTGAACACCACAAACCTGGAATTCGGAATCCCGGCCTCACTCAGCAGTCGCTTGGCGACATCCTTGTCCATCGCGATCGCCGAGCCCGCCACCCCCGGCCCCACATACGGCAAATCCAGCTGCTGCAAGAGCCCTTGCATCGACCCATCCTCCCCGTAGGGGCCATGCAGAATCCCGAAAACCACATCAGGCTCCGGGAGTGCCTCGCCCCGCATCAAATCCAGCAGATGCGGCCCGAGATTCCCGGGGACGATCCCGACCGGTCGGCTGTCGCTCGTCAAGCGCACCGTCCGGGGGTTCGGATCCTGCGCCAGGAACTCAGCCTCGTCCTGCAATTGCCACATCCCAGCCTTGTCCACCCCGATGAGGATCGGCGTATATTTCCGGCGATCAAGGGCCCTGATGATGTTCATCGCCGAAATCAAGGAGATTTCGTGCTCTGCCGACTTGCCGCCAAACAAGATGGCGACGCACTTCTGGATACTCATGCCGCAAAGCTAGCCAATTGCGAGATTTCAGCCGGCCCCTTTTTGGACAACGGGTGCCCCCGCGGATACTGGAAAATGAGCAAGCCGAGGCGACCGGCAAGCGATGGTTCCATGCTGCCGCTTCCATCGCGCCTGCGGCAGCCGTGCCGCCCTGCGCACCCCTCGAAAAGCAGAGTCGCGCCGACATACCATGTCTGGCGCGACCCCTGATCGGGCTTCCATTCAAAAGATGCTTCTCAAGGCTGGGCAACCGGGTCGCACAGGGCTGGCGTGCGCTCCCCGGACATGGCCCTTGAATCCTGGATGTTTTCTTGAACGCTGGAGGGAACGCGGTGGCCGCCGCCCATGGAAGGGGGCGTTGGACAGAAGACACGCTGTTTTCCCACTGCTGTTTTCATTCGGTGATGGATCGCTAGACGGAAATCGCTGCGCGAATGTTGCTGCTTTTTCCATCCCTGCCCTGCCCGCTAACAACTTTGACAAATTTCCACAGGACACTCACAGCTGAGGCCCAGATCCCCGGATTTCTTCCCCTTGCGCGGAACATTTGGCGGGTTCTCAGGTTAGAGAGGGATGCGGTTCCAAACGGTCACACGGGTGAAGGGCAACTTTCAGAAAGTGTTTGCGGAATTTGACCATTCGCTCTTGCTCAAGCTGACCCCTCCCGGATTTCGGGTGCAGCTGTTGCGCGCCGATCCTCCCGCGATGGAAGGCGGGCGCATCGTGCTCCAAGTGACGATCCTGGGCATCCTGCGGCAGCATTGGGAAAACGCGTTCTCCGCGCATGAAACCGGGGATGAAGAATGCCACTTTGTCGATGAAGGGGTGACATTGCCCTTCCCGCTGAAGCGCTGGCGGCACGACCATCGGGTGCTGCGGGACGGAGAGAATGCCAGGATCGTGGACGACGTGACCTATTCATCGGGGCTCCGCTTGCTGGACTGGCTGCTCTATCCCATCATGTGGATGCAGTTCGCCTACCGAATGCCGATCTATCGGAAGCATTTCGGAAAGCCCTGAAACTCAATATGCGGTTCCAGGAACCGCATATTGAGATCTGCCCTGCTGGAAAGGAAGTCTATTTCTTGACGAAGTTCCAGATCAGCAATCCGATCAGGACCACCACCAATGTGAGGAACCCGATGAAGACGAAGAGGTTCTTGCCTTCCAGTCCTTCATCCACATCGATGGGCTTCTCCTCGGTGACAGCACCCTCCCCGTGCTTCTGCGGGATGAATCCGAGAATGTCTGCCATCGTCTCGAGGTAGGCCTTTTCCATCAGGGTGTCGCCGTTGGCGATGGCATGGTTGCGCATCCCATCCACGAGTTCCAGGCAATGGTCCAGGGAGGTCTGCCCTGGCAGGAAGGCCACGCCATGCCCCAGGTTGCGGTGCCACTTCAGGATCGAATCCACCGGCATGCCCTTGGGTGCGACAGCGTTCGCCGGGGGCCATCCGGCCGTCATGTGCATGGACATGATGGAGGAGCCGTGGTCGCCCACAGGGCCCTGGAGACGATACCCCCACCCGATTTTCTGCACCAGTGAGGCATTCGGATTGTTCTCGTTCCAGGCGTTGGTATTGATCCAGGTCTCACTGACGGGCTTCGCCCCGGCGCGGACGATTTGAGGGGTGAGGCCGGGATCGTTGCCCCATTGTAGCCCGATTGGGACCATCTTGTCCTGGATGTTCGCACCGTTCTTGTGGCCTTCGAAGACATATACGCCATAAATCCAGCCATTGACAGCCTCCTTCGCGTCTGACCGCACGCCGAAGTCCACTTCCATCAGCCGAACCTTCGTCAGTTTCTTCGGGTCGATGGGTTGGTCGGCTCCCTTCTCGACAAATGCCTCCCATTCCATGGCATTCAGCAGGTTCGGGGCCTCGGAGGTGTCTGCGGTGGTGAACACCAGCTTGAACCATACCGACCCGGCCGGGAAGTTGGCCTTTGTGGGGTCGGGGTGCTTGG
>JBJOPY010000125.1:0-4774 GCA_046050405.1 Bacteroidota bacterium | reverse complement strand
GGATCCTTGCCGAGATCCCGGCTCAGTGCCATGATGTCCTTCAGCACCTCCTCCGTCGTGTCATACCCCTTGATGATCTCGATGAGCTTCATCAGGGGGACCGGGTTCATGAAGTGCATGCCAATCACGTTCCCAGCCCTTTTCGTGGCTGAAGCGATCAGGGTGATGGAAATCGAAGACGTGTTGGTCGCAAGGATCGCACCCTCCGGGGCATGGGCGTCCATCTGTGCGAAAATCTTCATCTTCAGGTCGAGATTCTCAGTGGCGGCCTCCACGACGAGCGCACGGTCAGCCACGCCTTCCGCTAAGTCGGTAACGCTCCGGATCCGTTCCAGTGCAGCGGTCTTTTCTGCCTCCGTCATGGTCTCCTTCTTGACCTGGCGATCCATGTTTTTGGCGATGGTGTCGCGTCCCCGGGCCAGCGCCTGCTCGGAAATGTCGATCAGGTTGACGTCATACCCACATTGGGCGAAGACGTGGGCAATGCCATTTCCCATCGTTCCTGCGCCGATCACGGCCACTTTCTTGTATTTATCGATCATGTCTTCGAATGTTGAAATCTGTGGCGAAGGTAGTGAAGAATTGATAAACCGAAAGGGTTCGGAGAGACGAAAATGATTCTGGAATGGAAGCATGACGAGCCCGGCTCCCCTTCACATGGGCGGATCCAGACCCAATGCGAGGGAGCCCGTCACCTTCCCAGGGCTGTTTGACCCTCCCGCATTCGAGAAGAAGGAAGGTTTAGCTTTTTCGGGAATCACCCCCGTCCATCACAGCCAGAAGTTCCTGGAAATGTTGAATCCCAAGCGGATATCACCTGAGAGAATGTCATTGCGGGTAAATGGGATGGCCCATGCTTCATTGATCGGGACACTGTTCACGACCATGATCTGGAAGACGTGGCCACCGGTGACGATATCGAATCCGACGGAGGCCGAGTTGAAGATCGTCTGGGGATTGGCCGTACGCCCGGTGGCATAGTTGCCAAATGCGTAGCTGTACTCGAAACTGAGCCCCAGTCGCTTGCGCAACTTCCACTGTCCCGCTGCTCCGAGGGCGAAGATGTCGTTTTTGTCAGCGGAAGCCTCCACAAGGTTGTGGTGGATGTACGAGGGCATGAGCTGCAAGGCGAGGCGTTGCCCGAACTTCCTGGCCAGCAGCAGCTGCGTGACATAGGACATGCGATGGGAGAAATTGGCATAGCGATCAAAGCCATTGACAGCCGCAGCCTCATCCCGGGCACTGATGATATTTGCCTTGCCATGGACCGCCAAGGTAAGAGGCATGCCCCCGTCTTCCTGGTCCAGGATGTTGTATTTTACATAACCGTTGTAAGTTTTTTGGAACTGGTCTCTTCCTACACCGGCCATGAGATTGTCCGATATCCCGTAATCAAACATGAACGAAATGCTCGCAGGACCGTCCAATCCGAGGAAATTGTACAGTTGATCCCTCTGCAAGCTCCCAAATCGGTGAGAGATGCGGTACGCAAGGACTTTCTTGCCCACTTGCATCACCGTCTGGTTGTTCACGCAGCGAGTCCCGTAGAAGATCTCCTTCACCTTGCTTCTGGAAGGGGACTGGGAAGACTTTTCAGTCGAGGTGCTGTCCTGTGCCATCGCTGTGGAGATACAGAAGCAGAGAATTGCGGAGAAGAGGATGATTTTTTGCATTGGATCATTGGACTGAATGGAGAATCTGAGAAAATAGCCGGGGATTAGTTGTTCGGAGCACCGCCATCGATCCACCGCTGGACCAGCGTTTTTTCGCAGTCGCTCATGTCCTTGGGGCCATTGCTGTAACTGGGTGGCATCGGGGACGGGTTGCGGTCAAACACGCGGGCCTGAATGCGTCCTCCCATGACCTCTTGCTGGATCCCTGCATAGGCGGAGAGGTCAGGGAGGCCGTACGCTGTGCCGGCCTGGTGACAGTCCCCCAAGCCATTTCCGGCACAGTACTTCACCATGATCGGCAGGATGGTGTCCGAGAAGCTCACGGGGATCGCTGCGCAGCTGGGGCTCAGGTCGTCCTCGACATTGTGATAGGAGCAGGACCAGGATGCCAGGACTCCCCAGAAGGCTGCAAGAAAGACCGCTGTGTATTTTTTCATTTCAAAACCATGGTTGAAGGTGGAAGGCACCACCCATTCGAAAGGCTAAAATAGATGAATTTTTCAGGAAACCCACACAGCTGCTTCACCATTATTTTTATCTTTGTACCATAACCCATTCTGCAAGTGGATCTATCCTCCCGAAGAATCATCACACTGGAGCAGTTCATCATCGAAAGTGAAGCTGCCTACCCACTTGCCACGGGGGAATTCTCCCAATTGCTGCGTGACCTGGGCTTGGCTGCCAAGCTGGTCAACCGTGAAGTCAACAAGGCTGGATTGGTGGACATTCTGGGTTTGACCGGGGAGACGAATGTGCAGGGAGAGCAAACACAGAAACTGGATGTGTTCGCCAATTCCACCTTTATCAGTGCCCTGAAGACCGGTGGTCAGGTCTGCGTGATAGGTTCCGAGGAGGAGGAGCATGTCATCCCTGTGGACAATCCGCAAAGCCGGAATGCACGGTATGTGGTCCTGCTGGATCCCTTGGATGGATCCAGCAACATTGACGTGAACGTCTCGGTGGGGACGATCTTCTCCGTCTATGAGCGCCTCAGTCCCATGGGCAAGCCGGGAATGCTCGAGGACTGCTTGCAGAAAGGGCTGATGCAGGTCGCTGCCGGCTATGTCATCTATGGCTCGAGTACGATGCTCATCTACACCACCGGCCGTGGCGTGAATGGCTTTACCCTCGACCCTTCCATCGGCGAGTTCCTGCTCTCCCATCCGGACATGAAGGTGCCTGCCAAATGCAACATCTACTCGCTGAATGAAGGCAACTACAGGAAGTTCGAGCCCGGCCTGAAGGAGTACCTCCGGCATATCAAGGGGAAATACGATCCCACTGTAAGGCCTTACGCTTCGCGCTACATTGGCTCGCTGGTGGCGGACTTTCATAGAAACCTGCTTCGTGGAGGAGTTTTCATTTATCCGGGCTTCATTGACGAGCCACAAGGCAAGCTACGTCTGCTGTATGAAGCGAATCCCATGGCATTCCTGATCGAGCAAGCAGGCGGAGTGGCGACAGACGGAAAGAACCGCATCCTTGATCTGGAACCCGAAACCCTGCATCAACGTACTCCGCTTTACATGGGTAACCACTACGAAGTGGAGTTGATCCATCAGTATCTTCACCGATATTCCATCAAAGAATTTTAAAATTAAATCATTATTACAGAGTACATAAGAGTATGTGGAAAAGACTTATACGTGCCATTAGGGCATTGTTCGGCAAAGCCGTCAGTGCGATTGAGGATCCTAAGCTGATCCTGGAGCAGAACATCAGGGACCTCAATGACCAGGTACCGAAACTGAATGCGAACATTGCCACCGTGAAGGCAAGTGCGATGCTGCTGGAAAAGGAAGAAAAAAAGTATCAGATCGAATACGAAGACCTGGTGTCCAAGATGAAAGCCGCAATCAAGGCTGGCCGGGACGACATCGCCGCCAATTATGCGGTGCGCCTCGAAACTGTGAAGGTCAACCTTTCAAAGGTCAAGGACCAGAAGGAAACCGCCCAGAAAGCCTATGAAAAGTCATTGGAGGTCAAGAAGGCCTTCATGAAGGAAAAAGAGCAGAAGATCGAAGAAGCCCGCGAGGCATTGCGTGCCAATGAGCGTGCCCAGTGGCAGGCCCGCATCGCGGACACCATGGAGCAGTTCGAGACGGGTGGAGTGGATCAAACCCATGACGAGATGCTGCAAAGGGTCAATGAGGAAACCGCCAAGAACGAGGCTCGCATGGAGATGGCCCTGGATAGCGTCGATACCGAGAGCATCAAGCTGGAGGAAGAAGCCGACCGGCTTCGTGCCCAGGAACTCGTGAACCAATTCAAGCTCGAGATGGGCGTGGAAAGCAGCGGAAGATCTGTCGTGGAGCCGTCCGCCAATACCACCACCAATCCAGATCTGAACAAGACGGTGTGAAGTAAGCGCTGCATTCGGATGCAGTGAATGTGTGTAATGATCTAATCCCAGAAAAGATGGCTGAGAAACGTCCGACAGGCGAGGAAATGCGCCGAAAAATGAAGGAGGAATTCAAGCAAGACCTTCGCAAACGCAAGGAATTCCTGGACAGCGTTCAAGAGTTCAAGCGTACCAAGAAGCTCAGCGACGCTGTCGTGGAGATTCAGAGTGCGGGAGAGGATGACACGGACGTCTGGGTGGAGAAGCTCAACCGGGATTCCGCAATGACCGAAGCCAAGATGGAAATGGCGATGGATTCCAGCAACGTTTCCACGCCCGATCCGAAAAAGGAGGTTGCGCCAGCCACAGAGGCTGAAATGCGGAAGATTCAAGCTGCCGAGCTGGTGCGTCAAATGAAAATGCAAATGGAGGCGGATAATGCGGCGAAGAGCCCTGCAACCGCCCCGGAGCAGAAGACACCAGAACCACCGGCCACACCCCAAGCGCCGGACACTCCGGGAGGCTTGGACGGCAGAAAGGATGGCGGCTCGGATGACCTGCCCGTTCGCAAGATGATGGAGGACATCTGACCCGGATGGGGTTCCCACGAATTATAACGCGTCAACCTCGGTTGGCGCGTTTCATTTAAATCCCATGCCCCCCCTACCATTCTTCAGGATGACCCCGCGAGGTGCAGGAATTCACCCATCCCACGCAATGCCCGATCTCAACACCGGCTGGTGGATTCCGTGAGGACAAT
>JBJOPY010000124.1:0-9440 GCA_046050405.1 Bacteroidota bacterium | reverse complement strand
AGAGAGAAACTAGCTAAACCCGTAAAAAATCAAAAAATTAAAGGGAACATTTGGGAATATGTAGTAGGAAAGAAAGCTGAGGACCAAGAAGCAAAAGGTCACCCAGCGCCGTTTCCTTGTGAGTTAGCAAGAGATCACATCAAATCTTGGACTAACGAAGGAGATGTTGTTTTAGATCCAATGAATGGAAGTGGAACAACTTCTATTTCAGCTCTTCAACTTAACAGAAAATACATAGGAATTGATATATGTTCAGAATACTGTGAAATAGCGAGAAGAAGAATTGAGAATTACATGACAAAGTCAAAGGAACGGTTATTTTAATAGACATGAAAGCACTCCAATCCTAAACGATTTGAGACTCTTGCATCGTAGGTGAATATGACGAGAAAACCACCATACTTAAAGTCCAACTTCACATAAGAGGTAGGCCTCAATCCGCCTAATTCGGTGCTTCTTCTCCAAACAGGATGCTTTGGTGACAGCATTTTCGACACAGTGCAACAGTCTCACTTTCATTTAAGTTCAAAGTATCCACCCGCTAAACCCCGTATAGCTCGGGCCAGTTTTTTTGCAGGGGTAGCAGTTCCTAGAGCCTGTTGATGGGGTAATCTGGCATACGCTGAAGTACCGCGTGGAGCCATTTGGGTAGGACCAAGAGAATGCGTATCTTCCACCACTGTTCAAAAGATGAAAGCGAAACGCAAACATTACAATGCGGAGTTCAAGGCGCGGGTGGCGCTGGAGGCACTGCGGGGGGACAAGACCTTGGCTGAGTTGGCGTCCGAGTTCTCGGTGCCTGTCCACCGGGTCAGCGCGTGGAAGAGGCATCTGCCGTCGCGTTCGGGCGACCTTTTCAAGATGGACGGGACGCAGGACGCGAAGAATGGCCGCCTGATTGCCGACCTGTACCGGCGGATCGGCAAGGTGGAGAGGGAGCGGGAGTGGCTGGAAAAGGTGGCGGGGGCGGCCCTGCCAGGGGCGGGCGATGGTCCGTCCAGCTGACGGAGGGGGGCTTGCGGGGGCCGCTGTCAACGCCCGGGCCGGGCCATCAGGGCTGGTGGGCACCTCTAGCCGGTGTCCGGGACGGCCCCGAACCTGCTGCGGATGCGGTGCATCGCGGGCGGGCCCTCACAAGTCCTTCCCACCCCGTGGGGGCGCCTTCGGGTGGGGGGTCTCAACGATTGCCCCCTCGCCTACAACCCCGAAAACCCCCCTGGCGCGCCGGGAATGGCCATCGCTGCGGACGGATGAGCGCTGGAAGGATCCAGGTGTCCACCGAACGGACACCGCCCAGGATGATGTCAATTCCAACCCCGGTGTGGATCGTGCTTTGTTCTTTGGACTTTTCCGCCTTACTTTACCCTCCTGGTATTCGCAAATTTGGGGGTAAGATCAAAATTGACCATCGGAAATCATGCAGCTCCTCTATTTCGACATTGAGGCATCCGAGGATGGAAAGTCCATCCAGATCGGAGCCATCCGAAACGGAGCTGAACTTCGGACCAACTCCATCCGGGATTTTCTGAATTTTAAGGGCAAGGATTCCGTCCTGGTCGGCCATAACATCTGGCTGCATGATTTGAGGATCTTAAGGGAGCGGGAGGCTTTCAAGGACGAACCTTCCCCTGCATTCATCGACACGCTCTTGCTTTCGCCCCTGATCAGGCCGGAACGAAACGAGCACAAGCTCGACAAGGATTACAAGCAATCCTTCCCCTGGATCAATGACCCCATCATGGACTCCCGGCAGTGTGAGATCCTGCTGAGGGCCCTGGTGGTCGACTGGGAGAAGATTCCAGATCCCCTCAAGGCCATTTACCATTCCCTCCTTAAGGATGACGAGCGTTTTTCGCACTATTTTCAATTGGTGGATTACAC
Source organism: Bacteroidota bacterium (assembly GCA_046050405.1). Lineage (GTDB taxonomy): Bacteria > Bacteroidota > Bacteroidia > J057 > JADKCL01 > JADKCL01. Next base: position 7,559 of record JBJOPY010000124.1, on the reverse strand, counting down.
CGGGGATGGAGAGGTCTCGGTCAGGGAGGTGTTCCAGGGAATGATTTGTGGGAATGCCCCCCTCGATGACCTTGCCAGGGAATACCCCTCCGAACTGGCATACGTCCTGGCCATTCTCCAGACCGAGGAGAAAAACCTGTACACACCCTCCTGGCTGCTCAAGGCCTTCCCTTCCACGGCAAAGGTGTTCGATGTCCTGAGGGCCATCGGCTGCGGCAGCGCGCACTGTCCTTATTGCAGTTACAGCTTGGATCCGCTCCGGGGCCTGGCAAATTATTTCAATTACGAAAGTTTCCGGCGTTTCGAAGGAGACGATGAAACGCCCTTGCAGGAACAGGCGGTGAATGCAGCGCTGAAGAATGAGAGCATCCTGGTGATTTTCCCGACCGGCGGAGGGAAGTCCCTCACCTTTCAGTTGCCGGCCCTGATCCGCGGGCAGGCAAAAGGCGCGCTGACAGTGGTCATTTCCCCGCTGCAATCCCTGATGAAGGACCAGGTGGACGGGTTGCAGGTAAAAGGCATTGCGACTGCGGTCGCCTACAACGGCTTGTTGAATCCCCTGGAACGGGCAGATGTGGTTGAAAGAATTGAAAACGGCCAGGCCCAGATCCTGTACCTCGCCCCTGAAAGCCTCCGGTCCCGGACGATCAGCAAGATCCTGGCAAACAGGCATATCGACAGGTTTGTCGTGGATGAGGCCCACTGTTTTTCCTCCTGGGGGCAGGATTTCCGGGTGGACTATCTCTACATCGGAAAATTCATCCAAAAGATCCAGGCCCTCCAGGAAAGGATCCATCCCATCCCGGTTTCGTGTTTCACCGCCACTGCCCGCCTGGAGGTGATCCATGACATTCAGGAGTATTTCAAACATACGCTCGGCGAGGAGCTGACCCTGTACCAAACCCTGCAAGGCCGTGTGAACCTCGAATACGAAAGCATTGCAGTGGCGGATGATGTCTCCCGGTTTGAAACACTGTGCGGGTTGCTGGAAGACCATCCGGTCCCGACGATCGTCTATGTAAGCCGGGTAAAGGCCACGCGCAAGCTGAGGGAAAAGCTGGCCGAGAGGGGATACCAGGTGGGGGCCTACCATGGGAAAATGGAAAGCGAGGAGAAGAAAAGCGTGCAGGATGCCTTCAAATCCAATGCGCTTCAAATCATGGTGGCGACCTCGGCGTTCGGGATGGGCGTGGACAAGGAGGACGTGGGGATGGTCGTGCATTACGAGATTTCACCCTCCCTGGAGAACTATGTCCAGGAGGCGGGCAGGGCGGGCAGGAATCCCTCCCTGAGGGCAAAGTGTTTCGTCTTGTACAACGAGGAGGATCTCAACCAGCATTTTGTGCTGCTGAACGCCCTCCGCCTGACGCACAAGGAAATTTCCCAGATTTGGCGGGCGATCAAGCAGTTCCGGGAAAGAAATTTCTCCAAATCCGCCCGTGAGATTGCCCGTGCGGCAGGCTGGGACACTGAGATGAGGGAACTGGGGACGCGGGTCTCCACTGCCATCAATGCACTGGAACAGGCCAGGTACATCGACCGGCAGGAAAATTCCCCGAGGATATTTGCGAACGGGATTCTCTATCGGAACTTTGACGAGGCACTGAAAGTCCTGGAACAGCATCGGGGCCAATTATCCGAACAGGATTTCCAGAATTGTATCCGGATGGCCAAGTACATCCTCTCCCACAAAGAGGATCTGCAGGTGGATAAAATGGCGGAGAGGCTGGCCATCTCCCTTCCTGAGATCGTGAGCATCGTCCACCAGTTCCGGGATCTCCAGCTGTTCGGAGACAGCCAGGACATGAAGGCCAGGGTGGATACCGTGGCCTCCTCGAACAATTCCAAGACCATTTTCCAGAACTTTGTACGCCTTGAGCGCAAGCTGCTGTCCATGTTATGGCCGGAGGGGGCGTCCCGCAGCCTCCGGTGCAATCTGCGGGAGCTGAATGCCATGCTGCAGGAGGAGGGCGCGCAATTCTCCACCATTGAGAATATCAGGCTGGTGCTGCTGCACTGGGAAATCAGGAAGTGGATTCAGAAGGAACGGCTGGAAGCGGGAACCTGGAACTATCGGATTCAGTTCCAAAAAGAGAAGGAGGCCGTCAGCGAGAAGATGGCATCTTACCATGAGGTTTCCTCCAGGGTATTGGATGACCTGTATGCGCTTGCGCTGGGGAAGGCAACCACTGAATTGAAAAACCCTGTGGTCGAATTCTCGGTGGTCGGATTGAAATCCAGGGACCAGTCTTCCTCCTTGTTCTCCGAACAGCGCAAGGCCTTGAAGGTGGCGGATTATGAGCGGGCGCTATTGGATTTGCATTTTTGCAGGGCCATTGACCTGAAGGAGGGATTGCTGGTTTTCTTCAACCGGTATCGCATTGTGAAAATCGAGGAAAATAGCTACAAGCAATATACCAAGGAGGATTACGAGGTCCTCGGCAGGTATTACGATGAGAAGATCAAGCAGGTCCACATTGTCGGGGAGTATGCCAAGCGCCTGCTGCAGAGCCATCAAATGGCCATGCAGTTTGTGGATGATTATTTTCGGTTGGATTCCGCCGCCTTCATCCGGAGGTATTTCCCCGGGAAGGAAAAGATCCTCGCCCGGTCGCTGACAGAGAGGAAGTTCCATGAGATTTTTGGGGGGCTTTCCGCCGAGCAGAACAATATCGTTCGGGCCAATGAGGACCAAATTCTGGTTTCTGCCGGCCCTGGTAGTGGGAAAACCAAGACCCTGGTCCACAAGATGGCCTCCTTGCTGCTGCTGGAGGAGGTCAAGCCGGAGCAGTTCCTGATGCTCGCGTTTTCAAGGCCTGCCGCCATTGAATTCAGGCAACGGCTGAACCGGCTGGTGCCGGGCATGGGATCGCATATTGATATCTTCACCTACCATGCCTTTGCGTTCCAGCTGCTCGGCAGGCCTGGCGACCTGTCCAGGATGGACGATATCATCGGCGAGGCGACCGTCGGCATCCGGGAGAAGACGGTGCCCCTGGAGAAGGTCGCAGGAAAGACCGTGATCATGCTGGATGAGTTCCAGGATGTCGGGGAGAAGGAATACGCGCTCCTCCAGGCGATCGTTGAAACGACAACTGACATCAGGATGATCGCCGCCGGGGATGATGACCAGGCGATCTATGGGTTCAGGGGCTCCAAGATGGAGTACATGATGCAGTTTGCGGCGGAGAAGAACTGCCGCCAGTTTTTCCTCACCACCAATTACCGCTCCCTTCGGAATCTGGTGGAGTTCACGAACCAGTATCTTCCCCGGCTGGAGCCTGGAAGATTGAAGTCAGGACAGATTCTCCATGCCTCCTCCCCCCAGCCTGGAAGCATTTCCATCACCACCTACCAAAACGGGGGTTTTCTCCGGGATGTTGCCGCCCAGATCCAGATGGGCTCCCCTGGGGATTCCATCGCCATTCTGACCCGCACGAACGAGGAGGGCCTCCAGCTGAAGACGCTGCTGGAGGACAGGGGCCTGAAGCCCCTCTTGCTGGGCGGCAATGATGGATTCAGCCTTGGGAACCTGGAAGAGGTCCGCGCTTTTTCTGAATTCATTGAAGCAGGCAGCGAGAAGGGACTGGGGCTGATTCCGGAGGACCGCTGGAAGGCGGGCAGGGAGTTCTTGTCCACCGAGTTCCGGCGGTCTGCGAATCTGGCACTGGTCTTTCAAATCCTGGATCTTTTCCAGGCAGAATGCAAGGAAATTTTCCGCTCCGACTGGAAGGCATTCATGGGGGAAATCCGGTTGGAGGATGTGTACCGGTCAGAGGATTTGGCATTGACCATTTCGACCATGCACAAATCCAAGGGGAAGGAATTCGATGAAGTCCATCTGGTGCTGGACCATTTCTACCCGGAGGATCTTCATGGCCACCGCCTGCTCTATGTCGCCATGACCCGGGCGAAGTCCAGGCTCCATATTTATACGAATCACTCCTTGTTTTCCGGGATGAATGTCCCGGGATTGATTCTGAAGCAGAATGATGCAGCGTTCGATGCGCCTTCCAGGTTTGTTTATACCTGTGGCTTGAAGGATATTGGTTTAAATTTTTTCAAGGACGAGAGGATTCTCTCCCTCACCGGCCACCTCCTCAGTGGGGACTCCTTGTATGTTCACCCGGGGGATGTGGGGAAATTTTGCTGGTCGCAGGATTCCAATCATGGGTTTTATGCGTCCAAGAGTTTCAAGGAATTGCTCGTTCGCTGGATGTCCAAGGGCTACCAAGTCCAGGAGGCAAAGGTGGGGTGGGTCGTCCGGTGGCGCCCACCGGATGACCCCAAGGAATGGAGGGTGGTTTTGCCGGTGGTGACGTTGGGGAGGGTGTGAAGGGGATGGCAAAATAGCGTCTTAACCTTACCCAAAGAGACTCCTTCTATTCGTCTCCCCCGACTCCCATCCGTGGACGCGCCATAGGATGAGTTGGTGAACGGGATTGCACGGGCTTGCCTTTTTTTTCAGCTTCTCCACGTCCTGCTTTAGCTCCTTCATTTCTCCGGCCACTCTGTAAGCCGCTTCATCCAATCGCGGAGCCTTGAGCATGAAGGCTGCAAAGGCTTTGGGAAACGTCCATTCGTCACCTGATTTTCGAGCAAAGAACCCCGTCAAAGCCTCTCTCTTGTCCCAGCAGTCGGTGTGGTTCAGTTCCCACAATGCCAATAATTCCAGCATCTTCAGTGGGCCGATCACGACATTCTTGGATTTCTTTACTCCCATCAAGTCCCTTGTCATTTGGAGCGCCTTCTCGAACTGGCAATTTCCGAAATGGATCAGGATTTGATATAGTTCCAAGCGAATCGGCAGATAGGAGAATTCTGTCTCCATCTCTGCTAGAAATTTCCCTAGAATCTGCTTATCCGTTGCCCCCTCAGCAATCCTTCCATACTTGAAGTCGAATCCGAGCCGCATCGATTGAAACTGGAACAACACCCACATCGAGGCTGCGGGATAGAAGTTCATTCCCGAAATAGGGCAGTTCCCATCAAGGTTTAAGAATTGGTTCGCGGATTCGAAATCTCCCAATTCGACGGCTCTGTTGAATCCACAGATGCGCATGAAAACCGATTCGATATCGCTCAGTGTGGTTTCCTGGGCGGATGCCAATTGCTCCTTTGAAATCGAAACTCCTTGTCTATTCGCCATCCGGAGAAGTGTAGCACTAGATGGTCTGTCTAGTCTCTCCGAAATTGCCCGAAGCTCGTTTTTACCATCCTTGAAATGTTCCGCATACAATTGAGTCAACCTGAGAAAGATCGTTTCTGCGCGCCAAGCCTCGTTTCGCTCACGCTCCGCAGGTGGAACGTCCGCTACATTCCGAATTCGGTCGCGACACCAGCTTGCCACCTGGCCCACGACGGCAACCATCTCATCTGTCCAAGCGATCTTGTCGGTTTGTTGCCCCTGCTTGAATCTTTGCCGAATGAAGGCTAACCTCCCAGAGGTAGCGTTCCAAGTGTAATGATATTTTTCGGACTTGCTCTCCCACAACTCTACTGCCTTTTCCAAGGCAATCTTGGCATGTTCACGCAAACCCTTCCCATACAAAGCTTCGGCTTGATCCATTAGCTGATTCACCTGCTTGTACCATGTTGCCTCGATGGTTGCGGCGTATTGTCTCCCCAGGAATTCGATCAACTTGGTGTGAAGGTTGCCAATCATGTCGGAGTATGACCCCTTGACATTCGCCCATTTCCTTACCTCGTTTTCATCGATCTCGTCCTTCGTGATACCTTGTTTCGTCTTGTCAATCAAATACCGAAATAAGGTATGGTATTTCGCCTTCTCCCTCTTCGCCGTTGCAAAGGCTGAAAAGTCCTTCACCTCCTGCTCGCCCAGTTTCTCGATAATTTCCATCAGATCGAAGAGTATCGAGTGCCCTGTCTTTGTCCTGTTCATACTGAATTCTAATCTTTTAGAGTGAAAAATCCTGTTTTTTTGCCGAAAAGACAACTAAGAAACTGTATAAATGTTGCCATGGACAAGGAAACGAACAAGAAAAGCCTCCTCATTCGCTTCATGCACCTGTTTTTACCATTCCGTTATTTTGCGGAATAGATTTCTGAATGAACATTGTTGGTGGTTTGGCACCCAAACTAACTTTGTATCGAACTTTAAACATGTTATCAAAAAGTCATTTTGAACTGTGAACTGCCCATCTAGGATGGAAGGTTCTACTTGGAGTTTTTTGCCCTCTCCAAGACTAAAAACGGGCATTTGTTTAACTATCAATCGAGTTTAATATGTCAAAAGCAGAAAAAACGGGGAACGATCAAAGATCAGACACGAAGAACCCCAACAATGAGCAGCATCAAAAGGCCAAAGACAACAGGTCGAACCAGAAAAATCCCAATCACAAACCTTCCAAGGGCAAGTGAGCAGGTAGCCTTGGTTGGACAGAGGCCTTTGATCCCGCCCTGTGTCCTTAGGGATGCAGGGCGGGCTGCTTTCTATTGAACGAATGTCCACGGATAGTGAATCGTAACCACCCGCTGAACCGCATATTTCGTTCGAAGCGGGCTGCTGTGTGATTTGCGTTCATGAAACAGAAGCTGGATTACCGTGCGCTGGTCGCGGAGTACGAGCGCGGCACGGAACTGACGCAAGCCGAGTTTTGCGAGCGTCGCGGTGCGGTCGAGGCAACCTTCAAGCACTGGCTATACAGGATCCGCCGGGAGCCCGGCGGCGGCGGGGAGGCTCCACTCGTGGAGGGGCACGTCGCCGTCCCACACCCAGCGGGTGACGGTCCCGGCGAAGGACTTGGCGATCCTGCGCCCCAGGGCGTCGTACACGAAGGCCACGGCTCGCCCGTCCGGGCGGACGACCTCCCGGAGCATGCCGTTGCCTTGCCAGCGGTACTCCCAATGGCCGCCCCCTGCCTTGTCCTCCTTCCGGACGAGGTTGCCCTCGGGGTCGTACAGGTCACCCACAGCTCCGGGGTTGCGGAGCTGTGGCTTCTTCCAGATGTAGTAGGAGTGGCTCACACTGGTGAACCGCTTCCCCCTAGGCATGGAGCCGATCGAAAGGTTTTTAATGACCCGCTCCTTGAGCCGGCGCATACAGCTGAATCAAGGATTCTTCCAATCTAATCATGGGCTAGGTGTTTTCCCGAACTTGCCAATTGCAATTTGTACAGTATAAGATCCTGTCACCATGACGTTCCCCTCCAGTATCTCTTAAGATTCCTTTCTTACACTGAGGGCAGCTATCACCAGCGCGATAAAAACTTACGATTTCGAAATTTTTGAGCATTCTTATCATTGCATTTGCTTTATATTGTATAATAATTAGCATATCTCCAAGCCCAATTTACATGTCCAATTCGTCCAAGGCATCCTTCACCAAACGATGATCGCGCACCTCGCCGGGAAGCCCTTCTATAAATTTGGAAAAGGCATCCTTACCCAGAGAGGATTCTACCCAATATAGGAACGACGGTAGCTTTGAATGATAGACAGCGTTTGCTTCGATCGGAATTTTAAAAAAATAGTTCATCAAATAATTAAGGGCAACCTCTTGGTCCAAGTTCAATACCAAGGGAAAAAGGTACACATAG
>JBJOPY010000123.1:0-10319 GCA_046050405.1 Bacteroidota bacterium | reverse complement strand
CGGACAGATCAATCTGGAACTTACCGATTTTCAAGGGCCGCTGCGATTTACAATAGGGCTGCTAGTGCGATGCGATGTCCTGCGAATGCAATCCGGAACCGCGATGGTGTGCAATCGCTGTACCAGAAGTTCAGCGGGATGGGCGACCGTGGCCGGGAGGCACCGGCCCGATGGCGGAATACAGCAGGGAACCTGCCCCTCGCCCCGGCCTCACGGCGCATTTCAGTCCGTGTCAATGAGGAAAAGGTCTTCGTCGGGACGCTTCATCATATACCTTTCCCTTGCAAAATGCTCGATTTCGTCCATGTCACTCTCGATCATGTTCCGGGTGAGCTCGATGTGGTCGCGCTCTTCCTTGTAAAAGACAAGGTCCGATCGCAGTTCCTTGATCCGCAGCTGTGTCTGGAACCGATCCAAGAAGTTGTACCGGTCGAAGAAGAGAATCCATACCGTGGTGACCAGGCCTACCACGAAGTAGAAATTCTTGAAGAGAGGGAGCCATCTGGCGAGCTTTTTCATGCCTATCTCTTGAACTTGAACATGGATGCGCCGAACAAAGCCACTTCTCCGAGCCGCTCCTCGATGCGCAGCAACTGGTTGTACTTCGCCACCCTGTCACTGCGGGAAGCAGACCCGGTCTTGATCTGGCCGCTGTTCAGTGCGACTGCAAGGTCGGCGATGAACGTGTCTTCCGTCTCCCCGCTTCGGTGGCTGATGATACTGGAATAGCCATTGCGCGTGGCCAATTGCACGGCATTGATCGTCTCGGTCAAGGAGCCAATTTGATTGACCTTCACCAGGATCGAGTTGGCGGTTCCATCCTGGATCCCTCTGCTGAGGCGGTCCACATTGGTCACGAACAGGTCGTCCCCCACCAGCTGCACCTTCCTCCCGAGTGCATCCGAGAGCGATTTCCAGCCCTCCCAGTCATCCTCCGCCAAGCCGTCCTCGATGCTGACGATCGGGTAGCGGGACACCCAGTCCTCCCAGAAACCCACCATCTCACTGCTGGTCCGGCTCTCCCCCGTGGATTTCTTGAAGACATACTTCCCGGTTTCCCTGTCATAGAATTCCGTGCTGGCAGCATCCAGGGCGATGAAGATGTCCTCGCCGGGACGGTAGCCCGCCTTCTCGATGGCCTCCAGGACGGTCTGGATGGCCGCTTCGTTGCTGGGAAGGTTCGGCGCGAAGCCCCCCTCGTCCCCCACATTGGTGCTCATGCCCTTTGCCTTGAGTACCTTCCGGAGCGTATGGAAGACTTCCGTACCCATCCGGAGTGCTTCCGAGAAGCTCTCCGCGCCCAGGGGCATGACCATGAACTCCTGGATGTCCACGCTGTTGTCCGCGTGTGCGCCACCATTGAGGATGTTCATCATGGGCACAGGCAGGGTGCGCGCATTCACTCCACCCAGGTACCGATAGAGCGGGAACCCCTGCTCCGATGCCGCAGCCCTCGCCGTCGCCAGCGATACGCCCAGGATCGCATTCGCCCCCAGTCGTGACTTGTTGTCGGTCCCATCCAGCTCCAGCATGATCTGATCGATCAGGGCCTGGTCTTCCACATCCACCCCCACCACCTCGGGTGCGATCAGGGCTTTCACGTTTTCGACTGCTTGCAGCACGCCCTTGCCCAGGTACCGGTTGCGCGCATCGTCACGCAATTCGATCGCCTCATAAGCACCCGTGGATGCGCCGGAGGGCACAGCGGCACGGCCGACGGCACCATCCTCTGTCAGCACCTCGACCTCCACCGTCGGGTTTCCCCTCGAATCCAGAATCTCCCTAGCCGTTACGTGAACAATTGCACTCATTGAGAAATTGACTGTTTTATTGAATCGGTGCCAAAATTAAGGAAATTGGACATTCCAAACCATGCCGTGATGTACAGTTTTCAGACCCATCGCCTTGCAAATAGGGCGTAGTGTCGTAACTTCGAACCGAAAAATGACCTCCACCGTCCATATCCGGCCTGCTGTGACGGATGACCTCGCCATCCTCGTCGCCCACAACCAGGCACTGGCAATGGAAACGGAAAGCCGTCGATTGGAGGCTGACACGGTATGGGAGGGTATCCAGCGCCTGCTGGAGGATCCCTCCAAGGGCTTCTATTGGATGGCGGAAACCGAAGGCCGGGTGGTCGGCCACCTGATGGTCACTGCTGAGTGGTGTGACTGGCAATGCGGTGAAATATGGTGGCTGCAGACTGGCTATGTCAGTCCGGCTCACCGGGGACAGGGCGTTTTCAAGGCACTCTACCACCATGTCCACACACTGGCCCGGGACAGCGGCGTCAAGGCATTGCGCCTCCTTGTGGCGCATGACAACAAGGTTGCCCAGAAAGTCCATGCTGCGGTGGGAATGGCGAGAAGCCATTACGACATGTTCGAGATGGAACTAAAGATAGAGATCGAAGCATAAATAGTCTTATCCGTCAGCTCATTGAAGACGCTTCCGAAACCTATACTTCTGAGGCCGTCTTCCTCCAGCCCCGGAAATGCCCCTCCCAATTTCGATCCCAAAGGAGCCCCACATACAACTCTTGAAATTCAAAGGGTTAAGGCCTCATCCCAGGGGGTTGACAGACGTCAGATTCTTCCGTCTCAGGCTGGACGAATTTTTCGTATGAACACCCTTGTCCCGAGAAAAATAGCGTTTGACACCCGGTGACGGCTACCCATCCCCGGAAAATCGCCAAAAGGCTACAATGGCTGTTGGGCTAGATTGCACTGCCAGTTCCAGGCATCGCGCAGGGCGTCTTCCAGGCTCAGCTCCGCTTTCCACCCGGGAAGCCGATCGCCATCGATGGATGCCCATACCGCCTCCACATCGCCCGGTCGGCGGCCAGAGAATTCGTACGGCAGCGAGACGCCGGTCACCCGCTCGAAGGTTTCCACCACCTCCAACACCGAATGCCCCCGGCCCGTACCCACATTGGCGATGTGGAGGGAATGCTGCCCGACCCGGTGCTGCAGGATTTCCAGTGCCATCACATGGGCTCTGGCAAGGTCCACGACATGAATGAAATCCCGGATCGCTGTGCCATCGGGCGTCGGATAGTCTCTCCCATGGATGCGCAGTCGCTCCCGGATTCCCGCCGCCGTCTGCGTGATGAATGGAACCAGGTTGTTCGGAACACCGAGGGGCAATTCCCCGATCAGGCCAGAGGGGTGGGCACCGATCGGATTGAAATACCGCAAGGTGACTGCCCTCAATCCCCTGGGAGAGTTGACCATGTCCGCGACCAACTGCTCACCGGCTTGTTTCGTGTATCCGTAAGGGGAAGAAGCGGGCTGGATGGGGGAATCCTCCGTCACGGGAAGCACCTTCGGCTGGCCATAGACGGTGCAGGAGGAGGAGAACACCAATCCAGGAAGGCCCTGCTCCGCCATGACGACCAGGAGCCTGGCCAATGCCCCCAGGTTGTTGTCATAGTACTCCGCCGGACGCTCCACGGACTCCCCCACCGCCTTGAAGGCTGCGAAGTGGATGACCCCGAAGAAAGCCCCTTCGGTTTCGAAGATGCTGCGCATGGCCCGCAGGTCGCGGACATCGCATTCATAATGGGAGAATTCCCGCCCGCAGATCGTGGCGATCCGGGACAGGATCCCCCGCTTCGAATTGGAAAAATTGTCCACGATCACCGGTTCATACCCGGAATCATGGAGTGCCACGACCGTATGACTGCCAATGTAGCCGGCGCCGCCGGTGACGAGGATTTTCTTGCGTTCCAGCATTCAGGGGGTGAAGATAGGCAAAAGCAATGCTCGCCCGACAAAGCCGGCCAGCACGGGGTGGATTGACCCTCCTGGGGTCACATGGCCTCCGCAGTCGGCGGATGCGGCGCAGGTTCCAGTCAGGTCCGGAAAACGCGTATTTTTGAAAAAAATCCTTCGGAATGGATTCCATCCAGAAAAACTCATCCCCTTCAATGGAGATAAATGCCCAGGAATATGCGTGCACAACGGGAGCAAGCCGGGCCATTTCACCTGCGCGGAGGGCACCCGGGGCGGACATCCACGCCTTCTCCGGCATCCCCATGATTCAGCATTGCGGCACGAAATGACCATGGAATTCTCCGATCCCGAGCTCTCCCGGTACGCCCGCCACATCCTCCTGCCCGGATTCAACCTCGAAGGGCAGCAGAGGCTGAAGGCGGCCAGGGTTCTCGTCGTGGGAGCGGGCGGATTGGGGAGCCCGGTGCTGCTGTACCTGGCGGCGGCAGGGGTGGGCACAATCGGTATCGTGGACTTCGACCTGGTGGAGGACCACAACCTCCAGCGGCAGGTGCTCTTCGGGGTGGGCGATATCGGACAGTCCAAGGTGCAGGCCGCAAAGCAGCGCATACTGGCCTTGAACCCCCATATTACGGTGATCACCCATGCGGTCGCGCTGCGTTCGGAAAATGCCCTCGAGATCCTGCGGAACTATGACATCGTGGCCGATGGCTCGGACAATTTCCAGACCCGCTACTTGGTAAATGATGCCTGCGTTCTGCTCGGCAAGGTGAATGTCTATGCGTCCATCTTCCGGTTTGAAGGACAGGTCTCCGTCTTCAACCTCCTCTTGCCGGACGGGAGCCGGGGGCCGAACTACCGCGACCTCTATCCGATGCCACCGGCACCCGGAACGGTTCCCAGCTGGGCCGAGGGGGGGGTCCTGGGTGTGCTGCCGGGGATCATGGGCTCGCTTCAGGCGAGTGAGGTGATCAAGGTCGCTGCCGGGATCGGGGAGCCCCTCTCTGGAAGGCTCCACCTGTTCGATGCCCTTCGATTCGAGTCGCGGACGCTCAAGATTCGCAGGGATCCTGCCAATCCCCTCAATGGACAGGATCCCACGATCACCTCCTTGATCGACTACGACGCGTTTTGTGGCATCCCTCCCGCAGCATCGTCCGAACTGGCTCCGGCCTCCGGCTCCATCTCTGTCGAGGATTTCCAGCGGCTGAGGGGGAGCGGGCAGGCCTTCCAGCTGGTGGATGTGCGTGAGCCGGAAGAGTTTGCGCTTGCCAACCTCGGCGGAACCTTGATCCCGCTGGGGGAGATCGTCCGCCGGCAGGCCGAACTCAGCCAGGAGATTCCCGTGGTGGTGCATTGCAGGAGCGGGAAGCGCAGCGCAGCGGCCATCGCCAGGCTGAAGGCGGGGGGTGAATGGCCGAACCTGCTGAACCTGGAGGGGGGCCTCCTCGCATGGGCAAGGGTCTATCATCCAGAAATGCCGGTCTAGCGAATGAGTCCGGCGGATGTGATGCGGGGAGCCTCTCCATTGTCCCCTGCCGGAGACCGGTCCATGGGATGTTCATCGCCCGGCAGGGCCTGATGTTCGCGGTGCATGAAATTTCAGCTAACAATGCTTTTCCGATGGATCACTTGACGGGGATACGGCAGCCCGGGGCGGGAGGAGGTGAGGATCGTTCCCCCGTGGGTCGCCCAGACCGTCACAGCCTGCACTTCCATCGCTTCCGTGGCTCCGGCACTACTGTAAATCCTCCAGCAATGACGCGATTTCCAGAAGGGTTTTTGCGTCCTTTTGGGCCTTTGCGAGAGCGGTTCCCAGGGACAGGATCTCCGCAGCGCGGTGGAGTTCGGCCATCTTGGCGTAGGCGAGACCTAGGTGGTAATAGGTGGGCAGATAATCCGGGAAATCAGCCCTGACGCGCTCCAATTGGCGGCTTGCCTCCTGCCATTGCTCCCCTGAGAGGTACTCCTGGGCGATGGCATAGGGTAGAAACGGATCTTCTGGATCGAGTGCGATGAGGGTGTGCAACTGGGCGATTCTCTCAGGATTCATTTTCCTTTGAATAAGTAAATTCCTTGCATAACTTTGCCCTTCAAAATTAGAAAAACAAGGCAAAAATGAAGTCTCTGGTCTGTATCAGTCATGTGCCCGACACCACGACGAAGATACAATTCACACAGGATGGCAAGGCGCTGGACAAGGCAGGCGTGACCTTTGTCATCAATCCCTTCGATGAGTTCGGGCTGGTGCGTGCCATCGAGTTCAAGGAGCAAACCGGCCAAGGCAATGTCACGGTGCTGTGCGTGGGAGGCGCGGAGGTGGAGCCGACCCTGCGCAAGGCACTTGCCATCGGTGCGGACGATGCCGTGCGGGTGGATGCGGAGCCGCTGGACGGGATGTTTGTCGCACATCAGATCGCAGCCTATGCAAAGGGAAGGGGCTTCGACCTCATCTTCCTGGGCAAGGAGAGCATCGATGGAAATGGATCGGAGGTGCCCGGGATGGTCGCGGAACTCCTGGATCTGCCCTTCGTTTCCCAGGCAATCGAATTGAAGGTGGAAGGAGACAAGGCCCATCTGAAGCGGGAGATTGACGGTGGCTATGAGAGGGTCCAGTCCAGCCTACCGGTGGTGGTATCCTGCCAGAAGGGCATCGCCGAATGGCGGATTCCGAACATGCGGGGAATCATGATGGCCAAGACCAAGCGACTCGAGGTCGCCACCCCTGTCGCAGGCGATGCTGCGGTCAGTACGGTCAAACTGGAGCTACCCCCCGCCAAGGGAGGATGCGTCTACATCGACGCGGAAAACGCGGGCAAATTGGTTGAAATGTTGGTTGACAAAGGATTGATTTAAACTATGGCAGTGCTACTCTTTGCAGAAAATGCGAACGGAAAGTTCAAGAAAGCCGTCTTCGAGGCGGCTGGATATGCCTGGGAACTTGCGGGCAAACTGGGCGTGCAGCTTCACGCGGTGTCCATTGGCAATGTGGCCGCCGAGGAGTTGACCCGGCTGGGAGCCTATGGGGTCTCGAAGGTTCATTCGGTCACTGATCCTGCGCTCCACGCCTTCAGCGACCAAGGCTATGCACGGGCTGCCTCCGAGGTCGCCCAGGCGATCGGAGCCCGTTCGGTGGTGTTTGCCCATAGCTACAATGGCAAGGCTATCGCCCCCCGTGTCGCAGTCCGTTTGAATGCCTCCATGGTCTCCGGTGCGTTGACGAATCCCAGCGTGGAAGGCAGCAGCCTGACCATCCTCCGGGGCTGCAACTCAGGAAAAGGCCTTGAAACCGTGCGCACCCACCGGCCGACCTCGGTCATCACGGTGAAGATGAACAGCTATGGCCTGAAGGAGAACCCGACGTCCGCAGCAGTGGAAAATTTCGCGTTTCAGTCACAGGCCTCCGACTTCGGGGCAAAATCGGTGGAAGTGGTGAAAGCCAGCAGCAAGGTGTCGATCACCGAGGCGGATATCGTGGTCTCTGGTGGCCGCGGATTGAAGGGCCCGGAGAACTGGCACATTCTGGAGAAACTGGCAGAAACCCTCCAAGCAGGCACTGCCTGCTCCAAGCCGGTGGCGGACATGCACTGGCGCCCTCACCACGAGCATGTGGGCCAGACAGGGATCCAGGTCGCCCCCAACCTCTACATCGCCGTGGGTATCTCCGGGGCGATCCAGCACCTGGCAGGTGTCAATTCCTCGAAAAACATCGTGGTGATCAACAAAGATCCGGAGGCACCCTTTTTCAAGATTGCCGACTTCGGGATCGTGGGTGACCTGTTCGAGGTGCTCCCCAAGATCACCGCTGCTGTAGAAAAGGCAAGAGCTGCACACGCCTAACCCCATTGCATCTTGGAAAAGATCAGACTAGACATTCTAGGCTTGAGCTCCAGTCAGTCCGATGTGGGGCACTTCGCGCTGGTGCTGGGCGAGGTCAATGGCAACCGCAGGCTGCCGATCATCGTGGATGGATACCAGGCCAGGGCGATCGCCCTGGAAATGGAAAACATCAAGCCCAATCGTCCAATGACGCATGACCTGATCGTCACCATCGCGCTCACCTTCCGGATCCAGCTCGTGGAGGTGCTGATCACCGACCTGAAGGAGGGAATCTTCTTTGCCCGATTGGTGTTTGAGCAGGACGGCGAACGTTATGAGATCGACTCCCGGACCAGCGATGCCGTGGCGATCGGTGTCCGCTTCAAGGTTCCGCTCTATACCTTCGAGTCCGTGCTTTCCGTCGCGGGCATTGTCGTCAACGAGAACGACCTCGAGGAGGAAGCCGAGGACTACTTCAGCGAAGAGGCGGAGAGTCCGGATTCCGAGAGCGAGGAAATCCCCGCCGATGAGACGATCGAGGGTCGGATCATCCGCATGAAGCGCGACATGGAACATGCGATCGGTGACGAGGATTATGAGAAGGCGGCCCGGCTTCGAGACGAAATCGCAAAGCTGGAAAGCGAAAACAACTGACCGGGAGGAATCCGCTGGAGGTGGTTCGCACTCCCTCTCCCGCATCTGCCCCATCGCCGTCCTTCCGCTTGCCGCCGATAGGTGCCTGGAGGAGGCGTCACAAAAGTTCGGAGGAGGCGTTCGATGGGGTTCATCCAGGGGACACCCCTGCACTGGATTTGAATGCTTGCGGTCGCTGGGGCGCCTCACAGCCCGGGAGAATCGCGGGCATCGCTGTCGCTGTCTGGGGCGGTGTCCTGGGCGGGAGGCACCTCCAGGGATGGATGGGCGATCTGAACCGGTGGCTTTGATTTCCCTTCGGCTCCAGGTTGGAACACATCCCGATTGATCAGGTCGGACACGAAGACAAACCGGTCGAGGTTCTCATTGCCCGAGCGCATGATGGATTGTTTGTTGCCCGACCAATTCTTCTTCCCCTCGTGGAGAAACATGATGTTGTCGCTGATGTTGATGACGGAGTTCATGTCGTGGGAGACGACGACGGTGCAGGTGTTGAATTCGGCGGTGATTTCCTGGATGAGTTCATCGATCACCTTGGCGGTCAGTGGATCCAGCCCTGAATTGGGTTCGTCGCAGAAGAGGTACTTGGGGTTCTGGGAGATGGCCCTGGCAATGCCGACCCGCTTCATCATGCCTCCGGACAGCTCGGCCGGATAGAGGTGATTGGTCTTGGCCATGTTCACGCGGTCCAGGCAGAACTCCACCCTTTTCTTGATCTCCTTGGCCGTGAACTTGCCGTCCAGCTTGAGGGGAAACCCCACATTCTCCTCGACGGTCATCGAGTCAAACAGCGCCGAGTACTGAAACAGCACCCCCATGCTCTTGCGCAGGTGCCGGACCTCCCTGAACGATGTCTCCAGGAAGTCCATCCCGTCGTACAGGATCTGGCCGGCGTCCGGCTTCATCAAGCCCACGATGCACTTGAGCAGCACGGACTTGCCGCTGCCCGATGCACCGATGATCATGTTCACCTCGCCTTGGTGGAAGGCGAAGGAGACCCCCCTGAGCACCTCCTTGTCGCCGAAGGCCTTGGTAATGTTCGAAATCTGGATGGACATCGTCAGATCAGGATTTTGGCGAGGGTGAAGTCCGCGAAGAGGATCACGATGCAGGAGTAAACCACGGCACGGGTGCTGCCCTGGCCGACCTCCAATGCGCCGCCCCGTACATAATACCCCTGGTAGGCCGCGATGGAGCTGATCAGGAAGCCGAACACGAGGGACTTGATCAGCATGAAACTCACGTAAAAGGGCTGGAAGTAGCCTTGCATCCCTGAGATGAAGTCCGTGGTCGTCACTTCGCCGGTCAAGTCACCTGCCACGAGCCCTCCCGCCATCTGGAGGAAGGCAGCCAGGATGATCAGCAAGGGGAATGTGATCAGGGAGGCGATGATTTTCGGCAGGATGAGGTAGGTGGAGGAGTTGATCCCCATCACCTCGAGTGCATCCACCTGCTCGGTCACGCGCATGGTACCCAGCTGGGAGGCGATGGCTGAGCCGACCTTGCCCGCGAGCACGAGGGAGGTCACCGTAGGCGCGAGCTCCAGCATGGAGCTGTTGGCCACCGTGGTGCCGATCAGCGATGGTGACAGAAGGGGCGATTCCAGCTGATAGGCCGTCTGGACGGTCATCACCGCGCCGATGAACACAGAGACCAATATGACGATCAGCACGGAACCCACGCCAATGGAATTGCATTCGATGAGTATGAGGTTCCAGTACACCGAAAACCTTTCCGGCGACTTGAAAAAGCTGCCGATCAGCATCAGGTACCTGCCGAGATGATAGAGAATCCTCATGAATGCCCAAATATAATGCCTCGGCGCGAATAACGATAGTACCCCCCCAAAAATTTGGACAGTGGGACAAGGTGATGAACCCTTAAATTCACATGTATGAGCAAGGGAAGAAAGTTCACGTCCGATTTCAAGACCAAAGTGGTGCTTGGGGCCCTTTCCGAACGCGAAACGCTGGGCGAACTGTCGCAGCGCCTTGTCATCCACCCCAACCAGGGCATCCTGTGGAAGCGTCCATTCCTGGAGAATGCCTCGTCGGTTTTTGACCGGGGCAAGACCTCGCGCAGGGAGGAATCCGATGGCGGGGCGGAGAAGTC
>JBJOPY010000122.1:0-18434 GCA_046050405.1 Bacteroidota bacterium | reverse complement strand
CCATGGCAGCGATCACCTCCATGCGGTACGCAAGGTGCTGCTGGTTCCAATAGAAGAGCTGCTGCTGCCGAAGCGACTGCAAGCAACGGCTTTCCAGGCGCAGGTAGGAGTGCGGAACGGGCTTGAATTCCACCCCGACCGTGCCCCCGATGACATGAATCCCCCTCCATTGATGGTTTTCATTCTCCAAGGGGCCGGTCAGCATTTCTTGGCGATCCTGGAAGAATTCGCCACGTCCATAGACCCCCAGCCGTTTGAATTTATATTTCGCCATCAAGGTTCCACTGTAGGCGAAGGCAGTCTGGGTGCTGTCCATCAGGCCTGAATTCCCCTGCATCACAGCATTGGCCTCGGCCCCGACCTCTACACGGCTTCCCCTGTACACATAATAGGCATTGTTGTACAAGCGGGGCCTTCGGTACGCAAGGATGTCCGGGGATTCGTCGGAATAGAGCACATTGAAGACGACCGCCGACTTCTGATTCCAGGCATAGGTCGCGGATGTTCCCAGGGCCTTGTTGCTGTTGTTCTCCACGAAATTATTGTAGCCGTTGAAGACCTGCAGCTGGAGGGTGAGCTTGGATGCAGGGGAATAGCTGAGCTTCAGGCCACTGAAGAAATAGGGTTCGAAACAGCTCGTCAAGGCAAGGCTTGCGGCGATATTTTCACGCGGCTGAATGCTCTCGACCCCGATGTGCGTCCGAAAAAAACCGCCATCCAGCCAGAGCCTGGGCAGGATGCGGATGCCGAGATTGGCTTCCTGGATCATGTTGAATTTGGGATCCCAGCTGCTGCCCGGTATGTCGCCGAAATGCAAGCCGATATTGGCCCGGGACTTCTCCCCGGAATACTGGGCGGAAAAGTACAGCATATTGATCCCGAACTGGTTGTGTCGCGGTGCGACCGTCGGGAACTTCGAGAATTCGGAACCCGTGGAGTCGCGGTACCAGGCATAGTAGGTGTCCAGATACGCCCCCAGCTTCAGCCTGGGCTCCGCCGTATCGGGATTGTCAAGGTATTGGTAGAGGTAAAAGGTGCTCTTTTCGTATTCCACCATCCGAATGCTGTCCCACTTCAGGTCGTCTTGAATCTTGCGCACCAATGCCTCCAGCTGACGGATGCGGACAGAGTCCGATTGCCCGAGGAGTCGGCAGCCCATGGATGCGAACAGGAATCCAAGCAACAACAGCCCGGGACGGCTTCGGGAAAAACGAATCGGAAGGTAAGACTCCAAGCTGAGAAGCGATGAATGCAGGGTACCGAACATGGGTGCAGTTGCCAATTTTCGGGGCAATTTCCAAAAACTGCCCTGAAAAACAAAGGCGACCCCAGTAATCTGCACCGCCGACCCATCGCGAGTCCGAAACCCGGTGCCATCCATTTGTCCGAGGCAAGCCTCGGAGGGGATGCAGGAACCGCCTCGGCGGGCAAGGAGACGGAGAGCTTGCCCAGGATGGGAAGAAGGTCACGAAGGAGACTCTGCGGGCACTTGTGAGGCAGCCTGGGTGTGGATTCCCTCCAAGTCCATCAATGACTTCCTGAAGACCTCCGCCTGAGCGCGTGTCTGCGCATGAAGAACCTGCATCAGCGGCCGATAGTGGCGGGATGAACGGTGAAGCGGGGCCCCATGGCGGACTTGGATGAGAAGCCATTCGTGGAAGACCTCCCTGTCATGCCAGTTCCCTGCAATCTCTGCAGCCGCCTTGGCTGCATCCAGAAACCCGGGCTGCAGGCGGTCTGCATGACCGGAATCATGCAGCAATCCCATCAGGTACACCGCCTCCTTGAGATGTATCCGCGCCTGGTGGATCAGTTCGGGTTCATAGTCGGGGGGCATGGCGCCGTGCATTTGACGGAGACGCAGCAGGTACAGCTCTTCCGCCTTCCGACAGAGGTGAGCCTCCGTGGTCTCCCCCAATACTTCATGGATCAGTCCTCGGGGGAGGCCAAAGCAATCCACATCAAAGGCCTTCCGTTCCATCTCATACAATGGCTGGGCGGATCGCTTCTCCGCGACCAACTGCAGTGATGCCCGCCTGTAAACTGCATTTTGGGAAGCCTCATAGATCCGCACCATCCCGGCGCTGACCTCCAGTTCTCGGAGCACTCCCGCAGCGCAAAAGAGCATCCGCAGCTTCGCGATTTGTTTCCGCGAATGAAATTTGACGGGGTCGATGAACTGAACCAGCCTGAAGACAGTCCGGATCTTCTTGACCGCTACCCGCAAATCATGGATGGCCTCCTCCTGCTCAGGCCCGGGGTCCACCCCCAGGTTTTTCAAGACAAGGGCCCAGCTGTCATCTGCCAACGCAACGATTGCCGTCCTGAGGTCATTCACCGTCACCTGCTCCATTTGGAATCAATACGGAATTTGGGGCTGGGAGATACGGGGAAAATGAATGGCAGGCATGTTTTCCGTGAGGACCTCCCATCGCCGACGATTGCAGGAGGGGGGGGTCGGAATGCACACCCGGAAACGCGAACTGCAATACCGGCAAAAACCAGGTGCAACCCTTCAATGACCCTTATCGTCCCTGCGCATCGTTCGCATTCAATCCTTTATAAACCTCCTGCACGTGACGCCCCCTTCTGCACGGATGCGGAGCAGGTAGGTCCCGCACGGCAAGTCGCCGATGTCCATGGTGTTTTTAGGTTTTCGATACGTCTTGCTCATGACCACCTTGGCATCGGCTCCGAGGATTTCAATCACCGCATTCGCAGGTGATGAGACCGTCAGCAGATCGTGGGCGGGATTGGGATAGACAGCTGTTTCCATCCTTGACGGCTGCGACGATGGATCCGCAGCGGAAAAAATGTCCGGCACGCAACGGAAGAACACAGCAGCGTTCGACATGAAGGTCGCAGTGGTGGTATAGGTCGGCCCCGCAGCGGTGAAATAGATGGCGGTGTCTGCACCTCCCGGGTTGAATCCGGAGGATGGAACCTTGAGATAGCTGTCATAGCGAAGCAGGACATAGCGCCCGCCCGTCTGCAGGGACTCTGCGACGAGGGTGCCTGTGAGCAGGACGGGGCTTTCCCCCAGGCTGACATTGGGCTCGTCCCAGCGGTTGACGGACAGATGCAGGGGCAGGGTCTCCTCCGCATCGTCCTTGATCCCCGTCACCGCACACGCATAATTGTAATCCTTGGGGATGCAATAGTCGTAGGTGGCACCATTGCCGCTCAAGGCCCGATCATCCCAAATCGACTCGAATGTGCGCGTATAAGGCGTATCGACAAAGTTGTCGTTGAACATCAGCTGGTCGCTGCCATGGTAGGCAGTCGTATCCTGGGAGGAATAGCCAAACGCAGGGACGATATGGTCATATTCGGGACTATTCTCCCCCTGCAGGTACAAGGTGATGATCACGGGGTGATTCCTGGCAATGTGTGATTTTATCCATACCAAGTGGTCTTGGTACTGCGGCGGGGGGCGGTTGTAATCCCATGTGTCCATGGTGAAGGAAAACGCATCCAAGGCAACCTCCCCGTTTTCATCGCCGATCAGCACCTCCCCTCCTGCGACCTTGCGGCAGAAGTCCTGCGAGATGTAGTTGCCATAATACAAGGCAAAAGATTGTATGGATGTCTCCCCGCAGTAGCCCCCGTCATTGTCCCATTGCAAGCGCGGAGGGATGTCCAGCTGACGCGTCAGCTGCGCAGAGGATGGGACAGCCACGGCCAGGGAAAGAATAAACATTGTGATTTTCAAGGCAAATTTCATCGTCTTCTCAATGCGTTAGAATCTTCGATCCACAATCCTACGAAGATAGACGCTCATTTCCTATTCCTCCATCGGCATTCTCGGCAGCATGATGACGGGGCATTCCACTGCGGATCGGGGGATTCGACTGGGAGGGTAGCCCGGAACCGGAAGCCACAGCGCATCCCTCCGGATGCGGCCTTCCCTGGCAAGCCCACGCTACCGGCATGGACGGCAAATTGAAGGGAAACGAGGAGGACACTCCCTCCTCCCGGTCGTTCAGGATCTGGAGGGATGAGATCGTGGATCAATCATCCGGGCCTCTGGGGTTTCAGTATTCCCCGTTTCCAGGGTGGATACTGTCTGCTAGGACTGGATTCCGGTCATGGCGTCCACAAACGCATCGATCCCCTCGAAATCGCCTGCGGAGAACCAATTCAGGTCGGGGTATCGCCGGAACCAGGTGAACTGCCGCTTGGCATACCGCCTCGTGTTTCGCTGCATCAGCCTGACCGCCTCCTCCCAGCCGTATTGGCCGGCGATGAAGCCCGCCATTTCCCGGTAGCCCAGCGACTCCAGGCCCTTGCAACCCAACCCAAATCGCTCGGCGATCCTCCGCGTTTCCTCCAGCAGGCCCGCCTCCAGCATCTGGTGAACCCTCTGTTCGATCCTTGCATACAACGCATCCCGAGGCAGCTCCAACCCGATCTTCACATCCACCCAGGGGTTATGCCGCCTCTTTCCACTGCGGAAGGAGGAGATCGGCATGCCAGTGGCCCTCCAGACCTCCAGTGCGCGGAGGATGCGTGCTGGATTGTGACGGTCGATCCCCGCCCATGTTTCCGGATCAGCCGATTCCAGCTCCGCCCGCAACCTTTCCAGATTCCCCTCCGCGAGCTCCCGGTGGAGTGCTTCCCGGATTCCAGGCGGAATCGGGGGCATCTCGTCAAAGCCTTCCCAGACCGATTGGAAATAAAGCCCCGTGCCGCCCGCGAGGATCAGGCAAGCATGCTCTTCGAACAACTCCGCCGCCAAGGCATCCACGTGCCGCGCAAATTCTCCCGCATTGAACGGCGTGTCGGGCTGCAAAATATCCACCAGGAAGTGCGGAATGCCTTCACGCTCCTCCATCGTCGCCTTCCCCGACCCAATGTCCAGCCCCTGATAGACCTGCACGGAGTCGGCGGAAATGATCGGACAGTGCAGCCGCCGGGCAAGATGCAAGGCATAGGCCGTTTTGCCGACGCCCGTCGGCCCCACGATGGAGATGAGATGCCGGTCCACGGCGCGAATTTGGCGAGGGAAGATTCAAAATCAAACTCTATATTTGCCGTCCAAAATCGGGCCTTCCCATCGGATATTCTGACCGGAATCGTCCCGAGGCATTCCAGAAAAATCGAATGAAGCGATGAAAACAGCACTCGTATTTCCCGGTCAAGGCTCACAGGCGGCTGGGATGGGCAAGGCGCTCTATGACCGTTCGCCCCTGGCCAAGCGCCTGTTCGACATGGCTCCTTCCATCCTCGGATTTGACATTGTCAGGATCATGTTCGAGGGGACGGAGGACGAGCTGAAGCAAACCTCCGTCACCCAGCCGGCGATCTTCATCCACTCCGTGGCGGTGGCGGTCGCGGGAGGCTATGCGGCGGACATGGCCGCCGGGCATTCGCTGGGCGAATTCTCCGCACTCGTTGCCGCAGGTGCACTGAGCTTTGAGGACGGCTTGAATCTGGTGCGCATCCGTGCCAATGCGATGCAGAAGGCCTGTGACGCGGCCCCGAGCACCATGGCCGCCATCGTCGGCATCGAGGATGCAGCGGTGGAAGAGATCTGCGCCTCCATCCAGGACGTCGTCGTCCCAGCCAATTACAATACCACCGGCCAATTGGTCGTCTCCGGTTCCGAATCCGGCGTGGACCTCGCCATCGAGAAGGCCAAGGCGGCAGGCGCGAAGATCGCCAAGCGCCTCGTCGTCAACGGCGCATTCCACTCCCCCTTCATGCAACCCGCCGCAGAGGAACTGGAACAGGGAATCCATTCCGCCAATTTCCAGAACGCCCGCATTCCCGTCTATCAAAACTTCACCGCCCATCCCGAGACGGACAAGGAGCGGATCAAGGCCAACCTTGTCGCGCAGCTCACCGGCCCCGTGCGCTGGACGCAGACGGTGGAAAACATGGTCAAGGACGGCTGCGGGAAGTTCATCGAATGCGGCCCCGGGAAGGTCCTCACGGGACTGGTCAAGAGAATCGATCGCAATCTTTTCACCGAAAACTTTGATTGAACCCTCCGTTGGCCGACAAGAATCAGCCCCTCCCATCCGAAACGGCCAACCGCCCACGCTGGATGGCCGCTCCTTTCATCCACGCTCATTTCCCAATTTTCCCTTGAAACCTGTCTTTCGCTACGCCCCCAGCCCCACCGGCCCCCAACACATCGGCGGGGTCCGCACCGCCCTTTACAGCTACCTTCTCGCCAGGCAGATGGGGGGGGAGTTCATCCTGCGCATCGAGGATACCGACCAGGGGCGGTTCGTGCCCGGTGCAGAGGAATTTATCATCGAGGCGATGAAATGGGTCGGGATTGAATTCACCCAGGGCGTGCACATGGGCGGCCCCCATGCCCCCTACCGCCAGAGCGAGCGCAGCGCATTGTATCAGCGGCACGCCAGAGCGCTGGTGGAGCACGGTCATGCCTACTATGCCTTCGACACCGCCGAGGAACTGGAGGAAATGCGTGCCAAGCTGGAAGCGAGCGGGATGGACAACCGCGGCTACAACTATGTGACGCGGATGAGCATGCGCAACAGCCTGACCCTGCCCGAGGACGAGGTCGCCCGGCTCGTGGCTGCCGGAACTAATTGTGTGGTCCGCCTGAAGGTTCCCCCGAAGCTGGACGTGCGCTTCCACGATGAGATTCGCGGGCCGCAACACTGGCATAGCAGCAATATCGACGACCGGGTCCTCCTGAAGAGCGACGGCCTCCCGACCTACCACCTGGCCAATGTCGTGGACGACCATGAGATGGGTGTGACGCATGTGGTGCGCGGCGAGGAATGGCTCAGCTCCACCCCCACCCATGTCCTGCTCTATGAGGCATTCGGATGGACGGCCACCATGCCGAAGTTTGCCCACCTGTCATTGATGCTGGGGCCGGATGGCTCCAAGCTCAGCAAGCGCAACGCCCTGAAGTTTGGCATCCCCATCTTCCCCTTCCACTGGCTGGATGAGGAATCCGGGAAGACCTGGGAAGGCTACCGGGATCTGGGCTATCTTCCAGAGGCCCTCCTGAATTACATCGCCCTTCTGGGCTGGCATCCCGGCCGCGAGGAGGAAATCATGTCTGTCGGGGAGATGACCGAATTGTTCTCCCTCGAGCGGTGCCACCATGCAGGGGCAAGGTTTGACATGGCCAAGCTGCTCTCCTTCCAGGAGCATTACCTCCGGCTGAAGAGTGACCCCGACCTGGCTGCACTGGTGCGCCCGCATGTGGAGGCGGCGGGATTCCATGTGACGGAAGCATTCCTGGAGGCTGCCGTGCGGCTGATGCGCGACCGCATCTCCTTCCCGCAGGACTTGGTGGAGAAGGGCAGGTTCATTTTCGAGTCGCCCACCGCCTACGAGGCCGGGTTCGCCGCCAAGAACTGGAAACAGCAAGGCATCGATCTGCTGGCGGAGTTCCTGCCCCGCCTGATGGCCCTCTCCCCATGGACGGCCCAGACGGTGAATGACCTCTTCCATGTGTTCGTGGCCGAGAAGGCGGTGGGATTCGGGAAGGTCATGGCTCCCCTGCGCCTTGCATTGACCGGCGTCGCTGCGGGCCCGGGCTGTTTCGAACTTGCGGAGGTGATCGGGAAGGAGGAAACCCTGCGTCGCATCCGAAACGCATTCGACCACCTTCCTGCGCAATGAAAAAGTTTGGGTCAACCATCCGACCGCAAAGACGTATACATTTGACCCCGGTACCCTAATCGTCGATTCGCTTGGCACAGGAAATACGAAAATTCATCAATTACACCAAGGAAGCCTTCTTTTGGCCGTTTCACTTGATCGGGCTGGGGGGCATGGCGCTGACGACTGCGACCGCCATGTTCCTGCTCCACAATTTCGCCGGCATGGATGTCTCAGGATTGATCTTCCTGCTGGGGGGTGCCGAGATGATTTTCATCAGCCTCATCACGAGAAGCCGCAGGTTCAGGCGGGCCATCAACTTCAAATACAGGACCGACCTCCAGGGATACGCTTACGTCGCCAAGCTCACCGAATACTACAACCAATTGAGCGCCAAGAGCCAACGCCGTTTCGAGGATCTCCGCCTCCAATTGAACGAAGCCAAATCGAATTACAGCCGCCTGAACGGGAGCTTTCCCGATCTCGTCCGGCAATACCAGGAAAAAATCGACCTGCTGCAGCTCAATTACATCCGGCTGCTCCTGTCGAGTGACCGGTTCCCCGCGCTGCTGCAGCAGGGCAACCGTGTGAATCTACGCACCCAGATCGATGAAATCCGCACCGGAATGGGGGACGACTCCCCCAAGCTGCGGGAGGTCAAGGAGAAAAGGATCAAATTGCTGGAGGAGCGCATCCGGAACTACCATGGGCTCGAGGAAAACGCCAATGTGATCGAGGAGCAATTGCGCACCATCCAGGAGATGGTGAAATACTTCAATGAACAGCCGATGGCGATCAAGCCGGACAACAATGGCTCCAGCATGCTGGACGATCTGCTGACCGAAACCAACGACCTCCACGCCACCCTGAGCCAGGTGGAGCAAATCATGGATTCCGACCTTCGCGGAAATGACTACGGGAACCTGGAAAATGACCGGCCCGGCAACGGTCATTCACCGATCACTGTCGGATAACCTTCTTCCTACAATGGTTCCAGGATCGTCCTGCCTGATGCCCGCCCGTTTAAAATTTTCTTTGCGCACATCGCCGATCCGGGCTTAATTTGCGGTGTCGAAATCTTGGTGCTTCCATCAACTCCATCATCTCCAATGTCACCTGCATCCTATACCACACTCCTGATCGAGTCCCACGGCCCGACCCTGCATATCACGATCCATCGGCCCGATGCCTTGAATTCACTGAATTCCAAGGTCATCGACGAACTCGAGACCGCAGTCGAATCCCTGGCCCAAGACCCATCCCTGAAAGGGGCGATCATCACTGGCGCTGGCAGCAAGTCCTTCGTGGCAGGGGCCGACATTGCCGGCGTGAACGCGATCCCCGACACGGAGACGGAAGCCTTCAGCAGGCGCGGGCAGCGCGTGTTCGCCAAGATCGAGCATTCGCCCAAGCCGATCATCGCAGCAGTCAACGGCTTCGCCCTGGGAGGCGGCTGTGAGCTTGCAATGGCCTGCCATCTCCGCGTCGCATCTGAAAATGCGAAGTTCGGTCAGCCGGAGGTGAACCTCGGCCTCGTCGCAGGATATGGTGGCACGCAGCGCCTGGTGCAATTGATCGGCAAGGGCAAGGCGACCGAATTGCTCCTGACGGGTGCCCCCATCCGTGCCGAGGAAGCGTTGCAGCTCGGGCTGGTCAATCATGTCGTTCCTGCGGAAGGCTTGATCGCCAAGGCCGAGGAAATCCTGAATGCCATTTACCAGAAATCGCCCTTGGCGGTTGCACTCACATTGGAAGCCATCCAGGCCGGGGTCAACGATCCCGCCCAAGGCTATTCGGTGGAGGCGGCAGCCTTCGGCAAGGCGGCGCGGTCGCACGACGGACGCGAAGGCACGGCAGCCTTCCTGGAAAAGCGCAAACCCAATTTCACGGGAGCCTGAGGCACGCAGGCTCCGAAGCCACGATTCTTGCCACTGGCCCATCCTAGGGGAAGTTCATCGAAATCACTCACTTATCGCCCAAACTTGGATGCCAGATGAGTTTCAGAATCCGATCCTTCGAGGAATATCAAACCGCCTACCAGCGTAGCACCGCTGATCCGGAGGGCTTTTGGGGTGATGTCGCCTCCCATTTCCAATGGCGCAAACCCTGGGAGAAGGTCTTGGATTGGACCTTTGACGGGCCCGACGTCAAGTGGTTTGTCCATGGCAAGCTGAACATCACTGAAAATTGTTTGGACCGCCACCTCGCTTCGCTCGGCAACCAAACCGCCCTGATCTGGGAACCGAACGGGGTGGGAGAAGTGGCTCGGCATTTCACCTACCGCCAGCTGCACACCGAGGTCTGCCGCATGGCCAATGTGCTGAAGCGGAATGGTGTGGCAAAAGGCGACCGGGTCTGCCTCTACATGCCCATGATCCCCGAACTCATGTTCTCGGTGCTGGCCTGTGCCCGCATTGGTGCCGTCCATTCGGTCGTTTTTGCTGGATTTTCAGCGAATTCATTGGCGGACCGGATCCGGGATGCGCAGTGCAGGGTCGTGCTGACCAGCGATGGAATCGCAAGGGGTGACAAGCTGATTCCGGCCAAGCAGGTGGTGGATGAGGCGGTGGAGACCTGCCCGGGTGTGGGGAGGGTCATCGTGGTCCACCGCTGCGGATTGACACCCGCCATGGTGCCTGGTCGCGATGCATGGCTGCATGACGAGCTTTCCGAGGTCGGGGATGAATGCCCGGCCGAGGAGATGGATTCGGAGGACATGCTGTTCATCCTCTACACCAGTGGCTCCACCGGCAAACCGAAAGGCGTGGTGCATACCTGCGGGGGCTATATGGTCTATGCCGCGTACTCCTTCCAGAATGTCTTCCAGTACGCGCCGGGAGAGATCCATTGGTGCACGGCTGACATCGGCTGGGTGACCGGGCACAGCTATGTGGTCTATGGGCCCCTGCTCTGCGGTGCGACCACGGTCATGTTTGAAGGGATTCCCACCTACCCCGATCCGGGCCGCTTCTGGCAGGTGATCGACCGGCATGGCATCCACATCTTCTACACTGCGCCCACGGTGATCCGTGCATTGATGGCCACCCCGCTGGCCCATGTCCTGGGTTGCAGCCTGGACTCGCTGAGATTGCTCGGCACCGTGGGGGAGCCCATCAATGTCGAGGCCTGGAACTGGTACCATGTACATGTGGGCAAGGAGCGGTGCCCGATCGTGGACACCTGGTGGCAGACGGAGACCGGGGGGGTCATGATCTCCGGCCTCGGAGGAATCAGCCCCATGAAGGCATCCTATGCGGGCTTGCCCCTGCCGGGGATTCAGCCTTGCCTCCTCGATGCCGACGGCAGGGAGATCCAGGAGAACGGGCCGGAGGGCTACCTGACCGTCAAGTTCCCGTGGCCATCCATCCTGAGGACGACCTACGGGGACCATGCCCGCTGCTTCAGCACTTATTTCAGTGCCTTCAAGGGGCATTACTTCACGGGGGACAGTGCCCGACGCGACGAGAACGGCCTGTACCGCATCATCGGCCGCGTGGATGATGTCCTCAATGTCTCGGGACACCGTCTCGGGACGGCCGAGATCGAAAATGCCATCAACCAGAATCCCCTGGTGGTCGAGAGCGCGGTGGTGGGGTATCCGCATCCCATCAAGGGCCAGGGCATCTACGCCTTCGTCATCTGCCTGGCCATGCCGGATGACTTCGGCGCAGCCCGTGAAGGGATCATCGAGACGGTCGTGAGGGAGATTGGCAGGATCGCCAAGCCGGACAAGATCCAGTTCGTCACGGGGCTGCCCAAGACGCGCTCGGGCAAGATCATGCGCCGCATCCTGCGCAAGGTGGCCGAGGGCGAGACGGAGAGCCTGGGCGATACGAGCACACTGCTGGATCCGTCGGTCGTGGAAGCGATTGTTCGCGGGGTGGTTTAGCCCGGCGCGATGGCCTTCTGGATGGACTGCATTAGATTTAGGATTCTGGACGGAGGCTATCCCTGGGGAATTAGTGGATTCCTCCAGATCCTCCAGGTGTCTTAGGCCGCATCCAGCTCCTATGTTCAACAACACTGTGGGGACCGACCCTATCGCCGAACGCATCCCGGACGCCATGAAGGGACTCCTGTACGGGGCCATCACTTTCGACAACGGGAAGGCGTTTGCAGGCCATCGAAGGATCGCCGAACGGCTGGGTGCCATGGTGTACTGCGTCGATCCGTACAATGCATGGGAAAGGGGCTGCAACGAGAACGCAAACGGGCTGCTCAGGCCATCTCTGCCCAAGTCGGCTCTCCCCTATACCAGATATCTTGCGACCAGGCCAAGGACATCCAGAACAGACTGAACTACCGACCCAGTAAAAAACTGAAATTCAAAACCCCCAACGAGGTATTTTTACAGCAGTGTTGCACTTCATGGTTGAATTCGGCTCATCCAGTAATTGATGCCTGTAACCATCTTTCCCCTGGGGATTGTTTACATAGTAAAAGTCCAGGTTGGGATGTTCGCTGACCCTGCGAATGGCAAAGTCTGGACGGTATGAATTTTCCTCCCTCGTGAAAACTGACACCTTGTGAGTTTTCGACAACTCATTACAAATGGAGTGGCTGTAAACTTCGGAGCCAGCATTGTATTGAGGTGGATAGCCGTGAATGATTTTGAGGATGTGCATTTTAGTAAATGAGCCGAATACAACAATGAGGTTTAACACTGCAGTAAAAATACCTCTTTCGGGGTTTTGAATTTCAGTTCTTTCGGGGTCTGTTGTCGGGTTTGTTCTGGATGCCCTTGGCTTGGTCGTGGGAGGGCTGGTTCAGGGGGGCGATTTGGGCAGATATTTCCAGCTCTTCTATACTTTTAGTGGGTAGAGGCTACTGTTGGATTCGAATTTGGGATGAAACTTTGCAGGATGGAAATGGAACAACTGTTCGGGCTGGCGCTAGGGATTGCAGCCCATTTCCCAAGCACCGTACGGATGGACGAAGTACACCATGGCTCCGGGTCGTTCGGCGATTGTTTGATGTCCTGCAAATTTTCCTCAAGTCTGTCCCGGCCATGGATAGCCATCTCTGCTAGGCCAATGTCTCCATGGCACTGGTCAACCAGACGGCGAAGCAGGTGGTCGAAGCCCTGCCTGGAGACAGGTCGCAGGATCACCCCTTCGTGAACGGCGGATGGCAGTACCATCTGCTTGTCGCCGAGGCGATCCACTTCCTCAGCCATGACCCGGCCAGACCACGCCATTGAATACAAAAAGGATGTGGAAGAATCCATTCGGATCATCAAGATCCGCAAGCCCGTCTTCAGGGAGGAACCCCTCCAGGGCAAGTACCGCTACCCGATTCCCTGCGCAGGCGACACCTGCTTCACCGAATGGTTCGCCGAAGCTTGCAAGCGTCACGGACGGATCGGACGGCATAACCTCGAGTAGTCGCCCCATATGTTTATAATATAACATAATAATGACAAAAAAATCAAAATTTCACCCAGCGCGCCCGTATGAAAACCATTCTGACGGCCACGGGCTCCCTGCCCCCAAGTCCCCCACTTTCATTGTTATTTATTGCAATTAACAATGCGGAACCCTCCAAACGCCCTCCATCGGCACCCGGATCCAGCCGACATCCCCTGGGAGTCGAACCGTCCCCAAGGCCGGAAAGCTAGAGCCTTCCCAACAGGCATCCAACATCGGGAGGAAACCATGGATCCATCCCACACGGTGCAAGGTGCAGGGTTTCACCTTCCCACCCCCCCCTTGGCTGAAGAAGGTTACCACCAGCGGAAACCCTTGCAGGGTAAAATGGCTAAATTTGGATGATGTCTTGGAAACTAGGATCCGAAAGGGGGACGATCACTGAAAGGAATAAAGGCGGTAAGCCTGCGAGCCCCCCGTCAAAAGGTATGAAGGCCCCGGGCTGCGGACAGAGAAGTTGAACGGACAGACGGCACACGGGCAGGGGCCTGGGCAGCCCCGCAGGAATCACCGTCCGCCACAGGAAGCATGAACCACGCCCTACACAATAAATGGTTTGCCTTCATCTGATCCATCGCGGACGACTGCCTTTGGAATGACGATGCCCGGTGAAAGTGCCGCGACGTGATTCTCCCCATGGTGGTGCTCCGCTGGCTGGACGCCCTCCACACCTCCAGCCAGGTTTGATGGTTATGGTTATAAAATTCAATTCTGTAATGCCATGACAGGACGAGGATCCAATTCTGTCATGCTTCATCAGGACATCCTTTGGAAGTGTAAACTTTATTCAGGATCATTGTAGAATCCTATAAGGTTTTTTCAGGACGGTACCCCTTCCAGAAGCCCATCAACCGGACACCTATCCGAACAAAACCACCACCACCAAAGGCCAGCCGTTCACAATCGAACACAAAAAATTCCAAACAACCGATCCCAAGCCACACAAAAAACAGCGATGGCATCGGGAGATGCCATCGCTGCGGTGCGGAAGCGGAGGGATTCGAACCCCCGGTGAGTTGCCCCACAACGGTTTTCAAGACCGCCGCATTCGACCGCTCTGCCACACTTCCGGGGCAAAAATACAGAGATTTCGGAATTGCCAACAGGGAATCTTGAATCCATCCACCACCGTGCACCTGAGTGGGGGGTAGCGACAATGGCGCACTGGAGCCATGAAAATCCACCCTGGGAACCTGACCTTCCCTCTGCGGGCGGGCTGATCCGATACTCCTCACCACCGTTCAGAATCTGCCAATGGAGGCAACACCGGACGGTACAACCCCGCCATCAGAAACCCCGTATCATTCCCTTCATGAAAATCACATTCAATGCACCCGTGGTGCTAGGCTTCACATTGGCGGCTTGCGTGGTGCAGCTGCTGAGCAGCACCATTCTTCCCGGCCTCAATGCGCACTACTTTTCGGCCACAGGATTCTTCGACTTTGGACGGATCGCGGACTACTTCCGGCTGTTCTCGCACATCCTCGGCCACCAGAACTGGGCGCATCTCATCGGGAACTTCTCCTTCATCCTGCTCATCGGGCCGATCCTGGAGGAGAAATACGGATCCAGAAAGCTGCTGCTCATGATCCTCGTGACGGCCCTGGCCACCGCCAGCATCAACAACATCTTCTGGGACACCGGCATCATGGGGGCGAGTGGCATCGTTTTCATGATGATCTTGCTGGGTTCACTGGTCAATTTCACGGCAGGGACCATTCCGATCACCTTCATCCTGATCGTGGCACTTTACCTGGGCAGGGAAATCTTCGATGCCGTGACAGTGAAAGACAATGTCTCACAGTTTGCCCATATCATGGGAGGCATCTGTGGAATGATATTCGGGTTCTTCCTCGGAAAAGGGGGGAAATAAAAAGGGACCGATGAAAAGCAGCCAGGAGAGCAGTAGGGTTCCTGCCCTGGGAAACCTCCATGCCCCGGACCACCGAACCTCCTGAAGGCGGATCCATCGCAGTAGTTGGAGCGACAGATGTCAGAACACTCCCCTTCATGGAAGCTGCCTGCATGGCTGCAAGCCGTATGGAATCGTGGAAAGGCAATTCCCGATCCTAACGGGCGACGGCGACCTTCTGGGTGAATGACCCAGCCTTGCCTTCATAACGCAGCAGGTAGATACCCGGCAGGAGGCTGTGCACGTCGATGCGCAGGGTCGATCCCCCGCTGGCTGGCTGCGAGCGGAGGAGTTGACCGGAAAGGTCATAGAGCCTTACAGTTCCTTGGTTCGGCGGGACATGGGGGAACCCGATGAAGAGGGCATCGTCGGCAGGGACAGGCGAAACCGAAAACTGCGCGGCTGCTTCGGGAACAGTGACAGCGGTCGCCAACCGATGGAATGTGTACGTGACATGGACGGAATCAGCCGGGGTGGAGATGTCCCAGACACGGTACACGAGAATGGCGGAACCTTCCATCTGGTAGGGGTTGCATCCCAGTTTCAGATACGCGCTTCCACCTGCTGGAATCGGATCCATCGTCCCCGATGTGCGCGAAATGGGGTAACACAGGGCATTGTCGCAAATGGTCATATCCCATCCGCCGGGAATCGTGCCGGAAATCCGCTCCCAGGCCAGCGTAACATTGCGTTGGAGAAGATTGTGGAAGCCAATGTTCAATTCCACCAAACCTGCGTCCGACATCGTGGTATCCATCCTCCCGCTGTTCGGACTGATCGAGAAGGAGGATTGGGCATAGCCTGTGACAACGAGTGCCATCCAGGCTGCGAAGAGGAAGATGGATTTCATTTTAGAGGTAGCATAAACCCTCGAGCGTCACCAATGATGACGGCCAATTTACGCATATCTTCCCCAAGGAATCAAGGCCTCCACATGAATTTGTACACAATCCGGGACAGCCGCCGTCGTAAAATGGCCTATGCAGGCCCCAGCAACATTTCCAGCAGCCGCCCTTCCAAGGTCAGCACCTTGCCAGTCTGGGTGTCCATCACCACGAAGGTGATATCGGCATCGGCGACCATAGTCTCCGTGCCATTCAGCTGGACTTTCTGATGGATGGTCATGCTTCGGCTGCTATGCGCCTTGTAGGACGTATGAATCTGAAGGGTATCCCCGGGAACTGCGGGTTTACGGTAGTTGATATTGATGTTCACGATCAGGAAGACCCAGCCACGGCTGTGAAACTCCTCCAGGTTCGCTGACGACTCGAAGTAATTCCACCGTGCCTCTTCCAGCAGTTCCAGATAACGCGCATGGTTCACATGACCATAGAGGTCGGCATGGTACCCTCTTACCTTGATCTCCGTAATGGACGCTTTCATCCCACCAAAGCTAAGCAAAACCGCATCAAGTGAAGCGCAATGCAATCGCATCCGGATCTCTGGCGCCCTGTAATTTGTGACGATGTCCAGGAATCCCTATAACTTTGCACGCCTTTCGGGAATACGCTTGCGAACGGACCAGGTTACACTGTCAGCACAACATACAGTCTTAAAACATAAGAATATGCCTCCTTCCATCTGTGAAATCTGTGATGCGCAACTTGGCGATGATGACCTGAATCAAATGGGTCAAGGAGGTTCATTGGAATTCAAGCCCTCCTTGGAAGACAAGGAAATCATTGCCAGGATGCAAGTGAAGGGCTGGACAGGTCATCCACCCAACATGGGGTGGTTCTGCAAGGAGCATATCGAGGAAGCCCGTGCGATCCGGCATTTCTCCAAGAAGGAAGCACTGATCTCCCTGCGCAAAAAATTCAAACAACCCGGGTAAGCTTCTTGCAATCCCTCGTTCCCACTTCCTTGATCAGGGAGGGCAAAGCCGCTGGCCGGAAAGAGGATGGCCCGCAGGGCGGTCACGGCCACGTGCGGGACATGGATGCCACTGGCCGTTTTCAACTTCCACCCTGACCCATCGACCGCTGCCCCCTGGAAGAGCCCAGACTTTCAGGAGCGCTCCCTCCGGGACATTCCTGTTGCACCCGCAACGACCAGCCCAGCCCGGGCAGACGCATCCAGGTTTTCAGGGCAGGGGCCGCTCATCGACCAAGTTGTGAAAGGTGACCTCCCACCTCCCGCAGTCCAGGTGCACCCTCGCCGTCGAAACTGGAAGTGAAAACCGCCTTTTGCCCGCCGCTCCGGGATTGATGTAATGAATACCGCCTTCGATATACGATGCCGGCCTGTGGGA
Source organism: Bacteroidota bacterium (assembly GCA_046050405.1). GTDB lineage: Bacteria > Bacteroidota > Bacteroidia > J057 > JADKCL01 > JADKCL01. Next base: position 1,252 of record JBJOPY010000122.1, on the reverse strand, counting down.
ATGCCCGAAAACGACGATGTCGGGAGCCGGAACCCGCATTGCGGGCTGGATGAGGGCCACCTCGTGGATGGCCAGGATCGATACCCCCTCCAGCCGGAGGGTCGAGAATCTGGGCAGATCCTCCCATTCCCCCGGGTCGTCATTGTTCCCCAGGACGGCTACGACAGGAGCGATCGTGCGGAGCGCCGACAAGAGAGGGCGGCTCCCGATATCACCTGCATGGATGATCATGTCGGCTCCGGCAAGGGATGCCACAGCCTCGGGTCGCAGGAGTCCGTGCGTGTCAGAAATCAAACCGATGACCATGGACGAAATGAATGGACAAAGATAGGCTTCACCTTGTGAAAATCCCCGGAAAACCGCACCTTGCCACCGAGCGTATCAGAAGTGCAATGAAGGCAGATCACCCCATGCGGATTTTTATCCCCTCTTCCTGCGGGGTGGTGCGTCCTGTACCTAGACCACCGGGAGGATGCCTGGTTCAGATCGGATGAAATGGCCCGAGGCATACAAGGGATGGAGCTTGCTCGGAGGATGCCTCATCGTGGTCGGCCTGTCGCTGCCCTTATGGAGCAGAAACGGCCATGATGTCAATGGCTGGGACGGGCAGTTCCTCTCAATCGGCAGGTGGGTTCTGCTGGCTTCCGCCATCCTTGCAAACGCGATCGCCTTCCATCCGCTGATCCGCAGGCCGGGAAGGATCGCAGTTCCCGCCGCATTGGCGCTATTGCAGTCCGTTTTGATCCTTTGGAAGGGGTACAAGCTCCATGCGATCGGTTGGGGTGCCTGGGTGCTGCTCATCGGTGGGGCCCTCCTGATGCTGTCAGCTGTCCTGCTCCATGCCTACCCGAAGCTCCCGGAAAAATGAAACGGAGAGCGACAGGGGCTCTCCGTTTCATTCACCATCATGGGCTGGATCCGCGTGGAAGGAGCATCGGAGGGAACGATTCTCAGGGAACCTCTGTCTCCTCGACGAACCTTCGACCGCGTGACCGAAATCAATTCATCTTGGAGGCAAATCGTTTCCGTTCGTTCTCATCGAGATGGATTTTCCGCAAGCGAATGTTCTTGGGCGTGACCTCCACATATTCGTCCCCGCTGATATACTCCAGTGCCTCCTCCAGGCTCAGCTTCACGGCGGGGGCGATCTTCATCTTGACATCACTCCCCGAGGCCCGCATGTTCGTGAGTTTCTTGGTGCGAATCACGTTCACCACCAGGTCGCCCGCCTTGACCGATTCACCGACCACCT
>JBJOPY010000121.1:0-9066 GCA_046050405.1 Bacteroidota bacterium | reverse complement strand
CCGACATCCGGCACCATTTCACGGGGAACGACACCTACCACAACAGCTTCGAGGGCATCCCCGCCGGGCTGGTGGTGCCTCCGGCACCCCTCCTGGATCCGCTGGTGGCCATGGCTGAGCTGGCCACCGTCATCTCCAACGCCGACCCCAAGCGGCAGGGCCGGGTGCAGGTGCGCTTCTTCTGGCAGGATGACAGCATGACCTCGCCCTGGCTGCGCGTGATGACCAACGACGCCGGCACGAGCGACAAGGTGGGCACCAACCGGGGCATGGTGACCATCCCCGAGGAGGGGGACCAGGTGATGGTGGGCTACCGGAACGGCGACCCCATGCGGCCCTTTGTGATGGGCAGCCTCTTCCACGGCGCCAGCGGCGGTGGCGGCGGCGAGGGCAACAAGACCAAGAGCATCACCACGCGCAGCGGTTGCACCCTGTCCTTTGACGACCAGAATGGCAGCATCACCATCAGCGACCCGAGCGGGAACAAGGTGGTGCTCCAAGGGGACGGGACGATGACGATCACCGCCCCGAACGAGCTCTCCCTCTCCAGCAAGGTCATCGTTATTCATGCCAGCGACAAGCTCGAGATGAATGGCACCAACATGGTGAACATCGATTCGAAGGAAATCAAACAGAAGGCCTCGACAAATCTGGAGATCTCAAGCGGTGGCACCCTCGATGTGAGCTCGCTCGCCAAGAAGGAGCACCATGCGACCTACGAATTGAAGGCGGATGCCACCGTGGACATCGACGGCACGACAATGACCAATCTGAAGGGCGGAACCCTCAACCTGAACTGAGATGTCGAACCTCAATGCATCCAATCCAATCGTGCATCGCCTGTCCCTGATGCGGGACAAATGGATGGAAGGCGTCAGCCCAGATACCAAGGCGGTGATTTGGCACGTAGAACCGGATGAAGCGAGGATGGTGCAGGCCTTGGTGGCCGTGGAGGCATCTGCGCAAGGCGAGCTTCCATGGTATTTCCTCGATTTTGCGGTGCCGTTCCATTCCTATGCCCAGTACGGGCCTGCATTGGTGGAGCAATGGCTGAATCGTTGGGAAAACGAGGAGGCCAGGAAGACAGTGGCCGAATCCGATGCACTGCCGCAGTGGGATGGCGAGCCGTTCCAGCAGCGGGTGAACGTGGACGGGCCCGCAGGTTTCCTGGACTGCATGTCCTCGTTTGCCGGCCGGATCCAGGGACGGACAGGCCGCCTGGTGCTGTACCTGATGCCTCCCCATTCCGACGACAGGAAGGGACTGGCCCGGTGGATGCAGGCGGCGGTGGATCTCCTCCCCGACAATTTGTGCATCCTCCTCTATGACGTCGCCGGAAATCCACTCTTCGAGGAGATCAGAAAAAAGAAAGGGGTCATCACCCTGCAAGCCCGCCTGGACATGCAGGGGGCGATGCGTGAGGTTGCGGAAGCCGGGGATCCCAATGACCCGGGCGTGAGGTTCAACCTCGCCGTGCTGAATGCCACGGAAGCATTGGGGAAGGGCGATGAAGCCGGGGTGCATCATTGGGGGAAGGCCGCAGTGGAAGCCGGGAAGGCCTCGAAGAGCAGCGCATTGGAATCCGCAGGATGGCTGGTCTATGGCACCTCCATGTATCAGCTGAGGAAATTCGAGGCATCCCTCGAGATGTACACCTCCGCACAGGAGATCGCGGAAACCGGCAAGAATGCAGGGGATGCCGCGTGCTCGGCCATCCTGCTCCAGGCACTCAGCATGAAGGCTGCCGCCTACCTCCTCCTGAAGAAGCACGCAGATGCGGCGAAACACTACGAAAGGATGGCAGTGGAGGCCGGCCACCAGGGGAACCCCATGATGGAATGCGAGGGCTATCGTCTCCTCGCAGGAATGCCGCCCAAATCGTTTGACAACAATGAACGGATCCGGTTCCTCCAAAAAGCATTTGAGGCTGGACTGAAACTGCCACCCGAGACGCAGCGCTTTTCCTCCCTGCATGCGGTCTGCATCCATCTCCTGGACCTCGCCGCGAAGATGAAGCACCATGAACTGCAAGCCATGGTGGATTCCCATGCCCGCAGCCTATGGGGGGTGCAATGGCGTGACTTGGAAAACGACAAAGGGACCGTTCCCATGATTTCAGAAACCCCGTATCCGATACCACATGCTGCTAGCGTCTAAGCATCTCAACCTCGTGATGGGCGTGGACGTCCACATGGTGACCATCCCCCCGTCACCCGCACCCGTGCCCATGCCCCACCCTTTCATTGGGATGGTCTTCGATGTATTTGATTACCTGCCCTTCCTGGGAAGCATGGTGCATGTCAATTACATGAAGCGATCCAACGCCTCCACGGAGGCGATGCTGGGAAGCAAGATGCACATCCCCATGGGTGCAGGCTTCCATCCGGCAAGTCTCCCGCTGATCGCACATGACGGCGTCGAATTCTTTGGGAGCAAAACCGTGAAGGTCGACGGCTCCTATTTCAGTGGCGCCCCCTTCAACTCCATGACCTGCAGCTGCATCGGTCTCCCGCTCTCCGCGAGCTTCGGCGAAGGCTTGAGCAGATACCTGCCCATCTCGACCACGGTCCCGATCCCGATGGGAAATCCGGTCACGGTAGGCGGCCCGCAAGTGCCCGACCTCCTGGGTTCAGCCATGAAGCTGCTGATGAGCGGTGCGCTCTCCTTCTTGCTGAAGAAGATCGGAGGCAAGCTCTTCAAAAAGCTGCGGAGCAAGAAAAGCTGCGGCTGCCACTGACATTTCCCCACCCCCCGGCGGCGATGATCCACCTGCCCACCCGGGAGCTCAACCTCCAGCAGGTGGACTTCGGGCTCTGGATTGACCCGTTTGGGTTGAGCCCGTTCATTCCACTCGCAATTTGACCGGAGGAAGTGTGTTCCGGGGACCTACATTTGATCTCGGTCAATGGTCTTGTGAACGAATGGCTTGATTCCACTGGGAATCTTCGGAACCTCAGAAGAACAACTAGGTCAACTTGCGTAGAAAACATCGAAAATCAGGTAATCACCTATTCCACCCTAATGTTCTCATTTTGGGAGGCGGGGGAAGCCCACTCGTCCCCGTCCGCCCTGCCCTTGACCTGCTGTTCAGGGTTCCAGTCCTCCCCCTCTGGGCTTTTTGCGGAGATGCGCCGCCATTATTTTGCCCGTCTTCCGTGATTGACGGGAACCCCAAGGCATGCGCGACAGCGCACCGTAAGATTCGCCTTCCAGCCTGGGAAGTACCAACGGCCGCCTCACCCCCTCTCCCGTTACCTTCATTTTTGCATTCCCATCTTTGGCAAATCCTCTCTAATTTTAGCTACGTGAAGAAATGGTCACTGTTTGCCCTTGCTTGCCTGCCCTCCCTGGTAATTGCCCAAATCGGCGGGCGTCGTGTCTATGATTTCCTGAACCTGCCGCCATCGGCACGGATTTCCGCGCTGGGCAGCGTGAACATCTCCACCTATGACCAGGATGTCACCCTGCCGCTGCTGAACCCCGCGCTCTCCAATGACTCCATGCACCAGGCCGTGTCCATGTCCGTCTCGAACTATCTCGGAGGCATCACCTACGGCTCCTCCAGCTACGCCCACGCCTTCAGAAAGCTCGGCACCCTCCATGCAGGCATCCAATGGCTGAGCTATGGGAAGATGATCGAGGCAGACATCTATGGGAACCAAACCGGACGGATTTCTGCCTCCGACCTGGCCTTCGTGGTCGGTGGCGCGCGCAGGGTGAACCTCTTCAGCATCGGCACGAACCTCAAGCTGGTCAATTCCAACATCAGCCGATACCGCTCCCATTTTGCCCTGGGGCTCGACCTGGGCGGCGCCTACCTGAGTGATAACGGGCGCTTCTCCGCAGGCATGGTCTTCAAGAACATCGGTTTCAACCTCACGAGGTGGGAGGCCTCGGAGGGCGTGAACACCTCCTTGCCGTTTGAGGTGCAGATCGGCATCTCGCAGCGTCTGCAACACTTGCCCCTGCGCTTTTCGATCACCACGACCCACCTCCAGACCCCCAAGCTGATCTTCTATGACAAGGACGCTCCGCCCAGGATCGATTTGAGCGGAGACACTGTCAAGACGAGGTTCCCCTTCGTGGACAATCTCTTCCGGCATACCGTCTTCGGCACCGAATTCCTGATCTCGAAGGGCTTCCATCTCCGCGCCGGCTACTGCCACATGCGCCGCCAGGAGTTGCGCAGCCTGAACCGTGGCGGCCTCTCAGGCTTCTCCTTCGGCGCAGGAATCCGGGTGAAGATGTTCCGGTTCGACTATGCACTGAGCAGCTACCATGCCGTGGGGCCGACCCACTACTTCACCTTGGCCACGAGTGTAGGCAGTTTCCGGCGGAAATAGCGGGATTCCGATGGCGGAAGGCCTCCCCAGGGGGCTCCTCCCCGTGTCGCCGCGACCATGGCGGGGCAAATCCAGGGCCGGAACCCCCACCCCCTTACAGCGGCTCCGTATCCCGAATCTCCGTGAGCGTGCCGAGCCCTCCCTCCCACTTGCTCACCCCCGCAGTGGCCAGTCCATTCCCGACGACATTGGTCATGCTCCTGAACATGTCGCAGAAGTGGTCGATGGGCAGGATCAGGGCGATACCCTCCGGCGGAACGCCGAACATGGCGCAGGTCGCGGTCACGACCACGAGCGACGCCCTGGGCACACCCGCGATCCCCTTGCTCGTCAGCATCAGGACCAGCAGCATCGTCAGCTGTGTGGGCAGGTCGAGGGGGATGCCGTAAACCTGTGCGATGAAGATGCTGGCAAAGGTCATGTACATCATGCTCCCGTCCAGATTGAAGCTGTATCCCAGCGGGAGGATGAAGCTGACAATCTGGTTCTTGCAGCCGAACCGCTCCAGCTCCTCCACCATCTTCGGGAAGACCGCCTCGCTGCTCGTCGTGCTGAAGGCGACCGTCATCGGGTTCAGAAGGCGCTGGATCAACTGCCCCAGGCGCCGGCCCAGGACCAGGTACCCGACACTCAACAGGAGCAGCCAGAGGGTGGCGATTCCGAGCAGGAACGCCCCGAAAAATTTCAGATAGACCACCAGGATGCTTTCCAGGCCATAGGTGGCCACCACAGCGGTGATGGACCCCAGCACCCCGAGCGGTGCGAAATTCATGACATAGCCCACCATCTTCAGGATGATGTGCGCCAGTGCATCCAGCATCGCAATCACAGGCCGGACGCGCTCCCCGATGGCCGCGCAGGCAATCCCGAAGAAGATGGAGAAAATCACAATCTGCAGCACCTCGTTCGTGGCCATGGCCTCGATGATGCTGCGCGGGAAGACATGCCGGATGAATTCATCCAGGCTGAAGGCTTCCGTCTTGGAAATCACCTCCTTCGCAGCCTCCACATTGGGTGAAACTTGAAAGCTGGCCCCCGGCTGCAGCACATTGACCCAGACGAGCCCGATCAGGAGTGACAGCAAGGATGCGGAGATGAACCATAGCATCGCCTTGCCGCCAATCCTTCCCACGGTCTTCAGGTCGCCCAGCTTCGCGATCCCCACCACCAGGGTCGAGAACACCAGCGGAGCGATGATCATCTGCACCAGGCGCAGGAAGATGGTCGTCAGCAACTTCAGGTTGGCGGCGATCGGGGCGATGGTCGCCGCGTCCAGGCTCAGATGGAGCGCGTAGCCAGCCCCGATGCCCACCACCATCGCGACGAGGATCAGGAAGGTGAGTAAATTGCTTCTTCTCATTCTACATAAAGAATTGTCAGGGCTGAAAGATAGTGAATTTTTCAGCCGATCCCCTCCCCGGGGCTCAATGCACCGGAATGTTTGCACGGGGCCTCGGATGCAGCGGGATCCGTCGCCTGGGTGTGCCGCATCCATCCGGGGGGCGAGTCCGCACCGTCGGGAAAGGCGCAGGTGGAGCCGCCGGAGCGCATCGTATTGCACTGGCGGGGCATCAGGGGGAAACCTGGACAGGGGACGGACAAGTCCCCAGGGGTTCCGGGGCCATGCCATCGGTCGGAGCCATTCGCTCCCAACCCTTCTTCCAATAGTATTCCGTATATTCGCAACGGTTTCTTTCACCCAATTTAACATTGAATACCATGGGAGTTTTTGATTTTGCAAAGAACGCCGGTGCCGCCATCAAGACGGGCGACGCGACAGGGGTCATGATGAACAACCTTCTCAAGGCCAAGCTGGACGAGTACGGCCTGGTGGTGAAGAATGTGGATGTCGATCTTGACAATGGAGTGGTGACCGTGAGCGGCGAGGCGGCTGACCAGGCCACACGGGAGAAGATCGTCCTGGCACTGGGCAATCTCCAGGGGGTGCATCAGGTGAAGGACAATATGACGGTCCAGGCTGTGCCTGCCGCCACCCCCAAGCCGGAGGCCAAGTTCTACACCGTGGTTTCAGGGGACACCCTCGGCAAGATCGCCAAGGCGCAGTATGGCGACGCTTCCAAGTATCCATTGATCTTCGAAGCCAACAAGCCGATGCTGAAGAGTGCCGACTTGATCTATCCCGGGCAGGTGCTGCGGATCCCGGCGCTCTGAGTGCATCCGCCCTGTGAAAAATATGGGAACGCCATGGCGCGTTCCCAGTCCATTCTTACTGCCCTCACCATGATGAAGACGGAACCCGGCACCTGCGGCTGGATCTGGCGGTATGTCACCATCCCGCTCTTGTTGGCATTGGGAGGCATGGTGGCATCGTGCAGCCATCCGAATCGCCAACTCATTGAGGAAGCACCCCTTGTCTCCCGGAAATTCAAGGATTCATTCGGGCGCAGCATCGTGCTTGCCAGGACTCCGTCCCGTGTCGTGTCCCTTGCACCCAGCATCACGGAGATCATCTTTGCGATCGGGGCGGAAGGCCGGCTCTGCGGTGTCAGTCATGACAGTGACCACCCGCGCGAAGCAGGCAAGCTGCCTGCAGTGGCCACCTACCCCGAGTTTGACCTTCCAGCCGTCGTAGGACTCACGCCAGATCTGGTCCTGGCCTCCACGGAGATCCATGACACGCGGATTGCAGGTTTTTTTGACAGGTATAAGATCCCGCTCCACTTCCAGGACTACGGGAGGCTGGAAGACATTTTCCGGTCCATTCGCGAGATGGGCCAGATGCTGGAAAGACCTGTTGCAGCCGATCGTTTGGCGGATTCCCTGGAGACGATGGCCCGGCAGATTGCAGACAGTACGTCCGGCCAGGTCAAGTACAGCACCGTCGTCTTGCTCGGGATCGACCCGATCACGGTCGCCGGCCCCAAGAGTTTCCTCCATGACCTGCTCTCCAAGGCAGGTGCCAGGAACCCCTTTGAAACCCTTTCCGGGAAGTACCCGGTGATCACCCCCGCGCAGTTCATCCAGGCGGCTCCGGAGTATGTGCTGGTGCCATCCCGCAATGACCGGGTGTGGAATGAACTCGTGGGGAAGTACCCTGAGATTTACACCGGGATCCCCGCAGCACAGCAGGGGCACGTCTTCCAGATGGATCCCGAGGTGATCCTTCGCCCCGGGCCGCGCATCGTGGAGGGACTCGCCCATGTCACCCGCATCCTGCACCCGCGCGTCAGCCTTCCCCTCTAGCCCCTGGGGACCTGGAACGGAAGGGGCTGCCCCGCATGAGGCAGCCCCTTCGCTGTAGATGCTCCGCGCCCGGCGGGTGGCTTTTAATCCGGCTTGTCGCCGGAGATCGCCTTGCGCATGTCCGTGTCTGCCTGCATGTTGCGGAGGCGATAGTAATCCATCACCCCCAGGTGGCCCTTGCGGAAGGCCTCTGCGATCGCGAGCGGAATCTCCGCCTCTGCCGCGATGACCTTCGCCCGCATCTCCTGTGCGAGCGCGATGAATTCCTGCTCCTGCGCCACGGCGAGTGCCCGGCGCTCCTCCGCCTTGGCGTTGGCAACCTTCAGGTCTGCCTCTGCCTGGTCGGTCTGCAGCTTTGCCCCGATGTTCTCCCCGATGTCGATGTCCGCGATGTCGATCGACAGGATGGCATAAGCGGTTCCCGAGTCCAGGCCCTTTTCCAAGACCTTTTTGGAGATCATGTCCGGGTTTTCCAGCACGGTCTTGTGATTGTCCGCGGAGCCGATCGTGGTCACGACCCCCTCCCCGACCCGGGCAAGGATGGTCTCCTCCCCTGCCCCGCCCACGAGCCGGTGAATGTCCGCCCGGAGCGTGATCCGGCTCTTGGCGATCAGCTGGATCCCATCCTTGGCGACCGCTGCGACCGGCGGGCTGTTGATCACCCGTGGGGTCACAGAGTCGTGAACCGCCCGGTAAACGTCCCTCCCGGCAAGGTCGATGGCCGCCGCCAGCTTGAAATCCAGGTCGATATTGGCCTTGTCCGCTGAAATCAGGGCATCGATCACCGCGTTGATATTGCCCTTGGCGAGGAAGTGGGTCTCTATCTCGGAGATGGTGATCGTGATGCCCGCCTTGGTGGCCTTGATCAGGTTGTTGACCACGAGTGACGGCGGTATTTTCCGCAGCCGCATCCCGATCAATTGCCCGATTCCGACCTTCACGCCGGAGAACAATGCGGTGATCCACAGACCGACCGGCACGAAGAAGAGGAAGAGGAAAAAGAAGAAGATAGCCGCGACGATGACCAGCAGCGGGATGATCGGGGTATCACTGAAGGAGAGCATTGACATTGTCTTACCGTATTGATGAAACAGGATGAACAGTAGTGCAAGTTAAAACGGAGAAACGTGGATTCCAAACGGTCTGCGCCGCGCATCGCAAAAAAATGGGACGTCTCCGGACGGATGGTCGCACCAGCATCTGAGCCGCCCCATTGAGAACTCGCAGAAGGGGCAGGCGCCCGCCTCGCCCTTTAGGCAGGTCTCGCGCCCGCAGGCGTCCAACAGCCTATGCCAGACCAGCCAGCCCTCCGCGTCGTGAATCCGGGTGGGGGTGCCGAGGGGATCGGCGAGGATGGAGTATTGGCGGTCGCCCTTCAGCTTGGCCGCGGGGACGAATCCCCCGGGCTCGAAGAGCCAGGTGACCACGTCGTCCGGGTCGGGGGCGCGGCCCTCGACGGACTTCCATTCGTGGAGCAGGACGTCCCCGTCCCAGACGAAGCGGGTGGTGGCCCGCCCGG
>JBJOPY010000120.1:0-4807 GCA_046050405.1 Bacteroidota bacterium | reverse complement strand
TGGTCACCAGGAACCTTGAGAGGAAGCTGGACGCCTACCGTGCTGCAGGAATGCCCTACTACTTCGGCGGGACGCTGATGGAGGCCTATGTGATTCGCGGCCAGTTTGACCACTACTGCCGCCTGATCGAGCACCACAAATGCCAATACGTCGAGGTCAGCGATGGAAGCATCGAAATGACGACCGAAGACAAGTGCGGGTACATTTCACTGCTCTCGAAGAACTTCACCGTACTTTCAGAGGTTGGCAGCAAGGATGCGAATGTGGTCATCCCACCCTATAAATGGGTGGAAATGATGAACAGGGAGCTGGAAGCAGGCTCCTGGAAGGTCATCGCAGAGGCCCGTGAAAGTGGCACGGTCGGAGTGTTTGAAAAGTCCGGAACCGCCAATAGCGGCCTTGTGGACGAGATTCTCCATTACGTGCCTACGGACAAAATCCTCTGGGAAGCGCCCTTGAAGGCACAGCAGGTCTGGTTCATCCAGCTGCTGGGAACCAATGTGAACCTTGGGAACATCGCCCCGAATGAGGTGATCGCCTTGGAGACCCTTCGGCTTGGGCTTAGGGGAGACACTTTCTTTACCTTCCTGAAGTAGCCGCTGAAGATGGGCGGGCAAGGTTCTCACCCCTTGCCTTGGCCTTCACAATTGCAAAACGCAGGCTTGCAAGGCATATGAGTACCCGCATTCCCCACCATCCGACCCCAGCCAGGGACATGCCCCTATTTCTGAACGGGATGGCCTCCACCTTTCCAGGCGGTGATGCCTCCTTCGAGGTCATACACGGCGCTGAACCCCTTGGCAACGAGTAATTTCGCAGCTTGGGCGCTCCTTCCGCCCGCCTTGCAATACACCAGTACCGGGCGCCCCTTGTCCAGGTTGTTCTCGACTTGGGTGGCAAAATCGGAATCAAACCAATTGATCGCCTTCGCATCGTTCAACGTGCCTGTGGAAACCTCCTCTTGGGTGCGCACATCGAGAACCTGCAGCCCGGGAGTGGAAGCCATGAGTTTTTCTGCAGCTGCGGCATCCACCAGCTGAACCCCCTGCGCGCCCGTACCTGAAACCATGGAGGCCTTGCCCGATGTACCAGGCTGTGCCTGACAAGCTGATGACAGCATCCCCATGCAGGCCATTGACAATATCAAAAACCATCTCGAATCCATCATTTTTTTCTTAATTGATTAAATCTCCCTTTTGCTTATGTAAACACTTTCGCTCAACATGTATATTCCTTTCGAAGGGGGCAGTGCCATAGGATCAAACACGGCAAGGCTCCACTTCGCGATGTGCTTCCAGCCCCCGGCAAACACAGACGGACCAATGGGAACGTGAAGCATGGCCAGACCAATCTACTGGCGTTGTGGTAAACTTAGCTAAAAATTCCAAGTTCCGCATTAACCGAGGTTGCACTACCGCCAAGCGATGATGGACGATTGCAGTTTTTCCGAGATCAGCTGCTCCGCCCAAGCAAGATCCAAATGATCCACGTCGCTGGTTTTCGCAGCCAAGGCACGTAGAATCTCATCATTGATCTCTCCCCTCCGCAGTGCTTCCGCATAGGGTGTGCGGGTGAACGCAACCATTTCATAGCGGGAAACATACCTTCCCGGAAAAGCTTTCTCCAGACGGTGCTCGATTTGTTTCCGAAACCGCCAATCCGGGTCACTGACGCGGTCACGCATTTCTAAATAGTTGTCGACGGCCATGTCGGCGATCGCGTGGCCATTGACGACGCGCTGGCGCGAATACCCTGAAAAGGCCTCGTTCCAATCTGCGCCCGGGGTGATGCACGCATTCAGAACCGTGCAATCCTCAAAGGCTGCATTCATGCCCTGCCCGTAAAAAGGGACCACGGCATGGGCAGCATCCCCCACCAGGGCACATTTCCCTTCCAAATGCCAAGGATCGCACTTCACCGTCACCAATTCACCCGTCGGATTCTGGAAGAACTCGGTTGCCAGATTCGGCATCAAGGCAGCTGCATCTGGAAACTCCCGGGCAAAGAAGGACTGGACAGCTGACGGGGAATCCAATGTCTCGAAGCTCTCCGGGCCTTTCGCGGGATAAAACAGGGTGACTGTGAAACTCCCATCCATGTTCGGAAGGGCGATCAGCATGAAACTGCCCCTGGGCCAAATGTGCAAGGCATTCTTCTCGATCCTCCATCCCCCGCCCTCAGCCGGCCTGAACGTCAACTCCTTGTAGGAGGCTGTATGATTGGTTTGTGAAAAGTTGAATCGCGGAGACCGAAGCAGACTCGTGCGGGCACCCGAGAACACACCGTCGCAAGCGATGATGGTCTGCCCCTTCATCGCAGACTGGCACCGGTGACCTCATTCTGGAGAATGGCTTCCCCTGTTTCCATGTCCATTCCCATGCATCGATGGCTGAAGTGGAAGTTCACCCGGGGGTAGGCATCGGCGGTATTGACGAGGAGGATGTTCAGGTCGCCCCTGGAGATGGAATGGATGGCCTTCTGCTCGTCTTTGCTGTAGAACTGGAAATCAGTGTTTCCGTGGTGGTCATGGATCATCCGGCCACGCATCGGCATGAACATTTCACGGATGTTGTCTTCCAGCCCGACACTTTGCATCGCGTGCAGGCCACGTACAGAAAGGGCCAAATTGATCGATTTGCCGACGTAGCGGTCGTTCGTTCGGGGATCAGGCCTCCGCTCATAGACCTCGACCCTGAACCCTCGCCTGCCCAGATACGAGGCCATAAAGCCACTGCTCAGGCCTGCACCCACTAGGATGACAGGATCCTCCAGATTGATTTTTGCCATGCCCTAAAAATACAGAAATGATTTTGAACCTCCTCGGGTTCACTCCGGGCCATGTCTGACTTCCTGTGGGCATGCCTGTCCTTTCCTTGCTCCTTGGGCTGGACGATGCGATTGGGAATCCTGTGAATCGGTGTGCCTGGGAATTCATCTTCTCCTCGGCTGCCGCAAGGATTGCAATTTCATGCCGGTCACTTCCTGCCGAGCCCTATCCATGAACGCCTTCCGCCTGGATCCGACTGGGGTTCTGGGGATGCAGAGGGGTTCAAGGCCATGATGCATGCGGGGCTCTTCTTGACAGGTATTTCCTGATGGAAACTCGATAACAGGCATTGTTTTTGTCTGTTTGTGCGTATCTTTCCAACTAAATAAGCATGTGAGCCATAAATGATCGGAAGCTCTCCTCGTTTACGGGATATGGGTCGGAGCCGGACATGTACGGATTCCCTCCTGTTGAGGCAGGGTTCCACGGATCGAACCCACCCGTCACCGGTTTTAAAATCAGCCGGTACGTATTTCGACAACTAAGAACTGATGGTAAACCCATTAGCCATATCGTCACTGTGTTGATTGCGCTTTTATCCGCAGGGGGGCTGAAGGCACAGTCTCTGAACCAAGGAACAAGAACGGTCGAAGCAAAAATCGCACTCAAAGGTGCCGAGGTAAAAGGAAATTATATCGTCATTACCTACGAAATCCCCTATTCTGGAGTGGTGGAGATCAGGCTCTTCGATTCCGCTGGCCAGAAAATCTGGCAGAACCAATACGCCGATACTTTCGGCAAGAACAGTATCCTCCTGAATGCCTCCAGGTTCAGTCCTGGCGAAACCTATGCCTACCAATTGAATTACAAACGAGACCAGATCAAGGAAGGGATTGTAATTCCTCCATCATTCCCCCCTCAGTGAACCCTGCCTCGTTTCCTGGCCTGATTTGCGCGCAGGGGTGATGCCATACGGAGGTCTTGTCATAGAGTTCCCCGGGTAAATCCTCGCCAGGACTTTCTTCTGGTTCTGGTTTGTCCATGTTGAGAGCTGGCAGCCTGGATTGACGATCGCTAACTGCTAAATGTGTAACTTGCCTACCCAAACTTGAAAGTATGATCCAATCGATGACTGGCTACGGAGCCGCAAGCATCAGCACTAAAAGCTATAAGATTTCAGTGGAACTTAGATCCCTGAATAGCAAGTTTCTGGAAGTGAATATGAAGTTGCCGCGTTCCTACATGCAGGAGGAATTGCTGATTCGCAACATGATGGCTGCGGCATTCGAGCGTGGGAAAGTAAATGTCAATCTATCGGTCGAGATCCTGAATCCTGACAAGCACAAGCTGAGGATCAATCATCCTCTGATAAAAGCCTATGCACGTGACCTTGAAAAATTGAGGGAGGAGCTTGGGCTATCCACTGGCGTTTCATTGGAGTACATCCTCTCGCTTCCTGATTCGATGACACCAGAGACCTCTGAAGGAGATCCAGAAGAATGGAACATGATCGAGAGTTGCCTCCGGGAAGCCATACAGCTTCTGAATGAAAGCCGCCTCAGCGAGGGTGAAGCCTTGGAAGAGGATCTGCGGTTGCGAAACGGGAACATCGGCCGCTTGCTCATCGAGATCGGGAAGTTGCTGCCATCGCGCTATGAGGCCATGCGTGGCCGCATCGAGGCGGTCTTGGCGGATATCAAGGACAAGGTGGGAAACCAAGCCGAACGCTTCGAGCAGGAACTCATCTTCTATCTGGAGAGGCTCGACATCAATGAAGAGATGGTGCGCCTGGAGCAGCACGTGAACTACTTCAACAAGACCCTGAACGAGCCCGTCAGCAACGGCAAAAAACTCGGATTCATCTCCCAGGAGATGGGGCGTGAGATCAATACGATCGGCTCCAAAGCCAATGACGCCACGATTCAACAATTGGTCGTGCAGATGAAAGAAGACTTGGAGCGGATCAAGGAACAGATCCAGAACATCGTCTGATGGCAATAGTCCCACATGATGTTCGACCGCAGAGGACACAACAGCGAA
>JBJOPY010000119.1:0-5374 GCA_046050405.1 Bacteroidota bacterium | reverse complement strand
TTGGCCACTTCATCGAAGGCCTCGATGAGCAGGGCCTGGGTCTCGATGGGGGCTTGGTACCAGTGCATTCCGTCGCCGTCGGCCTTCCAGTACATGCCCATCTCCTCACTTTTCAGGGCAGACTCACGGAGGGAGCGGAGGATGGCCGGAGGCGTGGCAGGGTCGCCGCCACGGTGCAGGGCGAGGGCGATCATGCCTTGGTGGTACTTGTTGAAGCGCGTCCAGTACTGCCTGGCCTGGCCGATGTAGTAGCTCACCGCCGCTTCGCTACCACTGGGGAGGCCGATCTCCTTGATGTAGCTGCGGGCGTAGAGGTAATGGATCTCGTCCCAGCCGATCTGCTGCTGCTTCATGTCCACCTTGTCGCGCAGGAGCCGCTCGTAGTCTTCCCTGATGCGGAGGTCGAGGTAGCGGACGGCCTTCTCCAGCATGTTCCAGACCTCGCCATCCGCACGGACCCCGGTGATGCCCAGGTGGTCGAGATGACCGAATCCGCAGACGATGTGCTGGGTGATGTACCTGCTCTCGGGCATTCCGGGAAACCAAGTGAAGCCGCCATTGCTGACTTGACCCTGGACCAGCTTCCGCTTGGCACGCTCCAGCGCATCGCCCATGCGGTTCAGGTCGAAGAGCAGGCCGACACGCTGCTTCCGCTCGCGCTCATCCTGGGCGTTCATCACCCATGGGGTTTCCTCCAGGAGCAGGTATTTCAGTTCCTGGTTCTTCTCCAGGTTGCTGAGCAAGGCTTCCTTTCCAGCCGTCTTCCATGCCTCGAAGACCTGCCGGATGCGCGGATGCTTGTTCGCCAGATGGGAGGCAAGGCTGTTCGCATAGAATCGGCTGAAGGTCTGCTCCATGCACTCATAAGGGTACTCCATCATGTACGGGAGCGCCTGCACCGCATACCATGCAGGGTTGCTGGTGAACTCGAGAGTGAGCTTGTGGCTTCGCAGGGTGCTGCTTTTGCTGTCGATCAGGCGGCTGAACCTGAAGCTCTCCGTCTGCAGCGGCCGCACGGGCAGCGGCAGGGCCTCCGTCACCAGCATTGCGTTCGTGAGCACTGGCACCGCACTCTCCTCCCCGTCACTGAAGGATCCTGCGGCGGCCTTGACACGGTGGGTGACCGCTTGGATGCCCGGAGGAATCTTGAGCGGCCAGCGCAGCACCGTGCTCCGCCCCTTCTGGACACTGAACTGCTGCAGCTTCTGCCCGTTCCCCAGTTCCAGGTCGATGGGCTTCATCGTCAATGCGTCAAACAGCTCCAGGGTCGCCTGTCCCGTCAAGTCCTTGTCGCTCAGGTTGCTGACCTTGGCCATGTAAGTGATTTGGTCGTTTTCGCGCAGGAATCGCGGGGCATTGGGCATGACCATCAGTTCCTTCTGCGTCACCACTGTGCCGTCTCGGTAGCCGGTTTTGAGGTCGGCAGTATGGGCAAGCGTCATGAACCTCCACTTGGTCAGTGCTTCCGGCATGGTGAACTTGAAGACGACATTGCCCTGGTCGTCCGTGCGCAGCTGTGGGTAGAAGAACGCCGTCTCGTTCAGGTTCGTGCGCACCTTCACCTCGCCCAATGTGGCATCCTTCCCTCCTGCGGCCATGTCCGTTCCATGGTCTACCCCCCCCTGGCCATCCGGCTTCTTCTCTTCGGCTTCCGGGGTCTCGTCCACCATGCGAAAGGCCTCCGTGGCCGACATTTCCATTTTTTCGCGGGAATTCCCTCTCATGGCTTTCCTCGGCATCGGCATGGCGTCTACGGCATCCTCCATTTGCACGGATCCGTACAGGCCATAGCCTGGATAGTCGATGGAATAGCCAAACCAGTTGATCGCATCGAAATTTTGCGCGAAGATGCGCCCCGGCGGATTCCAGGCGGTGGACACCAGCTGGGAATGCCGCGTGGCGGAACCATTGTATTCCCGCCAGTTCAGGCGGTTGAAATGGATGGGGTTCAGGTCAATGCTCCACTGATTGCCCCGGAAGGCATCCAGGGAGGCATCGTACATTCCTGCGAGCAATTCTGCGGCCACGCGTTCGCCATCCGGGCCCTTGACCTTGATCGTCCATTCTTCATTGGCGCCCGGCAGGAGCTTGTCACGGAAGGACGCATACTCGATCCCGAGGGTCCTGTTCGTCCACGGGACCAGGATCGCAGGGGAGACATGGGAAATGCGCCCGTTCCGCACCATGAGCAGGTGTGCCCCGAAGTTGCCCCGGTGCTTTTCCTCCACCGGCAGCATGAATTTCCGCTTTCCTTTCCGCAGCCGGATCCATTCCCGGGTGACGGTCTCGGACTTGTGTTCCGTCTCGTACAGCAGCCATGCCTCCTCCAGGGCTGTCCCGACGGTGAAGTCTGCGGCTTGGCCCGGCTCGCAGGTCAGCTTTCCGGGACGGTACCAGAACTGGTCCATGGTGGGGATGCCTGCTTCGGCATCACCGCTCAGACTGAAGTAGGAAATGCTCTTGATCTCGCTCCCAAACTTGTCCCTCGTCCTGAGTTCCAGGACATACTGTCCCTGGTTCCACTTCTTGCATTGCTGGAGGTCGAGCGTATCATTCTTCTCTGAATCAAATTCTTCTGAGAACACCTCCTTTTCCCTGGCCCAGTTCCGCATTTCCAGCTCGTCCTTGTAGAGGTCATGGGGGAACTGCGAATGGAATTCCGCCTCGGAGAGGAGGAACTTGTCGGGCGCCGGCCACAGGCGGCTGCGATAGATGCGATCTGGCTGGCGGAGCCTGTGGATGGTGATCGTGCCCCGGGCGGGTTCCGGCTGACCGTTCAGGTTCGTGGTGACGATCTTGAAGCGATTGCGGTCGCCCTTGGTGAGGGCATCCCCCATGGGGACCTCCGCCTTCAGGGCGAGGTAGCCGACCGAAACATTGCCCTTGGCGCTGTGGGTTTCCCCCGTGATATCCACCACGTCCACCTGGACTTGATAGTTGAATTGCGGCTTCAGGTCCGCCGAGAGGGAACGGTCTGGAATCGCCGTGAATTCGACCTCGAATTCGCCCATTTCATTCGTGGAGGAGACGCCGGAGGTGATCTCCATGGAACGCGAGGGCGGCAGGATGCGCCCCCAGCACCAGTAGTGCCACCACGGGAAGGAGACGGTGCGCAGGACGCGGTACCGGACCTCCGCCCCATCGATGTTCGAGCCTGCATAAGCGACGGCCTTCCCTTTCACTTTCACCGGGTCGCCCAGCCTGAAGCTGCCCTTTACGGGTTCGAAAGCCACCTCGAACTGGGGCCGCTTGTAGTCCTCCACGGAGAAGTAGGCACTGCCATGTGCGTTTTCGATGTGCATCTGGCCATTCAACTGTCCCTGGGGTGCCGTGAATGAACCCTGGAAGGAGCCGAATTCATTGGTCGTCAGATTCAGCGAGGCCACCTTCTGGTGATTCGCGTCATAGAACTCCACCTCGGAGGTGAGATCCTGCACGATTTGGCTTTTCTCGCCATCGGTCTCCACCGTGATGCCCTTGAAGTAGATGGTTTGACCGGGACGGTAGATCCCTCTGTCCAGGAAGAAGAAGGTTTTCCTTTCCGTGGCGCGCGGATGCTCCTGGTTCTGGCCGAGGTGCCATTGGTCGTCCGTGGAGAGGAAGTCGTCCTGGTACCTGAATTCCATGGAGACGGACCTGTAGTCCGCAGCGGTTCGCAAGATGAAAAAGCCATTCTTGTCCGTGGTATGCTTCGCACCGTCGCGGCGCACGTACTTGCGCTTGTCATAGTCGTAATAGCGCTGCATGGACTGGGCCTCGGCACCCGCGAGCGGCTCCCCGGTATTCCGGTCAAACAGCACAAACTCCACGCTCCCATCCTTCAGGGAACGCTCCGCGAATCCGATGCGGGAGACATGGAGGACGGCATACGCCAGGCCTTCACCCTTGACCTTGAAGTCTGGGTGGCTGGAAACCAGGATCACGTATTCCCCGATGGGCAAGGCTGGCATCGGCAGTTGAACGCGGTGCAGATTGTAATCCCGGTCGGCTGGCAGGGCCAGGTTCCATTCCTTCACGGCAGGCTCCCTGGAGAGTTTCTCCACCCATTTCTCCGGTTCCACTCCCTCCATATTGTTCTTGATCGTCGTGCTGGCTTTGATGGCACGCAGCCAGACCCTTTCCACGTTCCGGTATTCGAGCGACCCCAGGAAGGGCCGGTCGGGATCGTTGACCTGCTCCAGGGTGAGCTCCATGCTTCTGGCGAGGATGTCCAGCTGGAGGTTCTGGCAGAGGATCGTCCCGTCTGCCCCGGGAAAGCGGAGAAGTGCCTGTTCACAGTATTTCAGGGCCTCCGCATGGGCCGTCTTGTGCTCCTGGGATGCCGCCCCGTCGTACTGGGCGCCATGGGCGTGGTGCTGGCTTGCGATGTCGTACAGCAGGTAGGCACTCGCCGCATGGTCGCGGGTCTGCGCTTCCAGGTTCTCCAGTGCCCGGAGGTAGAGGCTGTCCTTGAGATCGGAAATGGCCTTCCGCTTTCCGAAGGCAAGCCTGTCCCGCGCTACGAATATCCTTGCTGAGGGGTCCTTGTCCCCCCTGTGCTGGCGGGTGAGCTCCTGGAGGATCTGGGCCGCCGCCAGCAGGTGCGAGGTGGAATCCCGGGTGGCCCAGCGGGCAGCCATGAAACCCTCCTCGTCCTTGAAAAAGTCGTCCCCTTCGAGCTGGAACTTGTAGGCAGGCTCATCGATGCCCATTTCATCGTCTTGGAAGAAGTCAAAGGCCCGCCAAGCCAGCAAGTCATAGAGGGATGGCCGGTAGGTGCGTGACTTGGGCTGCTTCACCAGGATGTCGTCGAAGTATTCCAGGTTCACCCGGCGGAGGGAGTCGGGTGAGTGCAGCGACAGGCGGTAGTGCCGGGCTGCCGCTTGGATGAGTTTCCGGCGGTCCCACGTGCGCAGGTCCTCTTCATGGACACCCTGCGTCGCCGTGCGATCGTACAATCGCCAGGAATTCTGCTGAAAATAGGCGTGGTACTGCTGCGCCAGTGCCGAATGCACCACGGGCTTCAGCGGGAAGCCGACCGAATCCACCATCCGGTGCAGGTACTCCACGTTTTTCACGAGGGCTTCCTCCTCCACGCTTTCCGTGTATTTCATCATGTACACCATGCACTTGAAGAGTTGCGGCTGGTTCCCGTCCTTCTGGGCACGGTGCAGGATCTGGACGACGGCCTGCCGGGCACTCTCTGGAAGGCCGAGCCCTTCCAGGGAGTCCACCCTGGCCCAGTCAGCCGTGTACGGGTTCCCCGGTGGCAGGTGGAACATGGCGGGTTCTGCATGGCCCTTCTTCATCGTCGGAAAGAAAGCAGAAAAAAACACACTCGCAAAGCCCAGCAGTGCCGTGCAGAGGGTCAGAAGCAGGAGAATGGATTTCTTTT
>JBJOPY010000118.1:0-11538 GCA_046050405.1 Bacteroidota bacterium | reverse complement strand
GCGGACATTCTCGGCGATTTCGGAATCAGCTTCGAGATCACGGTGGTTTCAGCACACCGCACACCTGATCGGTTGATGGAGTATGCAGGATCCGCAGTGCAGGGAGGTGAGTCGATCCTTTACCTTTCCCAGGGTGAGGCAGCGTTTCCATTCGTGTCCTGCTCAGATGTTCCCGGCAACATTGCTGATTCGGTCATTGTCAAATTTTCGGATGGCAATTGTGTCCACTACAAGAACTTCGGTGCATTGCCCAGCGAGCAGGCAATGTCTGCTGGCGTATTCAACCTGAAGGAGTACGATGACTACTCGGATGCCTTGGTAAGCCAAAAGTCCTACACTTTGCACTACACCATCGATTCTGCGGATTACGCGCTGGCGGTGCCGTGTCCATGATCCCGGCCCGCATTTCCGAACCACTTCCCGGGTTGAGGATGAGGCGTACGGCGTTCCTCTTTCATGGCAGTGATTGACTGCGGGGGCGAAGTGCCTATAAAGGGTGTAGGTGAAAGCCTACCCATTGCATGATATTAAGCTGTGACCCGCCTTCGCTGCGGCCAACCCGGGGATTTCATTTTCATTTCTGTGTTCACGATCGTTCAAATGGCTAATTTAGCCGGATGAAAAATTGGGCGCTCTTGCTGGGATCGGGATTTGGGTTCTTGGGAGTGGGATTGGGGGCCTTCGGGGCGCATGCCCTGGAGGCTGTGCTCATGGCGAATGGCCGTGAGGCGACCTGGGAAACTGCGGTGCTTTACCAATTCGTACATTCTGGCCTGCTCTTATGGCTGGGGATCCTGGCCGGCCAATCCTCCTCGCCCAGGTTGCCACTTCTGGCGACCTGGCTGAGTGCATCAGGAATCGTGCTGTTTTCCGGCTCGCTCTACCTGCTCAGCGTCACGGGTTTCCGATGGCTGGGTGCCATCACACCGATCGGAGGCGTATGCTTCCTGGCAGCCTGGACCCTGGTTTTCATCCACTCACTTCAGCCTACAACGAGGACATGACACCATTTGAAACTTTACATGCCAAGCTGACCGATGCAACCCACTTGTCATCGGCGCTTTCCCTGCTCTCCTGGGACCAAGAAGTGATGATGCCCCCTGGCGGCACGAACCTCCGGGCACAGACGATCGCCAGCCTGACGGGGATGTACCATGAAATGCTCGTGGGGCCAGTGGCAGATGCCATGAAGGCCATCGAAGACGCAGGACTGGAAAAGCTGGATGATTTCCAATCGCGCAACTACCGTGCCCTCCGGAGTGAACTGAACCGCAAGCTCAAGCTTCCTACCGAGCTGGTCATGGAGATGAGCCGCGTACAGTCCGAGGCTTTCAGCACATGGGCGGCGGCAAAAAAAGACCGGAACTTCTCCCTCTTCTCCCCACTCCTCTCAGAGATCATCCGACTGAAGCGTATAGAGGCCGATTGCTACGGTTATGAGGGACATGCTTATGATGCCCTCCTCCAGACTTTCGAGCCAGGGATGACCGCCGCAAGACTGAAGGACATCTTCGAGCCATTCAAGGCGCACCTTGGGGACCTGCTGCCGAAGATCTCTTCCCGTCCCCAGGTCGACGACGGGTGGATTCGACAGAGGATTTCCGCAGACCGGCAACTGGAATGGAGCAGGGCTGTCCTGAAGGCCTTGCACTACGACCTCGACCGTGGGCGTCAGGACCTGAGCGACCACCCTTTCACGATCAATCTCAATCCCGACGATGTGCGCATCACCACCATGGTCCGGGAGGACGATATTCGCGAAATGTTGTATTCCAGCATCCATGAGCTGGGACATGCACTGTACGAGCAGGGCCTGCCAGCCCAGCATTTTGGATTGCCAGCCGCGGAGGCCTGCTCCCTGGGCATACATGAATCCCAGAGCCGGATCTGGGAAAACAACATCTGCAGGAGCCTGGAATTTTGGGAGCACTTCTTCCCGAGCTTCCGGGAGATCTTCCCTGACAAGTTGCATGGCAAGGAGCCTGAGGATGTGTTTCGGGCGGTGAACAAGGTGGAACCTGGATTCATCCGCATCAGCGCAGACGAGCTGACCTACCATTTCCATGTGGCGCTACGGTTCGAAATGGAACTGGCCATCATGTCCAGGGAGGTCGAGGTGGACGACCTGCCCGGCCTATGGAATGAAAAAGTGAAACGGTACCTGGGACTGGAGGTCCGCCATGATTCCGAAGGGATCCTGCAGGACATCCACTGGTCACATGGGAGCATCGGATATTTCCCGACCTATTCCCTGGGAAGCTTCTACGCGGCGCAGCTGATGGATACGGCCATGGAGCGCATCCCTGGCTTGCCTGGACAGTTCTCCCAGGGAGACTTCGGCCAGATGAAAACATGGCTGAACCGCGAAGTCCATTCCCGAGGAAGACTCCATGACAGTGAGGAACTTTGCACCTTGGTGACGGGAAAACCTCTGGATGTCAGCCATTTCATCCGGTATGCGAAGCAGAAGTTCGGGACGGTCTATCGGATGAAGTTGGATTGAGTTGCATGCGTACAGGGCGGTTTCACCGGAACCTACCGAAACTGCCCTCTCCTAAAACTCCTTCTGCCCAAATGGAAACCCCAGGAGGTACAATTTATCCTCCGCCCTGGTGACCGCCGTGTACCACCACCTCATGTAGTCATGCATTGTGATGCCGGGGTACATGGGTTCGTAGGCTACGATGACATTTCTCCATTGGCCCCCCTGGGCCTTGTGGCCGGTCACTGCATAGCCGTACTTGATCTGCAAGGCATTCATGTATGGATCCTTCCGCATGGTTTCAGCGGCGCGTGTCTTGGGGGCTTGCTCGTGTTCCTGCCTTCTGCCCCGCTGCACCTGCTGCATGTCTGCATAGGTGAGCTGGGCCTTCTTGTCCGCCAGGAGATCCAGGACCACCTTGCACTTGACTTCCACCGCATTGTTGCTCAGGTCCTGGAACTCGATCACGGCATCGATCCATCTGAATCCGTACTTTTCCTCGTAAGTCTCCCGGTATACCTCCCGGACAAATCCCATTTCCCCGTTTGCGATGAAAGGGAATTGCTGCTCGCCCCAGGCATAGTTGTTCCTGACCACCATGATCTGCTCTCCCCGGATCAGGTCCTCATCGGGCTCATGCAGCAAGCGCCTGACGGCCAGGTTCACATCCACTGCCAGTTTGTTCGAGTAGGTGATGAAGACCACGGCGTCCGGGTCGTCCGCACCGAACAATCCTGAATAGAGCTCCATCGCCTCGTGGCCATTGTCCACGAACTCGACTTCGCCACCCCATGCCTTCTCAATGACCGGCGGAATGCCGGACTCCATGGCCTCCCTGATCTCGGTGGCATAGCGGAGTACTTCACTGAACTCAGCCTGGCGCATGACCTCCTTCATTTGGGTGCCCAGCACGCGGAGGCGGTACTGCTTCTGCAAATAATCCAGGTCCAGGGCAGGCGATGTCTGGCTGCCCACGGGGGGAAGCTGGGCGGGATCACCCACCATGATGATCTTCCGGTGAATGTCCTCTTGAAACACAAACTTCAGCAGGTCGCGCAGCAATCCAGCGCCTTCGTCCGCACCCCCGTCACCGACCATGGATGCCTCGTCCACGATGTAGTACATCTTACGTGGATCCTTGTTCTCCTTGAGCTGGAAGGAGAAACTGCCCCCATCGGCCTCCCTCGGCGCATAGATGTACCTGTGGATCGTGGAGGCATAGCGCCGGGTACGCTTGGTGATCACTTTGGCTGCCCTGCCGGTCGGGGCCAGGAGTGCCACCTTGTACCCCTGCTGAGAGAGGAAATATGCGAGCAGCCGGATCAGGAAGGTCTTGCCTGTACCTGCGGCACCTTCGAGCACGAAGACTGCCCTGCCGATTTCGTCACGGTGGTAGCGAAAAAACGTTTCGACCGCCGATTCCTGGTCGGGCGTCAGCTTCATCTCCACCTTGCGGAGAATCTCGTCTATGATCTGCCTGTACTGGATCAGGGTTCTTGGATGATGAGGAACTTACGGTCTCCCGATGCTGCAACTGGGTACATGCGAGCCTGCCGCCACCCCGCCCTGTACACGGAACCGGAGGAATCCAAGGGAACCATCCCGATCCGCACGGGCGATGGGGTCACCTCATCCGGGTCACGGAGCTACACTCGCTTCCTTGCCGACGCGGTTCATGACCACATCCTTCCGAAGCCTGTAAAAATGCTTGCGGCCTTTGCTGTGGTCCATCTTGACCATTCCCATCTCCATCATGATCTTGATGTACTTCTTAGCGGTGGTGCCCTTGATGTCCAGTGCTTCTTCCAGATCCTGGCTGCTGAAGCCGTTTTTGCTGTGGAGCACGAGGAACTTGGGCATATCGAACACCACCTCGAAAATCGTCCCCCGCTTGTACAAGTCATAGAACAAATACCGGATGCCATTTTCCAACTGGCGGTTGTTCGTTTCCTGCTTGTCCATGAAGAAGCCCAGACGATTGACTTCCTTGAAGGTGATGTAGCTCCGGAGGTTGCGGTAGCTGAAGTCAATATGGTCTGCCGCCATCGGCAGGTCACCCTTGCTGATGGAGATGCATTTGTTCAGCACCTTGTTCCTGACACTGTTGGGCACATCCTTGAACTCCTCCCAGTTGGACTGGATAAAGGTCAATGGATTATTTTCCTGCGATATTTCATGGATGAGGGTTTCAGCGAGACGCTGTGCCAGACTGTCTTCGCGGGCGATCGCCGCCAGACGTAGCATCTTCATCTCATAGTACTGATAACGGAGGTACACCTTGAGGTTGAAATGGGTGGCCGGCTCCAGGCGGATGAACTCCTCGAGAAACCGGTCGAACATTTCCTGCCCCGCTGCGGGGATGTAGTTTTCCATTCCGTCCACCATCTCCGAAACCGAAGCGAAGAAGGCCGGTAGCGAGGTGACTATCCATGAAATGCCCGGACGCTCGACCTCGATCAGAAAAATATCATTGATCTTCTGAAAACCATTGGAGACGAGGAAGAAGCCACCCTCCGTGAGCTTCTTGCTGCCTTTCCGAACCATTTCGAGGAGGAGGTCATAGGCCTTCTGCGGCTCGTGCTTGACCAGTAGATAGTCGGCCATAGACCAGCAGCTGCGGACGTAGGCCACATGGTCGTCCCCCTTTTTCGCCTCTGCGAGGATTTCCCTGACGTCCTTTTCGGCGACCTTGGTTTGCTTGGTTGCTGAGAAAGTCATCCAATCCAGCCGAAACTGGAAGCGCAGCGGCTCATCCTTGATATTCCTGGCGATGACGATCCCTTCGTTCAGGCTATGGAACGCCAATGCCATCAAGTCTTCATAATCCTCCTGGTCGAGTTCGGATGAGCATTGCCGGAAGTAGTAGTTCCCGCACAATGCCTTGAGGGATGCCTTTGCGAAGCCGGGCATGGTGGCGCCATCATTGGTCAGGTCATTCTCCACCTCACGGATCTTCCGGACGTTTTTCTCGAGCAGGGCAATGTCATCCCCATGTCCGCTGGAGCGGGCGACCAGTGCCCTGGCCTGATATTCCGCAACTGCGGTACGGAAGATTTTCGATAGGCCGGGATCGGTCGCATCGTTGGCAAGGCCTTCCAGTCGAGAGAGATGGTCCTGCAGACGCTTGGGATAATCTCCCTTGGTTTCCGTCAAATAGAAGTCTGCCAGGTGGAGGAAGGCGACCAGGGTGCGGGAAATCTCCTGTTCGGAGACGGCCTTTTGCAGCCAAAAACGTGCCTTGCTGCGCTTTTCAGGATTGGTCTCATTCAGATAGACAAATCCCGTGATGGTGCTCACCCGGTAGATAAACTCCGAACCGATTGCGTCCCATTCGATGTCGTCGATCTCCTTCTCGAATGCCTCGATGGAGGCCTTCCGCATCAGTCTTGCAGCACCGCCAGCGAGGTATTTGAAATACCAAAGCCATCCCTGTACATCAATCTGCGACACGCCGGAAGCCTTCAGGCTCTCCAGCCGCTTGTTCACGATCTCATAGATCCTGTCAAACTCTGCAAAATTTCTGCGACACATTGCAAACAGCAGAGCCGACTCCGACAGGAATACAAAATACTCCGCTCCATTGTCGTCGTGCATCGAGGTGTTCATCAGCTCGTCAG
The DNA here is from genome assembly GCA_046050405.1 of Bacteroidota bacterium. Lineage (GTDB taxonomy): Bacteria > Bacteroidota > Bacteroidia > J057 > JADKCL01 > JADKCL01. Next base: position 5,439 of record JBJOPY010000118.1, on the reverse strand, counting down.
CGAAAAACTCCTCCAACTGCCGAACATCCTGGATGTCTAACGCGCGGAGGATGTCCTTCAGCTCCTTAGGATAAGCAAAGCGGCTTTGTTCACGGGTGAACCCCGCAAGCATTTGATAATAAATCCCCATGTTCATAGTCATTCCTAAAAAAATTTCAACGTATCGCAACGATCAGCTCCATCAACCTCAACCACCGAGTGGCCGTATGCTTACGACCTCGCATCGGCAGTTCCTCATCGGGATTCGACCCGTGATCGATCTGGATTAGCATAATTACCATAGATTGGACTCCTATCAAATGCCAAGCCTCAAGATTCAAATTCGAGCAAACCACTGAACACCACAGATATTTACCTAAAAAGAACGTACTGAAATCCTCCATGATGAAACCGATGTGCAAAAATACGTAGAAATATATTCCCCTTACAAACATGATTTTCAACATCATTCTGAATTGTCAAGGGTGGGTGTAAGACGCTGTCGCAAAAAATAGCATTTCAGCGGCAGAGAAATCATTGCCGCTGGGGGGGTGAAATGCGGGGGTGCGTGTTCTCCCATGGAGGGCTGCTTGCAGGCCACGCCTGTCTGATTCGATCTTCCACTGAAGCCGGTTCGCCTGTGGTGAAATTCGCCTCATCGGGCTCGCTGCTGTTTCCAGTGCTGCCATTCCCGTTGGACTGGGAAGAGCCCCTGGTTCCCTTGCCATTTCTACAGGAAACCCGGAGGCCGGAAGCCGCTCCTGCCACTTTCGTCCCCTGAACCCAGCGGGATTCCTACTTGTCCGCTTCGCCCATCACCGGATCCATGGAGCCGATCAGCACCACAGTGTCTGAGATCATGGCACCTTCCATGATCTTCTCCAGCCCTTGCAGATTCGTGAAGCTCGGTGCATTGATCTTGCAGCGAAGCGGGGAGCCTGTCCCGTCGGAGATGAGATGGAACCCGAGTTCTCCCTTCGGGGCCTCGATGGCGTGGTAGGCTTCCGCACCGTCAGGAGGGCAGACGCCCACGTCCGTCATCATGAAGTCATGGATCAGGCCTTCCATCGAATAGTAGATCTCGTCCTTGGAGGGGTAGGTACTCTTGGCGTTGTCTGCACGGATGATTCCGTTGCGCAGTTCGGGCTGCTTGAGCTTCTCGACCAGCTGCAGGATCATGTTGGCGCTCTGCTCGAGCTCGTCCAGCCGCACGTAGAATCTTGCAAGGCAATCTCCCTCCTTCCGGACGATGACATCCCAATCCAGTTCGTTGTAAACCAGGTAGGGTTCAAAGGTGCGGATGTCATGCGGGATTCCGCTCCCCCGGATGACGGGGCCTGTCAGGCAGTATGCCAGCGCATCCTCCTGGGAAATGACCCCGATCCCGTCCACCCGGCGCAGGAAGATGGCGTTTTTCGCCAGCATTTTCTTCCAGCCTGCATGCTCCTTCTTGAAGTTCAGGGTGAATGCCTTGATCGCATCCAGGGTGCTTTCGTCCACGTCGAATTGCAAGCCGCCTATGCGGCTATGGCTGACGGTGAAGCGCACCCCGGCGAATTTGTCAAACAGGTCGTAGATGAATTCCCGCTCGCGGAAAGTCCACATGAACATGGAGATGGCGCCGGAGTCCATGACCATCGTCCCCAGCCAGAGCAGGTGGGCGCTCACCCTTGCCAGCTCGCAGGCAAGCGTGCGAAGGTACTGTGCACGGGGGGGCACGGTGATGCCCACCAATTTTTCCACCGCCAGGCAATACCCCACGTTGGTACTGTAAGGGCTCAGGTAGTCCATGCGGTCGGTGTAGGGCATGAACTCCTGGTAGGTCTTGTGCTCGGCGATTTTTTCCACGCCCCGGTGGAGGTAGCCCAGGTCGAGCAGGCATTTCTGAATGTACTCGCCGTTCAGCTGCAACACGCAGCGCAAGACGCCATGCGTCGCGGGGTGCTGCGGCCCCAGGTTCAGCACCATCTCCGTGCCGAGCGGATCATCCTCTCCGACTTCGACTACCAAATCCTTGTTTTCCAGACGCTTGTAAATCGCCTCCTGGTGCTTGGGGAAAAAGGTGGACTTTGTCCTTTCCTTGAGATCTACTATGTTCCGACTCATGTCATTCCAAAATGTGCGGGAAATTAGGGAAACTTTTTGAATGCTGGAGGGATTCCTTTTCATTTACCGGTGCGTCCTCCTGGTTAGGCATTGAAAATGCGAACAATCCTCCCGTGACAGGGCGATTCTAGGAAAGCCCATAGGGTCTCACTGGCCGCTGGCGTGCAACCGCCGTCCATCGGGTCGGCGGGACGTCGCGGCTCGGCTGCGACCTCCTCCATCCCGACCGCGCCCGGCAGGGCTTTTTTCCATAACTTCGCGGCCTTGGCACTGGACATGACCGTAACGTTGCTCATTGGGTTTTTCGGGAGCTTTTTGGTTTCGAGCCTGGTGACCTTTCCGATGAGGGAGGTGAGCGTCATGCTGCGGCTGTTGCTCGCATTTCTCGCGTGGGCTGCCCTGGTCAGCATGCCGCTGATGATTCAGCTGCTGTTCATCGATCCTCTTCATCCGCGGACCTTCTCGCCCTCCTACCTGAAACTCCTGAGCGAACTGCCATGGGCCTTTCCCTACGTGGCATCGCTGGGGGTCTTTCTGGGGTCCGGGGGCCGGTGGCGGAATCCCTTCGCCTTCATCGGCGGATTCGAGCTGAGATTTGCCGCCCGGATCACGTTCCGCGCGCAGCGGTCCATCTCCAGCCTCGTGGTGCGGCTCGGGATCCTGAGCATCCTGCTGGGCGTGGCGGTGATGGAAGTGGCGGTTTCGATCGTCTTCGGGTTCGAGACGGCGATCCAGGAAAAGGTGATCGGCTTCGGCAGCCATGTCCATATCGGGAACCTCATGGAGCAGTCCGAGAGCGAGGTGTCGCCGATGCCTGTCCAGAATGATTTCATCCCGGCGGTGGCGAGTTTGCCGGAGGTGCGGAATGTCTCGCCCTATATCCTCCGCCCCACAATGCTCAAGAGCAAGCTCACGCAGGAAGGGATCGTCCTCAAGGGGGTGGACAGCACGTATGACTGGGATTTTTTCAGGGCATCGCTCCGGGAGGGCATCCTGCCCGATGTCACCAAGGGCAAGCGGTTCAGCCAGGATTTGCTCATCAGCGTCAAGATGGCCCAGGTCCTGGACTTGGGGGTCGGCGACAAGGCCTTTGCCTACTTCTTCGAGACAGAGGAGGGCCGGGCCCGTGTCCGGCAGTTCCATGTTGTCGGGATTTATGAGACCGGCCTGGGGGAATTTGACCAGAGCAATGCCTTCTGCGACCTCCGCGCCTTGCGCGAAATCTGGCGCTGGGACAGTTCGGAGGTCATGGGCTTCGAGGTCTGGCTGCGGGACATTCAGCAGTTGCAGGAGATCGACCCCATTGCCGAGCACATCGAGGATGTCTTGCGCGAAAACGATGCCTTTCTCTACGAGGCGAAATCGATCTCCTCCACCTATCCGGAACTCTTCGAATGGGTGGCCCTGCAGCACCAGAATGTCTGGTTCATCCTGATCCTCATGGTGGTCATCGCCGTGATCAACATGGTCTCGGTGATCCTGATCCTCATCCTGGAGCGGACCCGCACCATCGGCCTGCTGAAGGCGCTGGGCATGCGGAACCGCAGGATCCAGGATCTCTTCGTCACCAATGCCCTGTTTCTCATCCTGGTCGGCTTGGCGCTCGGGAACATCCTGGGGCTCGGCCTGATCTGGAGCCAGGATGCCTTCGGCTGGCTGGTGGTGAACCAGGAGAGCTACTTCGTCCATGAGGTGCCTGTGATGTGGAAATGGGAATGGTTTCTGGCGGTCAACTATGGGGTGCTGGGGGTTTGCATCTTTTTCATGTACCTCCCGGCATGGATGGTGGCCAAGGTTTCACCGGTGAGCGCCTTGAGGTTTGAGTGAGGGGGACGCCCCCTGGCTCGGGATGGTTGCCGGCCCGGAATCTTCCTCCGGGCGGGAATTGGCGGCGGCAGAGTGCGAAATCCAGGGGAGACGCGTGCCCTCGGACGATAAAATTGCTTCCCTCCCATCCGCTTGCCTATCTTCGCCCCGCGATGAAGTTCACGGTAGAGAAGAAAGACACGGGATCCTCCGCACGGGCCGGCAGGATCGAGACCGACCACGGCACCATCCTGACCCCGATTTTCATGCCTGTGGGCACGGTCGGGTCGGTGAAGGGGGTCGATCAGAACCATCTGCGGGAGGATGTCCGTGCCCAGGTCATCCTCGGGAACACGTATCATCTTTTCCTTCGCCCCGGCAACAAGGTGATGCAGGCGGCAGGGGGACTTCACCGGTTCATGCACTGGGACGGGCCCATCTTGACGGACAGCGGGGGTTACCAGGTGTTCTCTCTGTCGGCACAGCGCAAGCTGAGCGAGGAGGGCGCGACCTTCCAATCGCATATCGATGGCTCGAAGCATCTCTTCACGCCGGAGAATGTCGTGGATACCCAGCGGGTGATCGGCTCGGATATCATGATGGTGCTGGACGAGTGTCCGCCCTGGCCGAGCGAGGAGCCGTATGTCCGGACTTCGATGGCACTCACGCACCGGTGGGCGCAGCGCTGCAAGCAGCGCTGGCAGGAAACGGAAGGCCTCTATGGTCATTCCCAGGCGCTCTTTCCCATCGTGCAGGGGGGGATGTTCCGCGATCTCAGGCGGGCGTCTTCCGAGGCTACGGCAGCCCTGGACCTGCCCGGCAATGCCATCGGGGGCCTCAGTGTGGGCGAACCCACCGAGCTGATGTATGAAATGTGCGCGCTCTGCTGCAGCATCCTCCCGGAGGACAAGCCGCGCTACCTCATGGGGGTGGGCACGCCTGAGAATTTGCTGGAGAACATCGCCCTCGGCGTGGACATGTTTGACTGTGTCATGCCCACCCGCAATGCCCGTCATGGCATGATGTTCACCCGGGAGGGCATCCGCAATATGCACAACCAGAAGTATGCCTTGGATTTCAGTCCGCTCGATCCTGACAGCGACCTCTTCACGGACGGTTTCTATTCGAAGGCATATGTCCGGCACCTCCTGAAGGGCCATGAGATGCTTGCCATGATGATCCTGAGCCTCCACAACCTGCATTTCTATCTCTGGCTCGTGGGCGAGGCACGCCGGCATATCCTGAAGGGCGACTTCTGGGAGTGGAAGCGGATGATCCTCCCGAGGATTGGTGCGAGGATCTGAGGGGGGAGTGCCGGGCGACAGGGGTGGTCGGAGGGATCGTTCCTGAGTGCTGGCCTGGTCCTCCGGGCTTCAGGAGGAACCAAAATAAATTCCCCCTGGCGCGTGATTTTCCTATCTTTGCGACGGAGATGTGCCAGAGTGGTCGAATGGGCCGCACTCGAAATGCGGTGTATGGGTGACTGTACCGGGGGTTCGAATCCCTCCATCTCCGCCGGGTTTGGGTCTTGGTTGTTTGAAAGTGTGT
>JBJOPY010000117.1:0-3605 GCA_046050405.1 Bacteroidota bacterium | reverse complement strand
TCGGCTACGACATTGGCAAGAACTTTGCCTCTCAAGGCATCGAGGTGAACATCGCCGTGTTTTGCAAAGCCCTCGAAGAAGGACTTGCCGGTACAACGCCCAAACTCGACGAAACGACATCCCGCAATGTGATGATGGCCTTGCAGCAGGACATCCAGAAGAAGCAGCAAGAGAAGCGTGCCGCAGAGGGTGCAGCGAACCTCGAGAAGAGCAACAAGTTCCTTGCTGAAAACAAAGGCAAGCCAGGGGTGGTCGAGCTCCCCAACGGCCTGCAATACCAGGTCATCAAGGAAGGAACCGGCAAGCAGCCGACCCTGGACGACCAAGTGACGACCCACTACCACGGCACCCTGATGGATGGGACCGTCTTCGACAGCTCGCGTGACCGCGGGGAGCCTGCCACCTTCTCCTTGAAGGGCGTGATCCCAGCCTGGCAACAGATCCTCCCGATGATGAAGGAGGGCGCGAGCTACAAAATCTGGTGTCCTCCTGCACTCGCTTATGGGGGATACGGCTCATCTCCCAAGATCGGCCCCAATGTCGCACTCGTATTCGAGATCGACCTCCTCCAGGTGGCTGGCCCGGAATCCGGACAACCTGCAACTCCAGGCCAATAGGCTTTATACCCAACATGAAGGCTCCCCGGAAGATGCTGTTCTCCGGGGAGCTTTTTTTAATCTGACAGATGGCCCCGAACCAGTCGGCAATTATGCCAGAAGCCAGCACTGTTATGAGGAAATCGGATGACAGGACAATCTCCAGATTCTTGGTGAATGCACTTTCAATCAGCAGACATCCCCTCAACAATAGCCAGCAACCACGGCCAATGCCCGGGTGAAATTACTGCTTGCATGGTTTGCCGAATCATCCATTTTTTCGTCACGCTGCCTGCATGGATGCCAATGGGATCGTCCCCTGAGACTTGATTCTGCCCACGGAGGGCGGGTTCGGGTGCATCCAGAATTCCCATGATAAAAATCATTCGGCCCCCTATTGACCCGACTCCGTCCAACGTATAGTTTTGTCCTTGTTTAGAATGGTTCTAAATAAGGATGGATTGAACACCTATTCATTGAAGAAGATGAGATACACTGCTTGGTTACTGATTTTGCTATTGGGAATGGCCCTTGGAGGCTGTCGCAAAGATGATCTGAAGTACGATATTCCCGAAACCTACACCTTCGATCACGTCAATTATGCTGGCCAGACGACCCGCATGGACATGGTCGAGGAAATGACGGCGTACATGGAAACAGCCATCACATCCGGCGCAACCCTGAGCGCCCAGCGCCTCCGTGAAATGTTTGAGAATCAAAACAACCCCTTCTCGTTCACATCCACCAAGCAATTGAAAGACAAGTGCTTCCTGGCTGCCCAGCCAGAACTGGAGGCGTGGATGGATTCTGTCGCACTGATTTCGGCGTCGTCCGCAGCCGCCTCCCACGGCGTTGCCGGCAGGGCCACCAGCACCGATGGCCTTGAGCATTTCCTGCTCAGTGCAAGCGGCTATGATTGCATCGAGATGGTCGAGAAGGGACTGATGGGGGCCGTGTTCTTCTATCAGTCCGTGGCAGTCTATCTCAGTGACGAGCAGACAGGAAGTGCTGTGGACAATGAGACGGTGACCCCGGGGGAAGGCACAGAGCTGCAGCACCATTGGGACGAGGCTTTCGGATATTTCGGAGCCCCGGTCGATTTCCCCTCCAATCCCGATGCCAGGTTCTGGGCCAAGGCTTGTGCTGAACGGGATGCCCTGCTCAGGACGAGTGCCCCGCTGATGAAGGCATTCATCACGGGGCGTGCGGCCATCAACCACAATGACCACACGACCAAGGCGGCACAGATCCCCATCATCCGGGACAATTGGGAACGCGTGATCGCCGCCACGGTGATCCATGAGCTGAACGAAGCCAAATCGCACCTGGCCGATGATGCGCTGCGCAACCACGAGGTTTCAGAGGCCGTCGCCTACCTCGGAGCCCTTCGGTACAATCCCACCCCCAAAATCTCAAGGGCCCAGTACCAGTCGGTTCTGGATGCGCTCGGAACCGACCTTTATCTGGTAACTTTGAACGATATCAACAGTGCCCGCAGCACTTTGGCTTCCGTGTATGGAATGGAAACAATTATGGATCAACTCTAATGCGTGCGAAAAAATTCATATTCAAGGTCTGCATCGCCGCCCCGCTCCTGGCTTTTGCTTGCTGCGGGGACAAAACTCCGGAACCGAAGGAGTATGACCGGGCCGCCCTCACGGCGAACATGGGTGGTCGCATCATTCAGCCGGCCTACAACGGTCTCGCCGAGAAAGCGACTGCGTTGTCCGCCGTCCAGCTGCAATTCCGCCATTCCGTCACCGTTGGGATGCTGGATTCGTTGCAATCCGCCTTCCAGGAGGCCTGGCTTTCCTGGAAGAGATGCTCCCCCTTCGAGTTCGGCCCCGCCTCGGAGGTCACCTTGCGCAGCATCCTGAATACCTTTCCCTGCGACACCGCCCAGATTCGCACGAATTTCATGTCGGGCACCTGGGATCTCAACCTCGCCGTCAACACTGACGCGCGGGGGTTCCCTGCCTTGGATTTCCTGCTGCATGGCCTCGGGCCGGATGACGCAGGGATAGTGGGGCGCTACCAAAGCCCTGCCGACTCTGCCAGGTTGCAAGCCTACCTGGCCGCCGTCGTAGCTGACATCCGGTCCCATGCCGTCAACGTTGCGGACCAGTGGAATGGCGGCTACCTCGGAACCTTCAAAGGCAATCTGGGCACAGACGTGGGCAGTTCCACGAGCCTGATCGTGAATGAACTCAACCGCGACCTGGAAATCATCAAGACCGCAAGCATCGGCATCCCCCTCGGGAAGCAGACCTTCGACGCCCCCCTTCCCGGGAAATCGGAAGGCTATTTTTCAGGACTGTCACAGACCCTGATGAAGGCTGGATTGGCCGCTTTGTCAGCCATCTATGAAGGGCAGGCACCGGGCGCAGCCGAAGGATATGGATTGCATGAGGCCTTGGCGGCTGTCGAGGCTGATTATCATGGGGGGGATCTCGGCGATGCCATTCGCCAACAATTCTCCGCTGCACAAACTGCATTGGATGCCGTGCCGGAACCGTTTTCCGCTGCCGTCGTCTCGAGCCGTCCGTCCGTCGAGGCCGCCTATCTCGAGATCCAGAAACTGGTCGTGCTCCTCAAGACGGACATGGCCTCGGCCCTGAGCATCCTGATCACCTACACTGACGCAGACGGCGACTGATGCATGCAGCGCCTCCGCTCCTATATCACCCAACCGATCTCGATCGCACCCTTGGCGACTTTCAGGGTGATGTTCGGGGCGGTGATGCTGGCGGGTGTGGCCCGGTTCATTCTGAAGGGCTGGGTGACGGAGCTCTACGTCAAGCCTCGTTTTTTTTTCACTTACTACGGCTTCGATTGGGTCAAGCCCTTGGGAGAGGCCGGGATGTACGCCGTATTTGTGACGATGGCCCTGGCGGCACTCTGCATAGCGGTGGGGGCATGGTACAGGGTCGCTGCCCCCGTTTTTTTCCTGGCTTGGACGTATGTGGAGCTGCTGGATGTCACCAACTACCTCAACCATTATTATTTCGT
>JBJOPY010000116.1:0-2873 GCA_046050405.1 Bacteroidota bacterium | reverse complement strand
TTATTGGAATTGTTGAGCTTCATATTATTCCCTCAGTAGGGAAGTTTTTGCCAAGTGCATTCAAACATGCAAACAAGCAAAACTATTGTGGGTTGCTAAGTCGAAGCGGTTACACCGTACGTCGTTTCACAGCAATCATCACCCTGTTCTTCGTCCTCTCCTGGTTCATTCCAGTTGGGCTCCATTCACAGCATCGGATCCTTCCTGCCTATACAGGATGCCTTCTTGCCTGCTCTCGACCCGGTGCAATCGTCTCAATCTGTTGTTGACCTTACACATTTCTATCCATATCAAAGGTAGGGAGCCTTGGGCTTTTCCAGAAAGTTCATTTTATCGAATGGATTACACAGTTTATCGGCTGGGAAAAAGCTCCCAAGATGCGAAATGGTGACAGGATGCAGTTTTGCTCAGCTGTAATAACATTCCAGGTTACATCCAATGAGGAAATGCAGAAGGGGTCAGTTCAATTCAGCAAGGATGGTGATGGACGAGACTTGCGATGCGTCCCATGTGAATCCATGGCGGTATTGCCGAATCCTTGGGGTAGTACCATTCTCGTCGACTCATTGATTGGAACGCGGTTCAGAACCGAGCACTTCTCTGAAAGCACCAATCTCAACATACGAGAGCAACACCCACTGGTGGATTCAACCAATACCCCTGTGCAACAACCCCGCTTCGTGACATTCCCCCCATCCTCCTCCCCTTTCAGGAGGAGCGCTACCGGCTTCCTCAGGCTCGTCACCAGAGTCCATTCACCTGTTCGATGTCGATGATCTCGATGCCCTGATAGTAATGCTTCAGGATTCTTTGGTAGTCCATCCCCGTCTCACTGAGGTAATAGGCACCGTCCTGGCACATCCCGACGCCATGGCCGAATCCTGAACCCTCGATGAACAGCAGGCTATGGGAATCGAACACATGGAACTTGGAACTTTTCAGTTTGAACAGCCGCCGCAGCTCCTCACCGGAGATCACGTACCTGCCTTCGCCATTGACCGTCACGCGTTTCACCCGGCCACTGATGTCCGGGATGATCTGGAAACTCGTGGCCTCGACATTCAGGTACCTGCCGAGCCTGGCGAGGAAATCCAACTTGGGAATGGTGACGTGCCAGGCATGGTTGTCAAATCCCTCGCAGAAATTGTAGTCAGGCATCGCACGGAGGTACGCGACATTGGCGACCCAGACATCTTCGCTATTGGCGGTGAAGCCGCCACAATTGGCTGAAAAAACCGCCTCGATGAGCTGGTCGTCCTGGAAGACAAGGACTTCCCCCCGGGTGTCGCTCACTGCCTGGTCGATGAGGGGACTGTTGTTGAATTCACCCTTGTAGGCCTGGCAGTGGGTATTGTCGCAGAGGTCGTAGCCATGGTCGGAATGGCGTCCGATGTTACGGAGGGCATAGGTCCGTGCGCTCAGCGCTTGCACCTTGAAGAAGTCCAGGGATTTGTGATGGCCTGCCTCGGCATAAATCACCCCTTTGACATAGGTTTCCAGGAAAACCTCATTGACCAGCTCGAGGTAGCGCGGCCCCGCCTCGATCCGCAGGTGATCGGGATAGGTGCGAAATGCAATGGCAGATTTGTCGAAATAGAGCTTGAACCGCGGTTTTTCATCGTTGCACCAGAGGTAGAGGGATTGGAAAGGCCCATACCTTTTCGTTCCTTGCACGAGAACCACCCCGGCGGCCTGAATGGAAATGTCCACTTTTTCCAGGGTGTGCAGGGTGGTCACCTTGCGCGGGAAGGAATCCGCCGTCATGACCACCACCTCATCCCCGAGCACCTGATAGGTGAGCGACTCGAGGTTTTCGGAAGGGGAAATGTGGATACGCAACATCTGTCCCTCACAGGGCAAAGCCAGCAGGAAAAGGGAAAAAACCGAGGCCATCGCCCAGATACAGCGCATTGGCGGCAAATTTAGACCAAAGGCCTGAAACGGGGTAGCGGGATGTTCAAGGCAAAACCATCCCCATTTGGGAAATCAGACAGTGGCGGGGAGGAAGTAGAGGAAAGGCAGAAGGGATTGGAACGGGGATGGGTTCGAGCCGGGGTACTCCGCTGGTGACCGATGGGAATGCCGGCATTTCACGTCCGCCCCTCGATCTGAACAAGGCCCCGGAATCTCCGCCAGCACTGCGATCTCACATCAGGCTTTTGATTCGATTACAACCTTCGTAAATTCGTGGCGTTCGGCCTTGAGTCGTCTTGGCACTGAACGATTGAATTGTGAACAAGAACGCCATGCCCCGAAGCTTGCATATCAGCTGCTGTATCTGGATCGTTTTCCTCGCCGTCCTGGTTCCCCTTGGAGCCTTTTCGCAATCACAATCGAAGACCCCGCAGGAAACACCACCAAAATCCGTCCGGATCAAAGGCGAAAAACCGAATCAGTTGGACATTGTCAAGGTTGATGTACTCCAGCTCGGAATCAACGAGGCCAGGTTCTGGTACGAAATGCAACGAGGGACTCACAGCAGCCTGGAATTCGGGCTGGGAGCCATCTATAAAAACGGTTTCTGGTACGATAGGGGAGACCGTCCAATGCTGGCCTACGGTGGAGGAGTCTATTTCGGCTACAGAATTTACATGGACGAGAAGAAGATCTTCTCGGAACCGAAATTCCGCTCTTATTTCAGCCCGCTTCTCTTCTATCGCTACTCGGCATTCAAGAATGAGTGGATTTCCTACACTTCCTCGAACTCACTCCTCAAGGACTGCAACTTGTACAGTGAGAGAATCCATCAAGCGGGTGCGGTCGTCCGGTTTGGATGGCTGACAGCGATGGGCAGAGTCGCCATGGACATCTATACAGGGCTGGGCTTCAAATTCATCCCCTCCGTGCTGACGCATATCTCCGAGACGCCAGGC
>JBJOPY010000115.1:0-22972 GCA_046050405.1 Bacteroidota bacterium | reverse complement strand
CCTGCGAAGGAGGACGAGATGATCACGAAATTGCAGGCAAACTTCCCCAAAGGGACTCCTGCCGGATCCGCTCGCCCAGGATTCAGGCTGACACATGTCTTGGCCGGCACCGCCGTCTTCTCGGTGATTGCCATGGTCATCCTTTTGATTCCAAATCCACCGGGAGCCAAAGTGGTGACGGGGCCATCTGAAATCGCAAAAAATAAAAATTTCGGCGCACCGATGCTTTCCCCTCAAATGGTGGACTTCCCAGCAGCAGGAGCTCACACCTCCGATGATTGTGCCAGTCTGCCTGTGGATGGTGATCCTGGATCCCGTCCGCTTCAGGCGGGCATGCCCCGCAGGGGAGAGGAAAATATGGGCAAGCCATCCCAAAATGATTGGCCTCCCCATCGGGATAATCCATCGGACAGGCGCATGCATCCTGACTACCCTACCGCATCCAGCGATGCCGCAGTGGTCACCGGCAGCCCGACTTTTTCACCCGCCCCTGAGGAGATGGATCCTTTCCCTTTGCGAAAACTTTATTTGCTGACCTCCCCACCCAGCAGCTACTACCAGCTGGATGCTGGCAACGACCACCTCCTGAAATGTGGAAAGGGTACATTGCTCCATATTCCACGCAATGCTTTCGTGTATGCATCCAGCGGGGAAGCAGCATCACAGACCATCCAACTGGAAGTCAAGGAGGTCTACCATCCTTCCGAATATCTCCATTCCAATCTGCCCACCGTTTCCAATGGGCAGCAGCTGATCGCAGGCGGTGCAGTGTACATCGATGCCACTGCGGCAGGGCGGAGGCTGGAGCTCGCACGCGACAAAGCGATCTATGTCGAATTTGCCCAGCAAGAAGGAACAGAAAGCGAGGACATGCAGCTGTACCATGGACGTCACAATGAAAAAGGCGAGATCAATCTTGCCCATTCCGGAGCGAAGGTCACCAAGCTCATCCCCATGCCCATGGAAAACCTTTATCTGGATGAATTCTGGTGCGATTGCGATGGGGAGAAGTACTGGAACCTATTGCTGAACCAGTTGAATTTGTCCCCGAAATACAAGGGCTCCTGGACATGCACCCGGGAATTCCGTCAGCGGCTCAGGGTGTTGCGGGACATGGACTACTATGAGGCGGGACTCGCCACCTATCTGGACAATATCGACAAGGAACTCTGGAAAGTGGACCAGATGGTGGCAGAGAAACTGGTGGAGGACGGTGAGGGGCGCATAAGCCAAGATGCCGAGATCGAGACCTTCCACCGGTTTGCCCGGCAGATGCTGACGTTCGCGGAGACCTACCAGGACTTCGGGCTGGATCTCACCAAGCCCGATGCGCGCCGCCAGCTCCTCTACCGCAGCGTCAGCCGCGAAGAGACTGAAAGACTGATCCGAATAGCCAGGCTCCGGAAGGTATTTGTGGAGGACCTGGAGGAAAACATCATCCCCGGCTACAACGGAAAAATCAAATTCGTCCAAGGCCTCCGCAAAGGCAAACTCCAGAGGGCTGGATCCCAGCTGGTCGCAGGATACCTGATCCATGAGCTGGGATGGAATTCGCTGAACAAAGTCGCCAACAATGAGTTTGCCCGCCATCGAAACCACGAAATCAAGGTGAGACTCATCGGCCATGTGGCCTATGAGAGCATGCGCGCCTTCATCGCATTCACCGAGATCCAATCGTTCATGCCAGGGAAACCCACGCCGGGTCAGATGTACCGCTTCGCACATGTGCCGGAGGACATGACGGGATGGATCGTGGTCATCGGATTCAAGAACGAGATGCCCTATCTCGGACTGCTCCGTCTGCCGAAAGTGGACGGAGACAAGATCGTGCAGGTCGGCATGGAGGAGACCCGTTTCGATGCCTATTTTTCTGCCCTCAGCGTACTCGATTGAGCAGGGGTAAGCCACTGGCCGCTACGTTGAAGTTCCTGGTGGGGAAATTTATACAGGACATGCCCTGATAGTCCCGGGAATATATCCAGGCAAGCACTTTGGGATGGATGGGGATTTTTTCCTTCTTCTCTTTTGACTAGATTTGAGGCTTGGAGTGAAGGCCGTGCCTGTATGGGGAACGCGGTCGGTTTCCCTCGATGATGAAAAATCAACCATTGTGATAAAATCGGGTTACACTTCATTGAAAACACCCTCGGAGAACGAGGGACTCGAACATTAATTTTAAATTCTGATGTCTTTCCTGAAAAATCTCTTTCCATTCCTGTTCAAAACCAAGAAAGGAGACAAGCCCACGGTCGGCTCCAGAGGCTCGTCAGCTTCCAAATCCACCTCCAACGAAGCCCAGAACGGTGTGTCCAGGGGTGATGCTGCCAAAGAAAAGCCTGTCACCATCGTCGCATTTGGTATCGTGGGTCGCGTCCGCAATGCGAAAGGCCTGCGCAAAGGTTCCAAGGTGTATGTCAGATCCATCCTCGAGGATGGGGAAAGGGTGCGGGTAAGGGGCACAGCCCCCAATGGCAACAAGGTCACCGTCACGGTATCCCGCCGCAGCCTGCATGAATACCAATCCGAAGGTGTCCCTGAGCATGTAGCCAAGCATTATGACAATCATAGTCTCTTCAAGGAGGAGCACGAGGCGAAAGTCAAGGCAGAGGCCCTCAGCAAACATTGATCCCCCTGTGCCAGCGGTACAAGGTTCCGTGCCGAGGCTTCTTCATGAGATCTCCATGTAACATGCCTCAGCCCACTTCCTGGGTATGCCCAGGGGTGGCATACATCATTGGTCAGCACTGGGCATTGGGCGGATGCCCCTTTTGAGGCCGGATCCCTCCTCCTTCGCGGGGCTTCATTGGGGGCATGGTATCCCTGCCCTTGGAAGTTCCGTCGCGGAGGCCGGATGCCCCTGAACAACCCATCACGGGATCATTGTGTCATTGCAGCCTGCCGCCTCTTGCGGTCAGGAAATCCACCATTTCGGTTTGCCCTTCCCGACAGGCGAGGCCTGCCGGGCTGAGATGGTGCATTTCATGCAGGTTGGGATCGGCATTGCAGAATTCGATCAGGGCACGCGCCGCACCTTGGTGGCCGAGTGCTGCGGCGTTGTGAAGTGGTGTCTCCCCCAGGAGGTTTTGAACATCTGGATTCGGTTTCATCCCACAGACTCTCTGGATCGATGCGGAATCATCCCGGATGGCCAATTCATGCAGGACGGTTTGCCCGAGCTTGTTCGCGGCATTGATGTCGGCACCGTTCTCCACCAGCCATTCCACGACCTCCCATTTCCCTTGCTGCATGGCGAGAAACACTGGGGTTTCCCCGAGGTCGTTGGCCCGGTGAAGGTCTGCCCCATTGCTTGCCAGGAGCTTCGCCAGTGCCAGGTTGCCGTTTTCCGCGGCTTCATGCAAGGGTGAGCCTTGCGGCCCCTGTGCATGGACATCGGCGCCATGCGCGACCATCCTTGTCGCAAGGTCCGTGTAATCCAGCATCACCGCGAAGTAGAATGGTGTGATCCCTCGGATGACCGGGCCGTCTAGTTTTGCCTTGGCCTCCACCAGCATGACCGCAGCCTCCTGATGCCCATTCATCATCGCCCGCCAGAGAGGGGTCTCGGGACTGAGTGCAGCGTCGGGATTTGCCCGTGCGGCGAGCAGCATCTGGATGATCATCGTATTGCCTCCCTGTGCAGCCACCTCCAGCGGGTACGCGTGTGCACCCGTCGCCAAGACATCCGCCTTTGCGCCGTCCTCCAGCAACCGCTTGACATTCCCCACCTCCTGTTTGCTGACTGCATCCAGCAAGGCCTCTTCATGGGATCGGCAGCTTGCCATTCCCAGCATGGCAACGACCAGCCCTGCCCCTAGCCACTGTCGCATTTGTAATCCGCGTGACCTCACATCGTTCATGAATTTTTCCAAAAATAGGCTCGTTTCAACGAAATTGAATTCCCCGGGGGGCGGAATTTTGCAAAGGACTGCCCAGCTCATGTGAGCAATGGTTTGCCTCGATGGCACTGCGAGGCTGGCTTGCAGAGGGGCATCGCGAAATTCCGCTTCCATGGCGTGAAGGACGATCCCCTCAGGCATGGGTCACAGGTCAGATTGGACTCGCCCGCCATGGCGGAGGGAGGATGGGAATGGAAAAAGGACACTGGGAAACCGGATCCCACCTACTTTCATTTGCTTCGAATGTGGAATGCGGTTTCCTTTGCGGGAAAGTTGATCCATGCGGAAGTCATCACTGGGTAGAATTTCAATGGCGTTGGCGGGCGTGAACCTTCTCCTCTTCGCAAGTCACTATCTCAATGTCATCTTGGCCTTGGGAACGTTGCTGCCGCCGTTGGTTGCCCTGCTAGGTTTCTTGATAGGGATGCTGGGCTTCTTCGAGCGGGACAGAAGAAAAGTCCTCGCCTTGACCGGCATGGTGCTCAATCTCGGATTCCTGGTGTGGTGGATCATCCTGGTGGTGATGGGCCTCGGTGGCCTCCCCTGAAAGGGCTGCACGCTGGAGGGCCACCTTTTGCCTGCCTTGCCATGGCACGCCGCCTTGGCCGCGTGGCATTCCCGTGCAAGTGTGCATGCCTGCATCACCTGATGCAGGGAATTCCTGGTCAAGCATGCTTTTCAAGGATTTACACGCCGCAATGGAAAATCCTTCGACACTTCCTTCCCATTCACACTCCCGGAAATCCTCGCAAACAGCATCGTGTCGCCCATTGCCTGATAGGCAATCCTCTGTGGGTAATCCTGAACCAGGTTCTCGAACGTTGCCTTCTTTCCCTCCAGTGAAGTCAATTTGAAACGGACAGGCTCCTTGTTTTCCCTTACCGTGGGAATGTAGAAGAGGTCGCCTCCCTCCAGTAGGAGTTCGATCGTCTCCACATGGACAGTGTCTGCATAGTAGAGGGTCCAGGCAGTGCCGAGGAAGCGGTGGCCTGTGTCTCTCTTCCATTCCTCATAGCTGTTCAGTCCTGGTCCTTCCGCCTGTGTCCATCGGCCCAGAAACCAAGATAACCGCTCGAGCCCTGTGTCCGCAAGTGTTGGTTGCAACCTCGCCAGGAGATTCGCCATGGACGGATCCAGCCTCAAGGATTCCGTTCCCCCGGTTACTTGGTAAGAGAGCCCCATGCAGTCGGATTCCAGGCTGAACCTCCCTTCAAGGATCAAGGAATCCCCCTTCTTGAATGCCAGCCTGGAATTCATGGCACAGGTCAGATTCTCCCGTCTGGCATCTGAAAACAAGGTGCTGAGCGAGTCCAGGGTGGATTTGTCCGTCAATGTCAATGACAGTGGCGCTTCCGGCCTGTCATTGAATTGGACTTCGATCCTGTCTGCCAATTTCAGTCGGGATTGCAGGGTTGGCTTCGGATCCTGGCAAGCGGCCAAGACCAGAATCGCGCCCATCAGGGAAAAGATGCTTTTCATCCGGCAGAATTTTGGGCGAATATCCACAAAGCGCAGCGAATCCGGAAACCCATTTGTTCGGTCGATGACCTGCTGCAAGCCGGGTTGCACCTCCGTGACTGCAAGGAGGGCGAAAGCAGGATCCTTCATCCATCCTGTCCCATCGAACGAGGATCCCGGGAGGGCACCCCAAGGTGCCTGCACGTCAGGTGAGGGCTTCAGGCCTCCTTCCGGTCAAGGTCGCGCATGACCCGGGTTTCGAGGGAACTCAGCTCCATGTCCCTGATAAAGCGATCCATGGAAGGCCGGTACAGCAGGAACAGCGTGGCAATGACGAAGGCGATGAGGAGGAAGACGCGATTCTCCGTCAAGAAGAATGCGATCAGTTGCAGAAAGGCGGCTCCATCCAGCAACATGAATCTCAACAGGGTCGCTCCCCGGTAGGCATCCATCTTCTGGTAAAGCTTCTCTGCATTCTTGGCCGGCCTCAACCGCGCCGCAAACAATCGATTGGCCATCAAGATCAAGGCCATGCTGGACAAGGGGGCTGAGATCAGCATCACCATGTCCAAGTCATGGGATTTGGGATCCGCAGACGCGACGACCACGACCGAAGAGACCATGAAGAGCACGATGCTCGCCAAGAATCCGATGAAGATCAGTGTCAACTGAATGAAAAATTGACGGACTTGCTTTTTCGCAGCTTCGTTAACCTTGGTGGCGGACATGGATGCAAGTTAATGGACAAATGAGAATTGACGCAAGAGGGTGGTGTCCCTCCTGAAAATCCCCACCCGGGACACTGTATCCTCCTTCAATCGGCTGTAAAGGCCAATCTGCCCTGCCAAGATAACTTGATGCGGGGTTCTCGCGACCGGGGATGGCCCATGGTGTCCGGCTGCGGACGAGTGGGGATGCTGTAGGGCTTGCATTGCCTTGGGGTGGGAGTCATTTCTTGGCGACCAGCATCTCGCGTTTTCCGGGCGGGCCTTGCTCTCGGGTCACCTGGAAGCCGACGGCTTGCAAGGTGCGTCGCACCGACCCTTTGGCACAGTAGGTCGTCAGCAATCCTTGGCTGGACATCAGGGCATGGATTCGCTCAAACACTTCCTGCGTCCACAGTTCGGGCTGTTTTTCCGGGGCAAAGGCATCGAAGTAGATCACATCCATGTTCTGGGGCAGTGTGGCAGACTCCAGCGTGGCAGCCATCTTATGGAGGGAGAAATGTGGACTGACAGACTGCATGTGCTCCCATTCGGCGGCGTGGATGGCCTCCCAGGTCGGCTCTGCGGCCTTGTCTTGTGCGATCGCAGCATAGTTGAGGCCTTGGAGCTCGAATGCCTCAAGCGGGTAGGGCTCCAGGGACCAATACTCGATTTCCAGTGCCATGGCTTCCGCCTCCAGGGCTGTCAGCATGGCATTGAGCCCTGTTCCAAAGCCCACCTCAAGGATGCGGAGCCTGGACTGGCGGGCGGCGGCTCTTTTCAATCCCATCTCGATGAAGACATGCCGGCTCTCCTGGACTGCCCCGTGACGACTGTGATAGCTCTCTTGGAGGGTCGGGACGTAGATGGAATGCGAGCCGTCTGCGGTTTCGAACCGCATCCGTCCGTTCATGCGAGTTCCATCTGGAGCTCCACCAGGGAATGGCTCACGCTGAGGGTGGCCATAGCACCTATGACCAGGGGGTAGTTGCTGGGCAGATGCCCGGCAGGGAACCCGAAGCAGACCGGATAATTGCAATCCCCCACAGCATCCCGGACGATCTCCTCCACTGTATAGCCGAAGGGGACGTCATTGTCTTTCAGGTCGGTGAACCCGCCCACGATCAGCCCTGCAAGGCGATCCAGCATGCCTGATCGGCGCAGGTGTATCATCATGCGGTCGATATGGTAGAGGTATTCATCGATGTCTTCGATGAAAAGGATGCTTCCCTCGGTATGAAATGCATCGGGGGTGCCGATCATCTGACTGATGAGGCTGAGGTTGCCGCCCAAGAGCCTGCCCGTGGCCTTTCCCGTGAGGACCATCCCAGGATCGGCAGGAACATAGGCGTAGCTGGGCACCTTGCCCATGAGCAGTTCGCGTAGATGTCCCCGTGCGATGGCATCGCTCGTCTTCCCGTTCCACGAGATGCACATCGGCCCATGAATGCTGGCCACCCCTTCATTCGAGATGGCGCCTGCAAATGCGGTGAGGTCGCTGAAGCCGACGATCCATTTCGGATGGCGCCTGAGGCCGGAGAAATCCAGCTGGTCCACGATGCGCAGGCAGCCATAGCCCCCGCGTGAAAAGAAGATGGCCTTGATCTCCGGGGAATCAATCATTCGCTGGATGTCTGTGCGACGCTCGGCATCTGTGCCTGAGAATTGCTTGCATACGCCGAATAGATGGTCACCCAAGACAGGAACAAGCCCCCACTCCTGCAGGCTCGCGATCGCAGGAGCCATTTCCTCTGGGGAAACCCTCCGGGCCGGGCTTGCAATCCCCACTTTGTCACCCGATTTCAGAAACGGAGCAAATTGCATAAAACAAAGGTAGTGAATTTAAACATTTTCACGAATCCGAAGATCGTTTTGCTGCTTGCCGCGCTTGGCTTACCTTTGTTTGAAATCATGAAGAAAGCATTTCTCACAGGGATCACGGGCCAGGACGGCTCATTTTTGGCAGAGTTGCTCCTGGAAAAGGGCTATGAGGTTCATGGACTGATCCGGCGGGCGAGCAATTTCAACACGGATCGCATCGACCACCTGACAGCCGGGGCCCGCCTCAAGCTCTATCATGGCGACATGACAGACTCCGCCAACCTGAACAAGCTCCTATCGGCCTTGCAGCCTGACGAGATTTACAACCTCGCCGCGCAGAGCCACGTGCAGGTGTCGTATGAGGTTCCGGAGTACACCGCCCAGGTGGATGCGATAGGGACGCTGCGGTTGCTGGACGCAATGATGAACCATTGTCCGGACGCACGGTTTTACCAGGCCTCTACATCGGAGCTCTTTGGCAAGGTCCAGGAGATTCCCCAGACCGAGACGACTCCCTTCTATCCGAGGAGCCCCTACGCCGCCTCCAAGGCCTACGCCTACTGGATCACCCGGAACTTCCGGGAGGCATATCGCTTGTATGCCTGCAATGGCATCCTGTTCAACCATGAGAGTGAACGCCGTGGCAAGACCTTCGTGACCCGCAAGATCACCATGTGCCTGAGCCAGATCAAGTATGGGCTGCGTGACGTGCTCAAGCTGGGAAACCTGGACGCCAAGCGGGACTGGGGATATGCCAAGGAATACGTGGAGGCCATGTGGCTCATGCTGCAGCAGGGTCGCGCAGAGGATTATGTGATCGCGACAGGGAAATGCTACTCGGTCAGGCATTTTGTGGAAATGGCGGCCATGTATGCCGGATATCAGATCATCTGGGAGGGTTCCGGTCTCGAAGAGGTGGGAATCGACCGCAGGACAGGGAAGGTCATCGTCATGATCGACCCCCGGTATTTCCGGCCCGCCGAGGTGGATCTGCTCATCGGGGACGCCTCCAAGGCCAAGAATGAGCTCGGATGGGAGCCCAGGGTGGGCATAGAGCAGCTGGTGAGCATCATGATGGAGCACGACCTGAAGGAAACCGCCAAATTCACCGTACATGGAAGCATCGGCTAAGGTCTATGTCGCCGGGCACCGCGGCATGGTGGGCTCGGCCATCGTGCGGCAGTTGCAATCCAGGGGTTATGGGAACATCGTGACCCGCACCCATGCCGAGCTGGACCTCTGCCACCAGGGCTCCGTGGCCGAGTTCTTTGCCACAGAGCAACCCGAATATGTCTTTCTCGCCGCCGCCAGAGTGGGCGGAATCATTGCCAACGACAGCCTTCGAGGCCAGTTCATCTACGAGAACCTCATGATTCAGAGCAATGTCATCCACCAGGCACATTCCCACGGCGTGCGAAAGCTGCTCTTCATGGGCTCCTCCTGCATCTACCCGAGGATGGCTCCCCAGCCGATCAAGGAGGAATATCTGCTCACCGGACTGCTGGAACCCACCAATGAGCCCTATGCGGTCGCCAAGATCGCCGGGATCAAACTCTGCGATGCCTACCGCGACCAATACGGGGACCATTTCATCTCGGTGATGCCAACCAATCTCTACGGGCCCAATGACAACTACGACCTGCACCGCAGCCATGTACTTCCTGCGATGATCCGCAAGTTTTGGGAAGCCAAGCAGAGCGGGACAGCCAATGTCACGCTTTGGGGGGACGGCAGCCCTCGCAGGGAGTTCCTGCACGTTGACGACATGGCTGCAGCCTGCATCCACCTCATGGAACATTTCGACGCCCCCGGGTTTGTGAACATCGGTACGGGTGAGGATGTCACCATCAGGGAACTCGCGCAATTGATCGGCGCAGCGATGGACTACAGGGGCGGGATCACATGGGATGCCTCGAAGCCGAACGGGACGCCCAGAAAGTGGCTGGATGTCAGCAAGCTGCACGCACTGGGATTCCGGCACAGAATCAGCCTGGAGGAAGGGGTGGTGAATACCATCCATGATTTTGAATTGCACCGGGAGCGGTACCTCCCGTAGGTCCTCCGGGGCACCGGGTGCCCATCCTGCGCGGATAAGTTCATCCGAACCGAAGGCCACGGAAGGCTCCCGCAGCATTTTTCCCTATCTTCGCCATCAGAACTACAATTCATAGGCAAGGCAATGAAATTGAGATTCACGAAGGCTCAGATCAAAGACATCGCAACCCATCTCAACGGTGACGACCGATGCTACATCCACCCTGAGACCGGGGAGATCGTATTTTGGCCTGACTTTGAGGAGGCGAGGCTGGATCCAGAGAAATACTTGGCACAACTCGGTGAAAAGCGTCGGGCGAAATACGAAGAGTCCATCAAGGGTTGGATTCCCATCCACGGCACCAAAGCCCGCGATGAGCTCCGCATGATGGAGTCCTTCGTACCGACCGTCACTGCCAACAGCATCCGCACCGCACTCTCCGCCTCCCTCGTCACCAACAAGCCCTTTGCCCATTTCCGTGCCGCACTGAACAGCTCCGAGGAATGGCTCCAGAAATGGTTTGACTTCAAGGAGGCCGCCTTCCTGGCCTTCGTCATGCGCCAAATCGAGGCACACGAATCCCAGGCGTCGGAAGCCGAAGCCTAGCATCGGCCTGAATGCCGGCAGGCGCCGCAGCTCTGGCACATGCGCCCCAAGATAAGGGCAAGGTGCCAAAAAGCCTACCAAGAGTCCCCGTTTCTTCGTACTTTCGCCTTGGACGATGGACACGAGAGGTCAGACGAAATCACTGGCGGAGGTAAATGCCTCCCTGGAAACCACGAACAAGAAGGGCTTCTGGAAAAAGCTGCTCGCCTTCATGGGGCCTGCCTACATGGTGAGCGTGGGCTATATGGATCCCGGAAACTGGGCCACTGACATTGCAGGCGGCAGTCAGTTTGGTTATGCCCTGATTTGGGTCCTCCTCATGTCCAATATCATGGCCCTGCTCCTCCAGAGCCTCAGTGCCCGGCTGGGCATCGTCCGCAAGATAGACCTGGCACAGGCATCCCGGGCATCCTACCCTCCCTTCGTCAACTTCTGCCTCTGGATCCTCGCCGAGATCGCCATTGCCGCCTGCGACCTCGCGGAGATCATCGGGGTGGCCATCGGCCTCCAGCTGCTGTTTGGGCTTCCCCTGATCTGGGGTGTCAGCCTCTCGGTCGTGGACACCCTCCTCTTCCTGGTGCTGCAGAACTTCGGCATACGCAAGATGGAGATGTTCATCATTTCCTTGATCGCCATCATCGGCGGAGCCTTCGTGATCGAGATGATCCTCGCCAAGCCCGTCATGGGCGAATTGGTTGCGGGCTTCATCCCCAGCATTCCGAATGATACTGCGCTTTACATCGCCATCGGGATCATCGGGGCGACCGTCATGCCGCACAACCTCTACCTGCATTCAGCCCTCGTGCAGACGCGCCGCATCGACGACAGCCCGAGAGGGCTCTGGAATGCCATCAAGTTCAATTTCATCGACTCCGCAGTTGCGCTGAACCTTGCGCTGTTTGTGAACGCCGCCATTCTCATCCTGGCAGCCAGCACCTTCTTCAAGCATGGCATGTATGATGTCGCCGAGATACAGGATGCCCACCGCTTCCTTGCCCCCCTTCTGGGCAGCAAATGGGCACCGATACTCTTTGCCGTGGCCTTGATCGCAGCCGGCCAAAGCTCCACCATCACGGGCACACTTGCCGGCCAGATCATCATGGAAGGCTATCTCCACCTTCGAATCCAGCCCTGGCTCAGGCGCCTGATCACAAGGCTCATCGCCATCCTGCCCGCTTTTTTGGTGATCTTCTTCGCTGGCGAATCCAAAACGGGAGAGTTGCTCGTCTTCAGCCAGGTGATCCTGAGTCTGCAGCTGGGTTTTGCCATCATCCCCCTCATCCATTTTGTCTCTGACAAGAAGAAAATGGGCGAGTTTGCGATCAAGCCCGCTGTCAAGATCGCCGCCTGGGCCATTGCGCTGACCATCGTCTCGCTCAATGTCAAGCTGGTGATCGGGCAGATAGGGAAATGGCTTGCAGGTGCGGGGGATTGGGCCTACATCCTGTGGCTCACGGTCGTGCCCATCGTGATTGCATCGTTTGTCTTGCTGCTCTATCTGGTGGTGCGCCCGCTCATCCGTTACAAACGGACTTCGGAATCCATCGTGCCCCACGGCAGCTCCATGGAGCTGGAGTTCAGTGAGGATCCTGCCTATCGGCGGATTGCCATCACGATCGACTTCAGTCGCATGGACGCACAGGCCATAAAATCTGCCACCACGATCGGTGGCAAACAAGCCAAGTACCTGTTGATCCACGTCGTGGAATCGGTCGGCGCATGGATCATGGACAGCGATGTGGCCGACTCCGAATCCGGCTCCGACATCCGCGACCTTCGGCAATACGCCGCACAGCTCGTCCAGCAAGGATACCAAGTAGAGGTCCGACTCGGCTATGGCAATCCCAAACGCCAGATTCCCAAGCTCGTGAAAGAATTCAAGGCGGACTTGATCGTCATGGGTGCCCACGGCCATCAGTGGCTGAAGGATTTGGTCTTCGGGACGACCGTGGACAGCGTCCGCCACAAGATCTCGATCACCATGATTGTCGTCCGCGACAGAGGGCGTCAGGATTGAACCCATCATTGGTCGGCTGAGTCTGGAACGAGGCACCCTCCCAGCAAGCAGACCTTGAGGTTCACGAAGTGCATTGCATCTCGTAAGATTCTGGATAGCCAAGAAAACAAGAAAATAGGAGGGAAGGACACCTGATTCCCCCGGGGATCCATCCCCTGGATTCCCTTTCAAACCCAATCGGAATGGTGGACATCCTCTGAATCCTTGACCACCTGGCATTGCACACGGTGGTGACTCAGGCTGTGCGAACCCTCTCATCGCGGAAACGTGCAGCGTGGATGCAGCGCAATGGCACCACCAAGGGTACCTCCGTCCAAATCAAGCGGCATCGTCCATCGATGCATCCGAAATCCGACATGGGGCAGAAGGAGAGATGATTGAAGAGATGGACAGAGAAGGGCTGTCCCTGATCGAGAATGCGGACAATGTGGAAGCAGCCAGTAGAAGGCATTGGGTTCGGAATGGCAGGCGGCGGCGAATCATGGTAGACAATAAAAGAGACCGGCCACCCCCAGGGGTGGCCGGTCTCAGGATGGTTTTCAGCAGAATTACATCATTCCACCCATTCCGCCCATTCCGGGGTTGCCGCCGCCCATGGATGGGGCGTGCTCCTCCGGCTCGTCGGTGATGACACATTCGGTGGTGAGAAGCAGGCCGGCGATGCTGGCAGCGTTCTCGAGTGCCGAGCGGGTCACTTTGGTGGGGTCGATGATACCAGAGGCATAGAGGTTTTCATAGACCTCTGTGCGGGCGTTGAAGCCGAAGTCAGCTTCACCTTCGAGCACCTTGGCGAGGATCACGCCGGGCTCGAGGCCAGCGTTGGAGACGATCTGACGCAGCGGCTCTTCCAAGCAGCGACGGATAATCGATACACCCACTCCCACGTCACCTTTCAGCAGGGTGTCGCTGATACCGCCTGGGCCGGGCAGCAGGCTCTTGATCATCCGGACGAGTGCGACGCCGCCGCCAGGCACGATGCCTTCTTCGACAGCTGCACGGGTCGCGTTGAGGGCATCTTCGACACGGGCCTTCTTCTCCTTCATTTCCACTTCCGTGGCGGCGCCGATGTAGAGGACTGCCACGCCACCTGCCAACTTGGCAAGGCGCTCCTGGAGCTTCTCCTTGTCGTAGTCGCTGGTGGTGTTTTCGATCTGGGTGCGGATCTGGCTGATGCGTGCCTTGATCTCATCGCCGGAGCCAGCACCGTTGACGATGGTGGTATTGTCTTTGTCCACGGTGATTTTCTCAGCGCGACCCAGCATGTCGATGGTGGTGTTTTCGAGGCGGTAACCGCGCTCTTCGCTGATCACCGAACCTCCCGTGAGGATGGCGATGTCTTCCAGCATGGCTTTGCGGCGGTCGCCGAAGCCTGGAGCCTTGACGGCTGCGATTTTGAGGGCGCCGCGGATCTTGTTGACCACCAGGGTGGCGAGGGCCTCGCCGTCCACGTCTTCAGCGATGATCAGGAGCGGAGCTCCGGTCTGGACGACTTTCTCCAAGATGGGAAGAAGATCCTTCATCGAGCTGACTTTCTTGTCATAGATGAGGATGTAGGGGCGATCCATCTCCACTTCCATCGCGTCCGCATTGGTCACGAAGTAGGGGGAGAGGTAGCCGCGGTCGAACTGCATGCCTTCCACGGTGTCGAGGTAAGTGTCGAGGCCTTTGGCTTCTTCCACAGTGATGACACCGTCCTTGCCGACTTTTTCCATGGCCTGGGCGATCAGGTTCCCGATTTCCTCGTCGTTGTTGGCAGAGATGGTGCCGACTTGTGCGATTTCCTTGCTGTCACCGACTGGGCGGCTGAGTTCTTTCAGACCCGCAATCACCACCTTGACTGCTTCTTCGATACCTCTCTTCAGTTCCATTGGATTGGAGCCTGCCGTGACGTTCTTGAAGCCTTCGCGGACGATGGCCTGTGCCAGTACCGTGGCGGTGGTGGTTCCATCGCCTGCAATGTCATTGGTTTTGGAAGCGACTTCCTTCACCAGCTGGGCACCCATGTTTTCGATGGCATCTTTCAGTTCGACTTCCTTGGCGACTGTCACACCGTCCTTGGTGATGGTCGGGGCGCCGAATTTCTTGTCGATGACGACATTGCGGCCTTTTGGGCCCAAGGTTACTTTGACCGCATCTGCGAGTGCGTCCACGCCAACCTTCAGCTTGGCACGGGCATCGGAATTGAAATTGATATTTTTGGCCATTTCTGAGCTAAATTTTAGAATTTGATAAAAAAATTATGTGGGTTGCATGAGAGGTTAGACGATTGCGAAGATGTCGCTCTCCTTCATGATGAGGTAATCCGTACCATCGATCTGAATTTCAGTGCCGGAGTACTTGCCGTAGAGCACAGTGTCTCCGACCTTGACCATCGTAGGCTCATCTTTTTTGCCAGGGCCGACAGCCAATACAGTTCCACGGTGGGGTTTTTCCTTGGCGGTATCCGGAATGTAGAGCCCGGAAGCTGTCTTCTCTTCAGCTTCTGCCGGACGAATGACCACGCGGTCAGCCAGTGGGCGAATGTTGTTCAGTGACATATCTGTAAATCCTCCTATAGATTAAGTTTTTGAATTACTCCCGACCTATCACGAATTCTATGCCACTGACAATAAACGTGACAGAATTGCAGCCAAGGAGGAAATTTTGTCAGTCCGTTCTGGATAGGCACGTCCAATGAACCGGCCAGCATGGAACGCACTGACCTCAGCTTTGGCTGAATATCCTTGGATTCTTGCATGTGCCAAGGACTCAAGCAGCATGAATGGCCAGCGAGACCTTCCTCGATGGTGCGGGAAACGATGGCCTTTCTCCTGGCCAGCTACCTTATCTATTTGGCAGATGCCTTTGGAATCCCGCATTTCTCTGAATCCAGGAATCCAAGTGCTGGAGGCGACGCCGTTGCCCTACGACTTGGACAGGCTTGCCTTCTCCTGCTCCAAGTTGAAGAGATCGTTCAGCAGGTCGATCAAGGTCTCCTGCTCTCCACGTTTGCAGGCAGCTTTCAGCTGCAATACTGGCAGCTTGATGATCTTTTTCATCATGCTCGAGGTCGCTTTGTCCAGCAGTTCCGCCTCTGCGGAATTCGCGCCCCTGAGGTAGCGGATGAGTTCCTCTTGGCGAATCTGCTCCAAGGCATCCTTGAGCTTCTGAATCGTGGGGGAAATGCTCAATTCACGGCTCCAGTCTCCAAACCCGGCGATCTCCTGGGCCAGGATGTCCCGGACTTGCTCGCTGGCCGCTTGGCGGATGCGGAGGGTTTCGTCCGTCTTGGCTTTGATTTCATCCAGGGTGTATACGATTACGCCAGGAACCATTTCCAAGCGAGGATTTACGCAGCGGGGGATTCCCAGGTCTATGAGGAAATGTTGGCAGAAACCGTCAGGTCGCTGAAACATCGCAACGTCCAGAATCGGATCAGTGACTGTGGCAGCGGCAATGATCACAGAGAAGTCCTTGGCCACACTGGGAAGTGAATCGAGAGGCATGGCCTCCATCCCGAGCTCGCTGGCGAGGGCCTCTGCCCTGGCGGCGTTGCGGTTCATCAGGACGATCCGTCTGAAACCAGATCCGGCCAGGTTTCGAGCGACATCTTCCCCCATCTCACCGAGGCCGACGACGAGGATGGCCGGATGCTGCACACGCATGACTAGGTCTTGGGCAATTTGTGCGGCGGCATAGCTGATGGAGGCGGCACCATCGCGGTAGGCTGTTTCCTGCTGCACACGTTTGTTGGCATGGAAAATCGTATGCAGAAGGCGGTGCAGAACCGGCCCTGCAAGTTTCAGTTCGGCAGCCCGGCTGTAGGCTTGTTTGATTTGATTGCTGATTTGCAGGTCTCCCAGCATCTGGGAACGGAGCCCCAGGGCTACCTCGAAAAGGTGTCGTACTGCGAGGTCGGTGTCATCAATGAACTGAAAGCAACCTCTCCAATCCTCAGTTTCAAAAATTCTCTTTTCATGCAAAAGCAGCGAGCAGATGGTCTCCAGGTGCCCAGAATCGCCCACGAAATATACTTCCGTACGATTGCAGGTGCTCAGGACAAAGATTTCTTCCAACTCCAAGACTTCCTGGATCCTGCGGGATAGGTTTGCACACTCTTCGGGGGTGAGGTACACCGCTTCCCGCCGCGCAAGGTTTGCATTTTCATGGGAGATGCTGAGTGCTTTGAATGAGAGCTGCATAGACGCTTTGATCACAAAATAAGGATGAAATCCTCGCAAAGAATGTGTAACATTGGAATTCGGCACAAATATAAAAGGATGACGACTTGGATGCTCCGAAAAATGAGAAGAATCACATCCAGAAGTTGATGGTGTTCTCATTGGCCTAAATATAAGGGTCTTCTTGTTTTTCAGGATTAGTCACGAAGAGCTGATTTGCGTCAATATTTCATGAATCGAACGACACGACAGATGGTGTTCTTTGCCATGGCAGCAGTTGTCATCACTGTTGGGGCGCTGATTTACAGCAACCATCTTGCTCGGCAGCTACTGGACCAGGAGGTTGCGCGCATGGATCTCTATGCAAAGGCACTGGAGTTTGCAGGGGACCTGGAGCTGGATCCTGATAATTGCGAGCTGGAGTGGGTCACCCGAAACCTGATTCGCCGAAATGACCAGATCCCCACCATCCTCGTGCTGGATGGGGAAATCAGTTCCACCAACAATCTTCCCATTGATTCCTCCTTGAGCGGAGTGGAACGGAAAAACGCTGAGAAGGCCTATTTGCAGGAACTCATCGAGCGTGGCAGCCCTGCGCCATTGGAGATTCCCTACTATGGAAAGAAGCTGTTCATTTATTTTGATGAGTCTGAGCTGCTCAAGCAGCTGCGCTTGTACCCCTACCTCATGCTGCTGGTGATCGTCGTCTTCATGTCGGTGGTATTTGGCAGCTTCTTCATCGCCAAGCGAAACGAACAAAACAAGGTCTGGGTGGGGATGGCCAAGGAAACGGCACATCAACTTGGAACTCCGGTGTCCAGTCTGATGGCTTGGCTGGAGCTTCTGGAAATGAATAGGAATGACAGCTCGGAGGAGAAGGAACTGGTGGAGGAGCTGAGGAAGGACGTCAACCGTCTGAGGACGATCGCTGAGCGGTTCTCCAAGATCGGATCGGTTCCAGAACTGAATCCTGTGGAACTCCTGGCCCTGCTGGAACGGAGTGCGGATTACCTCAGAAAGCGCATGCCCAAGAAGGTGACCCTTGAATTGGTCAACGACGCTCCGCCTGAAGCCGTCATCCAAGTGAATGAAGCCTTGTTTGAATGGGTCATCGAAAATCTCCTCAAGAACGCATTGGATGCCATCAAGGACCAAGGCAAGATCACGATCAACGTCGCCCAAAAGGGCAAAGAGTACATCATCGATGTTTCCGACACAGGCAAGGGCATTCCAAAAGGCCAATTCAAGGAAGTGTTCAAGCCTGGATTCACCACTAAAAAGCGCGGCTGGGGCCTGGGTCTGAGCTTGAGCAAGCGTGTCATCGAAAACTACCACCGCGGACGTATTTTCGTATTGTCATCCGAAGCGGGGAAGGGCACGACTTTCCGGCTGGTCTTGCCTGCGTGAGTTCTGGCCCTCGCGCCGAGGCGAACCGATGATGACGATGCGCATGAGGCTTGGCGGTTCCATTTTCAGTGTGATGGCATTGGTCATCGGGATACCTCACGCATTCATCCCTATATTTGCATCGTGGCACGCATCATCGGCATTGACTTTGGCATGAAGCGTACGGGCTTGGCTTGGACCGATCCCCTGCAAATCATCTCCTCGGGTCTGGAAACAGTGGCAACCGACCAGCTGGTCTCCCATTTGCAGAACTTGCTGAAAAAGGAGCAGGTGGAGAAGTTCGTCCTGGGGCATCCCACGCGGCTGGATGGAACCGATACGGATACCACGCAGCCTGTGCTGGCGCTGAAGAAGAAGCTTGAATCTGTCTTTCCGGGAATCCCTGTCATGCTATGGGACGAGCAGTACAGCTCCAAGCGTGCGATGCAGGCCATGATACAAGGTGGTGCATCCAAAAAGACGCGCAGGGACAAAGCCCTGATCGACAAAGTCAGTGCCACCATCATACTTCAAGACTATCTCGCGGCTCACTCCTTATGATATATCCCATCATCGCATACGGACATCCCGTGCTCAGGACGAGGGCACGGGAAATCGATTCCGGTCATCCCGGGCTGGAGGAGATCATTGCCAACATGTACGAGACCATGTACAATGCCAAGGGGGTGGGGCTTGCGGCTCCGCAGATCGGTAAATCCATCCGTCTCTTCATCGTGGACGGCACTCCGATGGAAGGGATGCTGGAAGACGATCCCACCCCCATGGAAGGCTGGAAGAAGATCTTCATCAACCCTGTGAAGCTGGATGAGGGAGGGGAGCCCTGGGGTTATGATGAAGGTTGCCTCAGTATTCCTGATGTCATCGAGGAGGTTTACCGGGAGGAACAAATTCACCTTCGCTATCTCGATGAGAACTGGGTGATGCACGAGGAGAGTTTCGGAGGACTTCAGGCCAGGGTGATACAGCATGAGTATGACCATCTGGAAGGAGTTCTTTTCACCGATTATCTGCGGGGTTTACGGAAACAGCTGGTGAAATCACGGTTGTTGCGCATCGCCAAGGGGAAGTACACGACATTTTACCCGATGACCATAGCCGCGAAAAAATAAATAAAAAAATTAATGTCCATCTTTTCTTGCTTTTCGTAAGAAAAGTACTATATATTTGGTAATGCTTTTAAACGGTACAATAAGTAAATAAGTGTCCTATGACTGTCGACGATCTTCACTCGAAAATTATAGCTGCGAAAAACTTCTTGAATTCCGAAATGGTTCGTTTGCGCACGAATAACGAGACGATTTCTGCGATGGGTTATCGCGAGCTGGGCGACCGCTTGGATTTGATCCATGAAATTGAACGGACTGGGATCCGCATGCTGGATGATCGTGCGCTTCGCCGCATCTCACGCTTGCTGGATCAATTGGAGCCATTCTCTGGCTTGCAAAACTGATTCGGGGTGTTTTTCCATTCAAAGGGCAGGGATACGGTTCCTGCCCTTTTTGCTTTTATGATTTTAGGTTTCTGGCAATGCCTTCCAAGCCTCCTTCGGAACCTTGCAGAAAAAAGGGAGACGGATGGAAGGAGCTGTGTTCTTGTTGTCCGTGACGGGATAGCCATCCAGCTGGCCGTCGCGGCCAAGACCTCGCACGGCTCCATGACACGGGAATCGTGGCCCGTTCAACTTACACTTGGTAGCCTTCCAAGCATTAATTTTGCACCATGACCCTGGAGCAAACATCGGTGCCCAGCTTCGAGACATTGGAGAAGCTGCTTCGGAAATATTTCCCGGATGCACTTTCAGCACAGCAGATCGAAGAGTTCAGGGTGGCTTTCGAGGGTTATGTGAGCTGGAATGCGAAGATCAATGTGATCAGTCGGAAGGACATGGGCAACCTGGGCGAGCGGCATTTCCTGCATAGCCTTGCCATTGCCAAATTGATCCAATTCAAACCCGGTACCAAGCTCCTGGATGCAGGGACGGGGGGTGGCTTCCCGGGAATTCCCCTGGCGATTTTCTTTCCAGAATGCACCTTTCATCTGGTGGACTCGCGGCGCAAGAAAATCCAAGTCGTGGAGGAGATCGTTCGATCGGCGGGGCTTAAAAATGTCCAGTACAGTGTACAGCGGGTGGAGGACTTGTCCTCCCAATTTGATTTTGTCCTGAGCCGTGCCGTGGCATCCTTGGATCAGTTCATCCCCTGGGTGCGCCGTCGGATCCATTGCCGCAACCGTAACGACCTGAAGAATGGCATCCTTTACCTTCGGGGAGAGGCGGACGAGGAGGAGCTGAGAGGAATGGGGCTCGCCCACCCACCTGCAATGATCCCGCTCGCCAAATGGTTTGAAGAGGACTATTTCGACACGAAGTATCTTCTGCACCTGGGAATGTGCTGATTCTCGGATGCAGAATCTTGACCGGCCATCCCATGGTAGGCACCTTATTGGGTGATGGTCGATATGAGGTGAACAAGCCGGAGGTGAAGGAACGTCCAGCAGCCTGTACCAGAGGCAGGGGGCTGGCCGGAATCCATGGAGAAGTCTTCGTCCGAATGAAATCGGTTGAATATGCTTGAGCCTGTGCTGCCGCCATTCCTCCAGCCGGTCGCTGGAGGTGGCTGAAGCGGATGCATCAAAAAAATACCCAAATTTATTTTGCAATTCGAAAGAAGCAATGCATATTTGCAAGGCTTAAAGCAGATGTCTTGAGATAGAGAAATGTGTTGAGTGCGCAGGTGCAATACCTGATCGTTCTTCGCTTTCAATTATTTAACTAAACTAAATTTTAAATTTTATGAAAGACGTAATCAGCCGAAAAGAAAACACCTCGCGGCGTGCTGAAGCCACCCCCGAATCCGTAGCACCCAGCCAGCTCAAAGCCGCTCCCCCCTTCCAGCTGTTTGCAGGGACTGAAAAGCCTACTCAGCTAAAAGGTCCAGGCAAGGAGACTATGCCATCGGTGGCCGACCCTGAAGAAGAGGAGATGCTTGGTCGTAATCGTTCGTGAGATTCCTCGCCCGCTGGGGGCTAATCTGGTTTGATAAGCCCCCAGTGAGCCGTCCAGAGATCATTCTCTGGACGGCTTTTTTATGTAGAAATGGATCGAATCCGGATGAACTGTAGGAGGACGGCTGTCTATCGCCATAGCCTAAATCGTGTGGGTAACGGCTCTTACAAATCTCCCCTACCTTATTAGCGAATCTTTTCACTTATTAGACAAGCCCTCGCAAAATCAGAGCATCTCCCGAGCCGCTCTCACTAATTCGGCCACGGCGAAGGTTGACATGGCGCACCTTGTACTCGCTGCCCAGATGATTTGGCTGGAAGGGGGCGGCCAAGAAACCGGGGACGATGTCCACAAGCCATCGTAGTTCATGCCCTGCAAGGAACCCAGGCACATGAACTGCTGCCAGTGTGTGAACTTCCGCAATATCGTGTCACCTTCGTGGAGATGCCCCTGCTTTCTTGTATCCATGTTTCGAGTCAAACACCCTCCCTTGCCAAGTGGAACCTCTCAACTGTGAATGTCAGGGAGGTAGGTCACTTTTTCGATCCAAGGCTGGCTGCGCAGATAGTCAATCGTCTCAGGGCGTGGCACTGAGTCTGCCTCGATCACCAGCAGCGCCGATAGGTTCCTGGCTTTCCTGTCCACCGACATCGTCGCAATGTTGCATTCGTCATTGCTGAGCAGGGTCGCCACGAAGGCGACGCTGCCCCTCATATCCCGTGCAGCGACCACCAATGTATGCTGGCTGGCAGTGAAGTTGCATTTGAACTTGTCCAACTCGACGATGGAGATCAATCCGCCCCCCCGGGACACGCCCAGCACCTCCGCCTGCTCGCCCCCTGAGCGCGCAATGACCCTGACCGTGTTGGGATGCATGGCGGAGGCGTTGTTGACGGCCTTGAAGCGGCATGCCATCCCAGCCTCAGTGGCGATGGCCTTGGCCTCCCGGATGCGCCCGTCGTCTGTGGCCATGTCCATCAAGCCGGCAAGGACGGCACGGTCGCTTCCATGCCCCTCGTAAGTGCGTGCGAAGGAGTTGTAAAAGGTGACCTCCACCTCCTGTGGCTGCGAGCCCAGCATCCGCCTCGCCACACGGCCGATGCACACCACTCCTGCGGTGTGAGAACTGCTCGGGCCGATCATCACAGGGCCCAGCATGTCGAAGATGCTGCTTCCGTCAGACATGAGAGAAAAATCCTGCCGCACATTGGCAGCATTTCAAAGTTAGAGAAATATACACTTGTACAGCGCAGAAAGGATGGCAATGTCTTCCGTCCCTCACAGGCTGGATTGAGGGATTCTCCCATGCGGGCATGCGGGTCGAAGTTTCCGGGCGCAGAGAGCCTATCCGGCAACCGTGCCACCGCCGTTCCAGGCAGCTTGCATCCCGGCCACCTGCACCGGCTCCAATTCCGCGTGGCGATCTCCTTCCTGCTTGAAAACAGCCCGGCTGGATGGCACGTTCAAATCATCCCGGTTCCCCTAACCACGGGGCTTGACATCGGTACTTGCAACCATCTCATCCCTCAGGCAACACCCTGGCTGGTGAAGATCCTTGGGTCACCCGCTGTTGCCGGACGGATCAAACCAGGACTTGATAATTCCATCCAGAATGCTGTAATTTGTGCCTCAATTTCAAAAACAAAAAATTTCCAAATAGGATGAAACAATTGACTTATGCGATGATCCTGGCCTTGGCTACGCTGTTTGTCGGATGCGACAAGACTGGGACGGGGGGCGATGGCTCCACACTTTCGAACAACAAGGACAGCGTGAGCTACGTGATCGGCTACGACATTGGCAAGAACTTCGCCTCGCAAGGCATCGAGGTGAACGTTGCCGTGTTTTGCAAAGCCCTCGAAGA
>JBJOPY010000114.1:0-3448 GCA_046050405.1 Bacteroidota bacterium | reverse complement strand
TGGATGTCCGTCCCTTGGGCGTAGGCATGGGCTTGCAATTGCGCAGGCTTGGAGGAATTGTAATGCACGGTGACATCATCCATCGGGAGGCCGGAGAGACTCTCGATACCGGACTTGAGGTTGTCCGGCATGCCCGTCTTGTTTTCGGGAACCTGTGGTGGGGGAGGGGAGGCAGAACCAGCCTCCTTCAGCTGTAGGTAGGCAGCGTCCCTGGCTGTCATCCTGGAGGAACCCAAGGCGCCCTGCTCCAGCGCCCTTCGCTGTGCTGCCTGTGCCACTGCATGGTACTTGGCCTGCTGCGGCACAGGG
The DNA here is from genome assembly GCA_046050405.1 of Bacteroidota bacterium. Classification (GTDB taxonomy): domain Bacteria; phylum Bacteroidota; class Bacteroidia; order J057; family JADKCL01; genus JADKCL01. Next base: position 3,139 of record JBJOPY010000114.1, on the reverse strand, counting down.
CGGCCAAGGCTTCCCGCTGCGGGGGATGGGGAGGCATACGACGTACCCGGTTGCGGGGTTGTCTTCGATGTCGCGGACATTTGCTGCTTTTCCATAGCCATATCATTCGACTAAAGTCCGCGTGAAGTTGTCATTTATTTTCGGTAATTCCAAATGAAAAATATGAGCCTGCTGCACCATACGCGATTTTGAAGCAGAAACCACCACCTCATGGCTCAAAATTATTCAAGGGTAGGGCTCTATTCGCTGAATTCGATGCTTCCTCTCCAAACCGGAAGCTTTTTGGGCAGCATTTTTGACACGGTGCAACTGTCTCGATACGATGGTATTCTTCGGGGACGATCACTTGGAGCATGGATGAGGCTCTTGACACCCAAGGCTTACATGCTCATTCCTTATTTCCAAAGAGGGTGATCACATCGTTTCAGAAAGCAGGATACTGTCCGCGCAAAAGTATAGTTGTCGACCCCCTGTTATTCCATAGTTTGACACCTACGCCTGAATCCATACCGAGGTTGTGCCGACCGGTCTGCTCAGTAGGTCGCTCCCGACCACGGATTCTTCATCACTGTGCCGACGGGGAGGGTCGTAGGATTGACTTCGGTAAGGTACACGAAGAAGCTCAAGCCCCGGAAGCTCGCGATGCGGTCTACCTGAAATACCACGCTGTCCTTGAACATGACCTCTTGCTCTCCCTCAATCGCAGAGTACTTGGCAATGTACTTTCCTGAAGATCCGCTTATGATGTAGTAAACCTTGGGGATCTCGGCCGTCCCATCGACTCCCCAGCCCGTGGCACCGGCTTCACCACCCCGAACCGCACTGGTTGACCAGAAAGTCGTGTCCTTGATGTAGTCTCCCTCGGAGATGGTCGTCGTGTAGACAGCCGGGCTTTGGCACGTTGCGATGCGATAGGAGGTCTTGTCGAAGTCTGGGAGAGCATCCAGTGCGCCACGAATATCGGTTTTCATATCATCCAACGTTGTCCTTCCTGCCAGGACTTGTTGGTCTTCCGTAGTGACGCCATCGACATAAGTGCCGTTCTTCGTCAGGGCGATGTATCCGATCATGATGTAGTCTTCCCGCCCGAGTCTTCCCCGCAGATGTTTTCCGATCACTGACCATCCAATCCCACGTTGGCTATCCCCTCGGACCCACATGTCGAGGCCGGCAGCGACTTGAGGATCGACCCTACCGGCCGTTATACTCCGCTTGACCCGCCTCCTTTCAGACGAACCCATAGAACTCTTCTCCGGAACCCTTGGCCCCTGGGTCACTCGTTCGCGGATATACTTGACCAGCATAGGGTGGTTTGCATGGTCACGCTTCTTTGTGCTCAACATAGCCCCAAGGGCCTTGAGCTGATCAAGCCTACCTTTGTCGGAGAGGCGATCGATTTGCGCCTTTGCGCCTACAAGATCCGTGGTGTCGAGATCGCCCGTGAGGCCATCGAATTCTTGCTGCGGGATCATGAGTCTCTGGATACTGGCTTCGTGAGAAGAAGAGACAGAGTAAGGGGATCCCGATCCTTTGAGCTGTTGTAAGGACGCTGATGTCCGCTTTGAGCTCGTGTCGGCCTGCTCGCTCCCCTTCATCCGCAAGGCTTTATCGCCCATCACATCGGCTTCCCGTTCCAACCCGACATCATCATTGATCGGCAATCCACCCTTCATCTGCATCGTCGGGGGCACCCGGCCCTGCGCCTGCTGCACCACGTGCCATGCCTCATGGGGAAGGTGCCTTTCTTGCCCCGGTCCCACGTGGATGTCCGTCCCTTGGGCGTAGGCATGGGCTTGCAATTGCGCAGGCTTGGAGGAATTGTAATGCACGGTGACCTCATCCATTGAGATGCCGGATAGGCGCTCGATGCCGGACTTGAGTGGATCCGGCATGCCAGTCTTGTTTTCGGGAACCTTGGTTGAGGGAGCCGAGACCGACCCAGCCTCCCGCAGCTGCAAGTAGGCAGCATCCCTGGCCGTCATCCTGGAGGAACCCATGGCGCCCCGCTCCATGGCTCTTCGCTGTGCTGCCTGTTCCACTTCATGGTACTTGGTCAGCCGCTGAACGAGGAGACCAGGGCTTCCCGCTGCGGTGGATGGGGAGGCGTGCGACCTACCCGGTTGCGGGGCTGATTTCGATGTCGCGGGCATTTGCTGCTTTTCCATGCTATTCATCCGTCAATTGAAGGTGAAGGTACCTATTATTCTCGAAAATTACAAATGCCGTCCGCATCAGTCGTAATATGGGTCCTGCGCCCAAATGCTCATTCCCGGTCCTCCACCTTCTGGAACCCATGGACGATCTGTCCCAGAAACGTCCTCGGGAATCGCTCGCCCCCCGGGAATCCCAGGCGGATGTCCCTCCCGTCATGGGGAAGGTAGGCGGTGCGGAACACCCAGTCCCAGAGGCTCAGCGTAAGGCCGAAGTTGACGCCATGGGGCAGGTGCCCGGGGGTCTGGTGGGCATGATGCCAGATATGCATCTCCGGACTGTTAAAGATGTACCGCATCGCGGGGGCGAGGGCGAGGGCTCCGAATGCGGTGCCTGCCGCCGTGGTCGCGAGCATCCCATACCACACCGGGGTGACGAAGAGGGAGATCCCGGCAGCATTCGCACCGATGGCCAGGCCGATCAACCCCCCGAAGACGGCACCCGAGAGCCTTCCGCTCACAGTGATGTTGGCATGGTTGAAATGCCCGACAAAGGTGGTGAACATGTGCAGCGCGAACAGGTCGGAGACGTCATAGCCGAGCATGGACAGCGGAATGAACTGCGTGAGCTTATAGACGAAGGTCTCCATCCAGTGGTAGCGCAAGTGGCCTGAGAAGCCCATCTGCGCGATGGAATGGTGCACCTTGTGGAACTCCCAGAGCCAGGGCAGGCGGTGCAGGAGGCGGTGGGTCCACCATTGCACGAAGTCAGCCACGATGAAAAGGAGGAGGATCTGCGCCCAGGCCGGCCAGGTTTCGATGCGGATCGCGACGATGTTGCGCAAGCCAAACAATCCGATGATGTCCCCGAAGACCTCCACCCCCAGCCTGGAGAGGCCGGCGAAGAGGACCAGGGAAAACAGGAAATAATTGAAGTACATGTAAAAGGCGTCCAGCCAGAAATCCTGGCGGAACTTCGGCTGCTCCTT
>JBJOPY010000113.1:0-6123 GCA_046050405.1 Bacteroidota bacterium | reverse complement strand
CTGCACCAGTGAGGCATTCGGATTGTTCTCGTTCCAGGCGTTGGTATTGATCCAGGTCTCACTGACGGGCTTCGCCCCGGCGCGGACGATTTGAGGGGTGAGGCCGGGATCATTGCCCCATTGCAGTCCGATCGGAACCATCTTGTCCTGGATGTTCGCACCATTCTTGTGGCCTTCGAAGACATAGACGCCATAAATCCAGCCGTTGACAGCCTCCTTCGCGTCTGACCGCACGCCGAAGTCCACTTCCAGGAGCCGAACCTTCGTCAGTTTCTTCGGGTCGAGGGGTTGATCGGCTCCCTTCTCGACGAATGCCTCCCATTCCATGGCATTCAGCAGGTTGGGGGCCTCGGAGGTGTCTGCGGTGGTGAACACCAGCTTGAACCATACCGACCCGGCCGGGAAGTTGGCCTTTGTGGGGTCGGGGTGCTTGGGATCGCACCAGACTTGCCCGATCGTGTAGGCCGCCTCGGGATTGTAATAGGTGATCGAGTAGTTGCGGTGCTTGGTTTTCTGCTTCGGGAAAAGGTCGCCGGGGTAGGAGGTGTAGTCCATGCGGAGGCCGTGTACAAACTCCCGGCCCATGTAGCCGTAGTCCAGCCAGGGGGCATGGTACCAGGTCCGGACCTGGTTGTTTTGGGCGACCCAATGGGCAGAGTCCATGCCCTCCCAGCAGTAATCCAGCACCTGCCGCATGAATCCGCCCGCTCCCCTCCGGAAGTCTGTCTTTTCCCAAGGGTATCCTGCGGCCGGCTTGGCCGGCATCGTCTTTGGGTAGTCCTGGCTCAGTGAAAAGGTATCCACGCCGGAGCCTTTGACCGTGCTGGAATCGGCGAGGTTGTAACTGCGGAATACATAAGGCCCGCATTCCTGCGCCTTCACGCTCCATGCCACCGTCATCACCGCCAACCACAAAATGGTTTTTCTCATGTCTAGGATCAATTTTTCCCGTTTTTCAAGGCCCCAAGACCCTGTTTTCAATGGTTTTTTCACCCCTTATCGGGCAGAGGCCAAATTTACAAATACATGGGTTGGAAGCAAACTTAATCCTGGCAAGTTTTGGCATGCAGGGTTAAAAAGTCCGCTTGCGTGAATATTTCCCGGTGTGAACCCGATACGGGAGTCTCCAGGAGTGGCTGCTGCCCCTGCTTCCGAACAGCCCGGCCACCATCGCAACCGTACCTTCGGAATTCCAGAAAATTCGTGGCTGTCTCCCTCAGAAAATTTTCGATTCCTGCTTTTTGCCGATAATTTTGAGCCTTCCCCCTCATCGGGCTCCAGTTTCATCGACCATGAAGATTCACTTCCTCCTCTCCCTCCTTGGGCTGGCCTCCGGGCAGGCCCTCTTCTCGCAGACGGACTACTTTCAGCAAGCGGTCGCGTACGAGATCCATGTCCGCCTGGATGACAGCAGCCATTACCTGCGCGGTGATGAACGCCTCGTCTATACGAACCATGCCCCCGTAGCCTTGGACTCCCTGTTCATCCATCTCTGGCCCAATGCCTACCGGGATGAAGGCTCGGCCTTTGCCAAGCAGCAACGTGAACAGGGAAGCCTTGAGTTCCATGATTCCAAGCCCTCTGAACGAGGCTTCATCGACAGCCTCGATTTCAGGGTCGGCGGTGAAGCCGCCCGATGGGTGAATTGGAAGGGAAATCCTGACATCGCTGTCCTCTATTTGCCGAGTCCCATTCCTCCAGGGGGCGAAGTCACGGTCACCACGCCCTTCAGGGTGAAGATCCCGTCCTGCTTCTCGCGGCTCGGCCATGTGGGGCAGCAGTACCAGATCAGTCAATGGTACCCCAAGCCGGCCGTGTATGACCGGGAGGGATGGCATCCCATGCCCTACCTGGACCAGGGGGAGTTCTACGGCGAGTTCGGCACCTTCGACGTGTTCATCGAGGTTCCGAGAAACTATGTCGTCGGGGCGACGGGAGACCTGCCTCCGACTGATCCCGAGGTGGATTGGCTCCGTGAGCGGGAGTCCAAGTCACGCACCCTGCTGCATGCGCCGCACTCAGGGGCGGCCTGGGAAATGGAATTCGCCCCGGACGCCTACAAGACGCTCCATTTCCACCAGGAGCGCGTCCATGATTTTGCCTGGTTCTGCGACCAGCAGTATTACGTCTTGTCGGATACCGTGCAGCTCCCCGGGTCGGGGCGGGCTGTAAGGTGCGTCTCCATGTTCACGGACAGTGAGCGAGGCATCTGGGAGCGCAGCCCCGAATACATCGCCCAGGCGATCCATTATTACTCCCTCTGGAACGGCGACTATCCTTACCACCATGCAACTGCCGTGCAGGGTGCTTTGGGAGCCGGTGCAGGGATGGAGTACCCGAATGTCACTGTACTTCCGGCCAGCGGCACGGCCGAAAACCTCGAACTCGTCACCTTGCATGAGGTCGGACACAACTGGTACTATGGCATCCTGGGCTCGAACGAGCGTGAGCATCCCTGGATGGACGAGGGGCTGAACACCTATTTCGAGGGCAGGTATTGGAAGGAACTGCACCATGACGAACTGGGAATGGTTCCAGAATCCATCCAGGAGCGCTTCGGCTTCGATTTCACGCATTCCTTCATGCAGCGGGAGGGCTATCGGTTGGCAGCCGCGCAAAATACCGACCAGCCGGTGGAAGGCCATGCCGCCCAGTTCACCAACCAGAACTACCCCACGATCGTCTATTGGAAGACCGCCCTCGCCTTCAGCTACCTCGAGGCCTACCTCGGCAGGGAGCAGATCGACAGCTGCTTCCGGGCCTATTTCGAGCAATGGAAGTTCAGGCATCCGCAGCCTGCTGACCTCCAGGCTGTGTTCGAGGAAGTCAGCGGACGGGACCTCCGCTGGTTCTTCCAGGGATACCTCCGGGGAACGGAGAAGGTCGATTTTGAAATCAAGCATCGGGCCGGGAATACCTTCACGATCAGGAACCATGCGGGCATCCCGCTTCCGGCCTCGCTTTCGCTCCTGGATGAGGAGGGCAGGGCCGTCGCGACCTACTGGACGGCGCCATTCCTGCGGGATACCACGGTCACCGTTCGGGAAACGCTGTTCAGCGGCGCAACCATCAATGCGGATGGGGCCATTCCCGAAGTGAAGGAATCCAACAATGGCTACAGGGGCGGCCCCTTCCCGCACCTCCGTCCGGTCTCCCTGGACTTCCTCTACAAGTTCCCTTCCCGGGACAAGTTCCATCTGGGCCTGGCACCCATGGTCGGCTACAATACCACCGACGGGTTCATGGGGGGCGCCATTCTCTACCACCATCTTTTTCCCGAGCGGCCATTTTCCTTTCACCTGATGCCCATGTTTGGGTTCAAGAGTTCCCGCCTGGTGGGCAGTTCAGGGTTCAGTTACCGGTGGTTGCCCAGCAAGCTGTTCCGCAAGGTCACGCTGCAGGTGCGCCTTTCCTCCTATTCCACCTATTTGCGGATACGCCCGGGGATCACCTTTGACCTGGCCAAGGGGGATGCGCGCAGCCCCTTCTCCCACAGCTTCACCCTGGTGTCCCAGATCCTGGCCAGGCGCGGCCAGGAAGCCCCGCTCGCACCCAGCGACTGGTACCTGCCGGTTTACGGTGCCGTGAGATGGAACACCCAGGCGCATACCCTCCTGAGCGACTTCCGGCTGGCAGCCGAGGCTGGCGGAAACCTCGCCGAACCGGTCATGCGGCTCTCCGTGGAAAGCAGCTATTGCAGACGGCTCCTGAAGAAAATGCAGGCTTCCGTTCGCCTCTTCGGGGGGATGCTCTCCTCCCGCACGGGTGCCCCTTACGTGTTGCAATACAGGGTTTCCGGCAGCGGGGATCCCTTTGGGGAGAACATCCTCCTCGACCGTGCCCAGGCCAGCAACTGGCTCAGCCACCAGGTGGTTCGCGACCATGGGGGATTCTCCAGCCTCACCGGACGGAGTTTTGACAGGGGGTTGTTCGCTGTGAACGGCAACATCCGGCTTCCCGTCAAATTCATCTCCGTCTTCGGCGATTTCGCTATCGGAAAATCCATCCTGAATCCGGTCGGCGCACCCAGCAGGTATTACGATGCCGGTTTTCGATTGAATGCCTTCAAGGAAGCGCTGCAGGTCAATTTCCCCGTCCTGGGTACCGTCTTCGGCGGCTTTCCTAGCAGCGGGAAGGCCTGGTGGCAAGGGGTGAACTTCAGCATCGATCCGCTCAAGCCGATTCAGGCCCTGGGGGGTGTTTTCGGCGGTTGATGAGGGTAGTTTGAACTGCGGGCAACCCCGGCGGGCGGGGTATGGCCTGGGATGGGCAGGCTTCCGGTCTCCCACGGGACGGCCTGAATGCGCTTCGATGGCTCAGATCGAAAATTTCAGTGCCTTCATTCCGATTTTCAGCTATTTTGCCCTATGATTTCTCATGAACTAAAGGCACAAGCGAAATTGGCCTATCAGAACTGGAGGAGCCGCAACCCGGATGCACCCCTCCTCCTGAACGAAGAGGACTTCGTCAAGCAGGTCGAGGATCTGCAGGCCCATTACAACCGGGGACTCATCCTCCAAAAGGAATTTGACGACCGCATCCAAGACCTTCTGAAAAACCCGTCCGTGGCGGTCGGCATCTCCCAGTTCCAGCCTCCGCAGAAATCCACCGATGCACTCCTGCGGGAGTTGGAGGGCTTGAAAAAGTCCGGCGTGCTGAGCGATGAGCAGTTTGAGGAGCGGAAGGCGGAGCTGCTGTATCAGCGCGGGGCTGAGGAAGGCCAATCGCTGCTGTCCGGGGCGGGTGCCCCTGCCGGGGACTCCCCCGCAGCGCGCAAGGCAAGATGGGCTGGCTACCTGAAGGAACTGCTCGAAGCCGGGATCCTCAGCCACTCCGAATTTGCCATGGCCCAGCAACGGCTCGCGCTGTAACGGCAGCGGGCAGGAACCTGCTCGCAATCGTCCAGGGGGCTCTCGAGTAAATGGGCTTCTCGGGGCAGTGGTTCGCCCTTGGCGACCGATCCCTTTCAGGAATCCAGGGAGGAAGACCCCTGCCTACCTCCCGAAGGAGTGTCGATTCCCCCCGCCCCGCATCGCCAGCCCCCAAGCCGCCCAGCCATGCCGGGCAAGCTGGGGGCTGAACCCAGTCCTTCGGGGCGCTGGCGGACTACTTCACCTTCCGCTCGATGATGATCGATTCCTTCCCGACCTTCCTGCCGAACTGGTCTTTGGCGATTCTGAGGTATTTCTGGTGCAAGTCACTGGACTGTCGCTTGCCGTTCACTTCCAGATACTTGTCATTCAGCTGGATCGAGTAGGAAGCATTCGGCTGGATCAGTCCGTCCTCCTCCAGCGCGTGCGCCAGATGGTCGGCAGCGTTTCCTACCCTTGCCTCTTCATGCTCCGATCCATCCGCAGCGCCATCGCCGGATCCATCCGCTGACCCATCTCCAGATCCGTCGGCAGAGCCATCTCCGGATCCATCCGCAGATCCATCGGCAGAGCCATCGTCAGACCCATCGGCACCCTCCCGGGAGTGCTCGATTTCCACTTTGACACTTCGCCGGACATTCTTGCCGGCCTTCTCCAGGTCATTGCCGAACTTCTCCAGCTCCACCTCGATCTGCTTGCCGAGGTTTTCCATCTCCTCCTCGAATTCGCCCACCCTGAGCTGGATGGACCGGCTTTGCAACGCTCCCAGGCGCCTGGAAAGTTCCTCCAGTTCCTGCTCCTTCTCTGCGGAGCGTTTTCCACCCCGGGTATTTTCCATTTCCTTCTCAAGGGCCTCCATTTCCTTTCGGATGGCCCTCATCTCCTCAGTATCCTCACCCCCGATCACACGGATCGCAAGATCCCCCGCCCATCTCTCTGCATCCTTGCTGAACTTCTCCCATTCCGGGGATTTGAACTGCTGGGAGAAATTCCTGCCCCATTCTTCCCATCTGCGACGGTATTCCTCCCAGTCCCGGGCGTAGCGGGTGCTGTCATCCTCTGGCGAGGCGGAGCTTCCCAGCCGTGGGAATACAGGCATGGGGGGCAGCGGGGGCATTCCCGGGAGGTGTGGCAGGGTATCGGCTCCGCCCAGCGGCGGCAGAGGGGGTGAGGCGATGTCGCTTTCCCCGAGGAATTCGCGGGCCATCGCCCGGTAATGCGCGAGGTCCTCCGGCGGGACGGGCTTGCCATT
>JBJOPY010000112.1:0-8905 GCA_046050405.1 Bacteroidota bacterium | reverse complement strand
GTTCATTCAGCACAAGGTCTCCATCCATGCGATCGGTGACAACGTCCCCTACCTTTCGAGGCCGAAGCCATTCGTGAGCCTGTCATAACCCTTGAGGTAGGGCTTCGAAAGGTAGGGGACGTTGTCACCGATCGCATGGATGGAGACCTTGTGCTGAATGAACTGCCCCCCCAGCTCCACATAAATCCCGGAGTTGAGATTCTTACTGCCCAGCACGAATATCTTTCCCGCGACGAACGGGATGACGAATCCGCGTTCGAAAAAGCGGACGGAATAGAAGCGGCCGTCGGCACCCAGGGCCATGGTCTGGTAACCCGTCGAATCCGACCCGATGGCTTGCACCACATTTCCGGCCACGACCTCCTTGAGCTGGTTGCCAAACAGGAACCGGATGCCCGCTGTCCCATAGAACCCATTCGCCAGCTGGATGCCGCCATCCATCCCAAGCTGATGGGTGAATCCAAACCGCTTTGCCAGGTCGCCCCCGGGCACCGAGGGTGAATAGACGATGCTGAGCTGGCCCATCGTGATCGCACTGTCCCGCACGCTCTTCTGGCCATGTACGGTGATGCAGGCCAGGACGACAGCAAAAAATAGGGCGCACCGTTTCATGATTCTCATTCCAATTCCGTATTTTTGGCTCTCATTTGGTAAAATTATCAATTTGACGCGGATTTTCGAAAGATCACTATCAAGTGCCGATGACACAGGAAGCGGAATACTTCGCACATGAAACGGCCGTGATCGACGAGCCTGTCCGGATCGGGAAGGGAACGAAGATATGGCATTTTTCCCATGTGAGCGCCGGGGTGGAGATCGGAGAGGCCTGTAGTTTCGGACAGAATGTCTTCCTCGGCTCCGGGGTGAGGCTCGGCAGCAATGTCAAGGTTCAGAACAACGTTTCCATCTATTCGGGGGTGATCTGTGAGGACGATGTCTTCCTCGGCCCGTCCATGGTCTTCACCAATGTCATCAACCCGAGAAGCAATGTGGTTCGGAAGAGCGAGTACCAGCAGACCTACCTGGAGCACGGGGTCACCGTGGGGGCAAATGCCACCATCGTCTGTGGCGTGAGGCTGGGCAGGTTTGCCTTTGTGGGCGCAGGCGCCGTGGTCACGCGGGACGTCCCCGCCTACGCACTTGTCACTGGCGTGCCGGGGCGCATCTCTGGCTGGATGAGCGAGTTTGGACATCGCCTGAAATTCGATGCGGAGGGCTTCGCCACCTGCGGGGGAAGCGGGGAGAGATACCGGAAGACAGGGGATCAAGTTTCCAAAATCGGATGACAATCACGAAAATGGAGATCAAAATGGTCGATACCGTCGGCCAGTACCGGCTCATCCAGCAGGAAGTGGACCTGGCCGTCCGCGAAGTGCTGGAAACGGGGACTTATATAAATGGCCCTGCGACCAGGCGGTTCGCCACGAACCTGGCCGGGTACCTCGGCGCGCATTCCGTGATCCCTTGCGCCAATGGAACCGATGCATTGCAAGTCGCCCTGATGGCGCTGGACCTGAAGCCGGGCGATGAGGTCATCACCTCGCCGTTTACGTTCTTCGCGACCGCTGAAGTGATCGCCCTGCTGGGCTTGACCCCCGTGTTCGTGGATGTGGATGCCTCCACGTTCAACATGGATCCCGGCAGATTGGAGGCTGCGATCACCGCGAGGACGCGATGCATCATCCCGGTTCATCTCTTCGGCCTTGCCTGCGACATGGAGCCCGTCATGGAGATCGCGAACCGGCATGGGCTTTGGGTGATCGAGGACAATGCACAGGCGATCGGGAGCGACTACATTTTCCGGGATGGCCGGCGGAAAAAAGCCGGCCTGATCGGCCACATAGGGACGACGTCTTTCTATCCAAGCAAAAACCTCGGGGCCTACGGGGATGCAGGCGCGCTGTTCACGGACGATCCCGGACTTGCTGAAAAGGTGACCATGATCTGCAACCATGGCGCAAAAAAGAAATACCACCATGAGCGCATCGGGGTAAACAGCCGACTGGACAGCATCCAGGCGGCGGTGCTGGATGTGAAGCTCCGCCATTTGGATGCCTTCAATTCCAGGCGGCGCCAGGCGGCAGGGTGGTACGACCAGCTCCTGGGCGGGGTCGCGGGGATCTCGATTCCCGAAAGGCCAGCCTACTCCTCCCATATTTTCCATCAGTACACGGTTCGGATCCTGTCAGGGCGTGAAAACAGGGACCGGCTGCAGTCGCGCCTGGCCGAGCGGGGGATCCCGACGATGATCTACTATCCGGTGCCGCTGCACCTGCAGGAGGCCTATGCCCCCTATGGTTTCAAACAAGGGGATTTCCCGGTTTCCGAGGCTTGCAGCGACCAGGTGCTTTCATTGCCGATGCACTCCGAGCTGGAACGTGCCGAGGTGGAGTACATTGTCGGGCACCTCGTTGCATGCATTCAACCTTGACAATCGGAAAGAGCAAACATGAAAATCGCGGTCATCGGTACAGGATATGTTGGTTTGGTGGGCGGCACCTGCCTCGCAGAGTCAGGCAACGACGTGCTGTGTGTGGACAACAACCAAGAAAAGCTTGCCAAGCTTCGGTCCGGGGTCATTCCGATCTACGAGCCAGGGCTGGAGGTGCTGTTTGAGCGAAACACCAAGGAAGGCCGCCTCGCGTTCACCGATTCCGTCGAGGAAGCGGTGGCTTTCGCAGAGATCATCTTTCTGGCATTGCCCACCCCTCCGATGGAGGACGGATCCGCGGACTTGCAATACGTGCTGGATGTGGCGGAAAAAATCGGGAAATGCCTGGAGAGCTACCGCATCATCGTCAATAAGAGCACGGTGCCGGTGGGGACAGCCGACATGGTGCGTGAGAGGATCGGCCGATACACCGGCGTCGAATTCGATGTGGTTTCCAATCCTGAATTCCTGCGTGAGGGTGCGGCCGTGGACGATTTCATGAGGCCGGACCGTGTCGTCGTCGGGACAAGGAGCGAGCGCGCACGGAAGCTGATGGAAAAGCTCTACAAGCCTTTCGTCATGTCCGGGAACCCCATCATTTTCATGGACGAGCGCAGCAGCGAGCTCACGAAGTATGCCGCCAATTCATTGCTCGCCACCAAGATTTCATTCATGAACGAGGTCGCCAACCTCTGCGACCGCGTGGGGGCGGACGTGGACTTCGTCCGGGCCGGTGTCGGATCCGACGGCCGCATCGGGAAGCGGTTCCTGTTCGCAGGCGCAGGCTATGGAGGCAGCTGCTTCCCGAAGGATGTCTCCGCGCTGTTCAAAACCAGCAGGGCCTACGGCTACCACTTCCAGATCCTGGATGCGGTGATGAAGGTCAACGACCTGCAGAAGCTCGTCATGATCGACAAGCTGGAAACATACTATGGAGGTGATTTCAGCCGGTTGACGTTTGCGGTTTGGGGATTGGCCTTCAAGCCCAACACGGATGACATCCGCGAGGCGCCCGCCCTCACCATCATCGGCGAAATGCTCAAACGCGGCGCCAAGGTCAAAGCGTACGATCCCGAGGCGATGGGCCAGGTCAAGGCCTACACGAACCTGGACATTGAATTGGTGGATTTCCGCTATGCCGCCCTCGACGGGGCGGATGCACTCTGCATCGTGACGGAATGGAGCGAGTTTCGCACCCCTGATTTCGACAAGATCAAGTCCCTGCTGAAGGCCCCCGTCATTTTTGACGGTCGCAACATCTATGACCTCGGGCAGATGGCGGAACTCGGCTTCTATTACAACAGCATCGGAAGAGGTGTCGTCAACAAGATCGAGTCCAAGAAGGTCAACCCCTGATGCCATGACACCCAGGAAGAAAAAGATGCTGATCACGGGTGGCGCCGGGTTTCTCGGTTCGCATTTGACAGACCGTGCACTCCGGGAAGGCTACCAGGTCATCGTGATGGACAACCTGCTCACGGGAGACATTGCCAACATCGAGCACCATTTCGGGAATCCCGATTTCCAGTTCATCCACCACGACATCACCGAATACGTCCATGTGGCCGGCGAGCTGGATTACATTTTGCACTTTGCATCGCCCGCAAGCCCGAAGGACTACCTCAACCTGCCGATCCAGACCCTGAAGGTCGGTTCGCTGGGGACGCACAAGATTCTCGGCCTGGCCAAGCAAAAAGGGGCCAGGATGCTGATCGCGAGCACCTCGGAAGTCTATGGAGACCCGCAAGTGCACCCGCAGGACGAGGACTACTGGGGCAATGTGAACCCCATCGGCCTGAGGGGGGTCTATGACGAGGCCAAGCGCTTCATGGAGGCCATCACGATGGCCTACCATCGCTACCATGGCGTGGAGACGCGTATCGTCCGGATTTTCAACACCTATGGGCCCCGGATGCGCCTGGACGATGGCCGTGCCCTGCCTGCATTCGTCGGCCAGGTGCTGAGGGGCGAGGATATCACGGTGTACGGGGACGGAAGCCAGACACGCAGCTTCTGCTACGTGGACGACCAGGTGGAAGGGATTTACAGGCTGCTGCACAGCGACTACGCCTATCCGGTGAACATCGGGAATCCTGACGAGGTGACGATCCTGGGATTCGCGGAGGAGATCATCGCCCTGACCGGGGCCTCCAGCAGGATCGTCTTCAAACCCTTGCCGGAAGACGATCCCAAGGTGAGGCAACCCAATATCTCCCTCGCAAGGAAGCTCCTCGGCTGGGAGCCCCGCGTCCCGCGCGCCGAAGGACTGAAAACAACGATAGAATTCTTCAAGGACAAGGTTCGAGGTGGGATATAAGATACGCGAGACCGAGATCGAAGGGCTTCTGATCCTGGAACCATCGGTGTTCGGGGACCAGAGAGGGTATTTCCTGGAGACCTACAGCCAGAGGGCCTTCGCGGAGATCGGTTTGACGATGGCGTTTGTGCAGGACAACTTGTCATGCAGCAGGAAGGGCATCCTGCGCGGATTGCATTTTCAAGCCCCTCCCTTCGACCAGGGAAAGCTGGTGGGCGTGGTGAAGGGCCATGCCCTGGATGTCGCCGTGGACATTCGCAAGGACAGCCCCACGTACGGCAAGCATGTCCTGATTCATTTGAGCGAGGAGAACCATGCCTTGTTTTACATCCCCCCGGGATTCGCCCACGGCTTCTTGGCGGTTTCGGAGGAGTGCTACTTCTCATACAAATGCACCAACTTCTATGACCCCCCGTCAGAGGGAGGGCTGATGTGGAACGACCCCGCCCTCGGGATAGATTGGCAGGCATCCTCACCGACGATTTCCGAGAAAGACAATCACTACCCCCCATTCGAAAATTTTGAGAGTCCCTTTTAAGCAAAGTCGAACATGAAAGGTATCATTCTGGCGGGAGGTTCCGGCACAAGGCTCTACCCGCTGACCATCTCGGTGAGCAAGCAGCTGATGCCGGTCTATGACAAGCCGATGATCTACTACCCGCTTTCCACGATGATCTCGGTGGGAATCAGGGAGATTTTGATCATCAGCACACCCACGGACCTGCCACTCTTCAGGGCACTGCTCGGAGACGGCACACGGCTTGGGATGCACTTCGAATATGCCGTCCAGGAAAAGCCGGAGGGACTCGCGCAGGCGTTCATCATCGGTGAGCCATTCATCGGCGGGGATGAGGTCGCCCTGATCCTGGGCGACAACATTTTCTATGGGACACAGCTCAAGCACACGCTTCAGGAGGCCGCCCAGCTTGTACGAAACGAGGGCGGAGGGATGGTCTTCGCCTACCATGTGAGCGACCCGGAGCGGTACGGAGTGGTGGAGTTCGCCCCCAACGGAGAAGTGCTTTCCATCGAGGAAAAACCAACGCACCCCAAGAGCAGCTACGCAGTCCCGGGGATATATTTCTATGACAACGATGTCGTCAAGATCTCCAAGAACCTGCA
This sequence comes from Bacteroidota bacterium, assembly GCA_046050405.1. Lineage (GTDB taxonomy): Bacteria > Bacteroidota > Bacteroidia > J057 > JADKCL01 > JADKCL01. Next base: position 3,035 of record JBJOPY010000112.1, on the reverse strand, counting down.
GCCCAGCCCGCGCGGGGAGCTCGAGATTACGGATGTCAACAAAATCTACCTGGACCGAAAGCGCCTTCGCGTCTCCATCCTCCACCGCGGAACCGCCTGGCTCGACACCGGAACCCACGACAGCCTGCAAGATGCCGGCCAATTCGTCCAGATCATCGAAAGGCGCCAGGGGCTGAAAGTGGGATGCATAGAGGAATCTGCGTGGGAAATGGGCTTCATCGACGACGCCGGACTGGCAAGGGCAGCCGACGGCCTCCTGAAGAGCGGATATGGGAATTATTTGTTGGGGTTGTTAGGATAGGTGCAAGGCAGGAAACTCCAAGCCAGACGGCAAGGACTGCCCCTGTCCCTGTTTTTTTCTACGGCATGAACATCAGCATTCGATATGGAATCTCAGATCAATAGACAGCATATCTCGGACTTCTATGACACGTTCAATGAATCGGAAAAGAGCCGGAGGCTCAATGTCAGGCACTATTCGATTTTCCATCAATTGGCCAGGCTGGGTTTAAAGCGGAACCATCATGTCTTGGAGATCGGGTGCGGGTTTGGGACTGTCACCTCCTTGATTGTCAGCTACATCAGTCGAGGAAGGATCGTCGGGACAGACATCAGCAGGGAGAGGATCGCCTTTTGCCAGCAGCTTTTCAGCAACCATCACAACGCCTCCTTTGTACTCACCGATATGACCGATTTCCCGGTCAGGGAGCAATTCGACTTCATCGTATTGCCGGACGTCCTTGAGCATATACCCTTGGAAAGCCATCGGCAGTTGTTCTCCACGATGGCCAGCCTTCTGAAGGACGATGGCACCATCCTGGTTCACATCCCCCATCCCCTAATGATTGACTACATGAGGGAAAACAACCCAGCGGCCCTTCAGATAGTGGATCAATCCCTCAGGAGCGACCACTTGACCCAGGTTGCAACCATGGCCGGCCTGGAATTGCAATATTTCCGGGCCTATTGTCTCACCAATTCGAAGCCTGACTACGTGACCCTCGTTTTCAAGAAATATCAGCAGTATGCAGGCAAATCCGACATTTCACCCTTGCGGATTCAGCTGAAGAAGTTGTGGTTTCGGCTGTTCTACTGGCGCAAACGGCTTCTGTGAAGAAGGAAATGCGCAGGATCATTTACATCGCCCCGCACAAGTCCTCGTTTGTGATGAAGGACATTGACCTCCTTCAATCGCATTTCAGGGTGAAATTCCAGGCCTTTTCCGGGAAGGGAGTGCTTGCGGTCTTGCGGGGTGCCATGAAGCAGATTTTTTTCTTGGCCCGGAACCTTCCCTTTTCAGCGGGCATCATCGTCATGTTTGGTGGATACCATGCATTCTTGCCCTCCCTTCTCGGACGGATTTTTCGTAAGAAAGTCGCGATAATTCTGGGGGGAACGGATTGCGTTTCGTTTCCCTCGATCAATTATGGCACTTTCCGGAAGGGCATCCAAGCCAAAGTGACCTGTGCGTCTTACAGGCTTGCGAACCTGCTGTTGCCGGTCCACCATTCGCTGATGCTTCGCGAGGATACCTACTATACGGTTGATTCTCGATTTCAAGGATGCCAGTACTGGTGCCCGGGCTTAAGGACGCCCTTCCGGGAATTGCACAATGGGTATCGTGCGTATCCTTTCGATCCGGATGCCCAGAGGAAGGATCCGAGGCGCTTCACGACCATTGCGTTCATAGAAGATCCCTATAGAATCTCCTTGAAAGGGATAGACATGATCCTATCCCTGGCCAAGGAAATGCCGGAGTGTTCGTTTACCATCATTGGGCTTCAATCGCAGCAGGTCGGCTTGAACCCTGGGGCAAACGTGACCATCCTTCCATTTCTTGAACACCAGGAATTGTTCCGCCATTTGGCAATGTCCCGGTTCTACTTGCAGCTTTCCATCAGTGAAGGGTTCCCGAACTCCTTGTGCGAAGCCATGCTGATGGAGTGTGTTCCCGTTGGATCCCAGGTCGGGGGGATTCCGGACATCATCGGTGACGCCGGCTTCCTGGTTTCGTCCAGAAGTGTCAGTGAACTGAAGCGCACGGTCGAGAAGGCGATGGCGGAAGACAACCTGGACGCACTGGGCCGGCGTTCCCGGGAGCGGATCAAGGAGTTGTTTCCGTTGGAAAAGCGCGAGCGCGGCTTGCTGGATGTTTTCAGCCCGTCGTGATGGCCAGCACGGGGAGCGGCAAGGCTGAATGAGTGCACCGCCTCCCAGGGAGCCATCCTCCCGGAGAGCCCGCTCTCAGGGGAGCCTCGAAAACCTTCGCTTGACCGTGCCGCTGCTGAAGGCATTGAAGTGCCACCATTCGGTGCGGATCCCGAGGAAGCCGGCCTCCCGCATCAGGCTGCGGAGGAGGAGGCGGTTCGCATGCTGCGCCGGGGTGAGTTTGCCGCAGGCCAGCATTTTCCCTTCCAGCTGTGGCTGCGCCAATTCCCCGAAGAAATCAAATGGCGTGCCCATGTCCAGCTCCCTGCCGAGACGGTCTGCAATGGTCAGATCCACTGCGCAGCCGTAATTGTGGATGGAGCCCTCCGCAGGCGGTGCCAGATAGTTTCTCTTGAAGGGGAGGTGGAGGGAGTCCCACATGATTTGCTGCACCCGGAAGGGCCGCGCCCCGTCAAACACCAGGAGGGAATAGCCCGGGTGCAATTCCTGCAGCTCCGCCTGTGCCGCTTTCAGCTTCTCGGCGGCCTCCTTCCGCAGGTAGCATTTCTCGAGGCCGCCATAGACATCCGCCCTGACGAAGTTGTCCGTGGACGAGTATTTCAGGTCGATGCGGATGCCGGGGATGAATTCCGAAAGATCCACGAGGCCGGAGTCCAGGAACTCCTGCTCATAGATGGACACGGGCTGGGGGGACGCGGGAGCGTGGGGAGCCTGCCCTTCGGAGGCAGGAGGAGGTGGAAGGGGCCTCTGGACTTCAGCATTGCAGGCCATCAGCCCGCCGAGCAACGCTGCCGACAAGAGCGCCCTGCCAAGGGGATGAGAACACATGGATTCCTGGGCAAATCTGTACCAATGATGCGGGAATG
>JBJOPY010000111.1:0-7891 GCA_046050405.1 Bacteroidota bacterium | reverse complement strand
CGTCAGCCTTGACACCACAGATGCAACTACATTCGGGAGCTTCTTCAAATGGGTTTCAGCCTCCGTCAGTGCAGGCAACAAAAGCCTGGGCGCGAGCCAGGAAGCAAGCCTCCCTCCTCCTCCACCTGAAATCAATGTCGTGATATGAGCATTCTCCTTTTCAATTTAGGATTTTTCGGCGTTCTCATCAAACTCGTGGTCGTGGGAAGCCTGGCCGGAATGTATGTCTATGCCAAACTGGCACCGCACAAGGACCGGCTGGATCCCAAGCACCGCAAATGGTTCGACACCGCCGACAGCATTTTCGGCTATCTTTCGCGTGCCATTGGCAAGAACATGAAACCCTACCAGGTCGGTGAAGGAATCTTCCTTGACATGGGCCAGATGGTGCTGTTCTTCATCATTTGTGCCATCGCCTTATTCACCATGATGGGGCTGTAAGTCAAGGTTTCTCCGAATGATCAATAGACCCTGCCAATGAGACGCCTCCCTGTTTACTTCTTGATCGACGTTTCTGAATCCATGGTCGGTGAACCGATCGCGCAAGTGGAACAGGGGCTCGGAATGATCATCCAGGAACTCAAGCGCGACCCCTACGCCCTGGAGACCGTTTACCTTTCGGTCATCGCATTTGCCGGCAAGGCAAAAACCATCACCCCCCTTACGGACGTGACCATGTTCTATCCACCGAGCCTGCCCATCGGCGGAGGGACCTCCCTCGGGGAAGGCCTGGAGCATCTGATGCGGGAAATGCGGATGACCCTCGTCCAGACGACGATGGAGCGCAAGGGGGATTGGAAGCCGATCGTGTTCATCTTCACGGACGGCACCCCCACTGACCACTATCAGCGTGCGATCGACACCTGGACCAGGGACTGGAAAGGCAAAACCCAAGTCGTAGCCATCGCCTTTGGCACGGGGGCAGACCTCAGCGTCCTGTATCGCCTCACGGACAATGTCATGCTGTTCAAGAACAGCGATGCCGGCAGCTACAAGGCCTTCTTCAAATGGATCACGGCATCGATCCAAGCGAGCAGCCAAAGCGTGAACCTTTACAGCAAGGAGGATTTCAGCCCCGCCCCCAGTGACCACAATTTCCTGGACCAGAGGCCCGGATCCAGCTCCGAAGGCAGCAGTGCCGTGGACGGCAATGTCGCAATCTTCCTCTCAAAGTGCCAGAACACCAAGAAGTTCTATCTCATTAAGTACGACAAGGCCAATGCCACCAACAGCGAATGGATGGGGGCTGCGGGCATTTCGCGAGGCTATCGCCTCTCAGGTGCATTCCCCGTCACCGACCAGTATTTCCAGCTGACACAGGATGGCGGAACCTCCAATGCACAGGTCAATAGCAGTGAGCTGAACGGCTTTCCACATTGCCCCTGCTGCGGAAACACCTATGGTTTTGCACTCTGCGCCTGCGGGAATGTATTCTGCACCGGGGAAGCGAAGACGGCGACCTGTCCCTGGTGCAATCGCAGCCTCCAATTCTCGGAAGGCGCCAGCCACATGAATATCTCACGCACGAAAGGATAACCTCCCAGCAGCACAATGTTTAGACCCCAAAACGCCGACACGGAACGCGATGAGCAAGCGCAATTCCTCAAAACTGCCCTGCTGAAGCACTTCAGGGGCGATCACCAGAAGCTATTGAACGATTTTCCCGCCTTCGTGGGGCACCCCTCCGTGCATGGCCTTCTGCTTCGGTACAGCCAGCTTCAGGATGACGTGTATGCGGCTTTCATCTCGGCGGGGTTCGGATCCAGCCATCCAGAAATCACCCCGGTGCCGGTCACGTCGCAGGAAACTGCGGCGCCTGCACCGGAGCCGCACCAGCCCCATGCAGAGGAAGGGGAGAAGCAGCCTGAGCCTGAGGCTGCCGATCCGGACGTCCAAGCCATCGGCGAGGAGAAAGACCCCCTCGCAGGGGATGGAGCGGCGGGACTGGAGCTGGATGGGCTCCACGATGCCAGCAGCTCGCCGGCGCAAGAGGAAGGCTCGGAGGACGGGGATGCGCCCATGCGTGACGAAGAGGCACCGGATGAAGCACTGGAAGTACAAAGGCGGCTGGATCCACCCATCTTGCCAGTGAGGCTCAACCTCCCGAATGCCAAGATCGGCGTGGAATACCTCCAGAAGATCGACATCACGCCCCTGCATCGCAGGATCGAATCCATCATCAGCTGCGAGAGCCGCGGATTCAAGGAGATCGGCTTGGACTTCACCTATGATTCAGAGCTGAATATCAGCGGAATACCGAGTGAGCACGGGAAATTTCCGGTGAGCATTCTGGTGAGGTTTGCTGCGGAAGGTGACCGCCCTGCGCAGGACTACCGCCTGCAAGGCGAGATCGACATCTTGCCCGACCCCAGGAAGATGTGGAAGGAAATCGAGCCGGACGACACCCTCCCCTTCCAGAAATCGCACTTGCGGACGGATCTGGTGCACATGGCCGGTCGCACGATGATCGCTGCCAGCCGCAGAGGACGGTCGCATGCCCATTCGGGAACCTTTCGTGACGACGATTTCGAGCTTCGTGTCAAGGAGGATACGGCTTGGTATGTGATGGCTGTGGCGGATGGCGCGGGTTCGGCCCCCTATTCGCGACGCGGATCCCAGATCGCTTGCGAGAAGGCGGTGGAGGTGCTGGATGCCAAGCTGGACGAGAAACTCAGTGCCGACCTGGAGGAACTCGCAGGCGCATGGAACCGCGCGCCCACGGAGCAGCTGCGCGGACAAATCCGCAACCGCATCTATGAAGCCCTCAGCCATGCAGCCTACGCAGGCTACCGGGCCATCTGTGCAGAGGCGGAGGCCATGGGGGAATCCCCCAAAACCTTTCATACCACCCTCCTGCTTTCCATCGTCCGCCAATATGACTTCGGATACTTCGTGGGGACCTGGTGGGTCGGAGACGGTGCCGCTGCCGTCCTGCAGCAGGGCAGGCACCTGAAGGTCCTGGGTACCCCGGACGGCGGACAGTTTGCCGGCCAGACGAGGTTCCTCACCATGCCGGAAATCTGGGCAGATGGTGCCACGGTCATGAAAAGGATCGAATTCGATGTCGTCCAGGACTTCACAGCCGTGATCCTCATGACAGACGGCGTGAGCGACCCGAAGTTCCACACGGATCACGACCTGCGGCAGCAGCAGCTCTGGGACAAGCTCTGGGACGATCTCAGTGAGACCGTCACCTTCGACCATGACAACCTGGATGCCCCGGATCAATTGCTGGAGTGGCTGGACTTCTGGGCGGCAGGCGAGCATGATGACCGTACGATTGCCGTTCTCTTCTGACAGGAGGATGAAGATGGCCATGCCACAACGGATCGCCCCCTACAGGACACCCACTTCTTCCGTGTCCCTTCCCGGGCTTTCCGGTTGCTTCCCACAAACAGTGACACCATGAGTGACATCATCAAGCTGAAAGCCACGGACGGAACCCCGGTCGAGTACGTGAACAAGATGATCGGCCAGGGCGGGATGAAGGATGTCTTCTTCAGCCCTGACAAAAGGTACGTGGTGGGCTTCTTCCGCGATAAGCAGGACGCCAATTCGAAGGACCGCCTCAGCAACATCGTAGGGGCCTACCGTGACAAGATTTTCAACCAGGAAGGCGGAGCCTATTGGGACGAACTGTATTGCTGGCCCACCAAGATCGTGGAGCATGAGGGCAGGCTCGGCATCGTCTGCCCGACCTACAGACCGCATTTCTTCTTTCAATTCGGCTCAGTGAACAACGATATGCTGGGCATCAAGGGCAATGAAAAGGAAGGCAAGTGGTTCGCCTCGGCAAGCAACCAAAACAAGTTCCTGGACATCCGGGAACGCGGCACATGGAGGAGCTACCTGGCGATCAATATCAAGATCGCCCGTGCCGTGCGCAGGATGCATGCTGCAGGCCTGGCACATAGCGACCTGAGCTACAAAAATGTACTGGTGGATCCTGCCGGCGGAAATGCAGCCATCATTGACATCGATGGGTTGGTCGTTCCGGGGAAATTCCCTCCGGACGTCGTCGGGACACCTGATTTCATCGCCCCCGAGGTCATGGCGACGAACCACCTCCCCAAGAAAGACCCCCTGCGGGTCTTGCCGAGCATCCATACCGACCGTCACGCATTGGCGGTGCTGATCTACATGTACCTGCTTTACCGCCACCCCCTGCGTGGCAGCAAGGTGCATGACATGGAGCCGGGCAAGGATGAGGAACTGAGCATGGGGAAGAATGCCTTGTTCGTAGAGCACCCCACCGATAGGAGCAACCGCATCAAGCTCGACCAATGCAAGCCCAGCGAGCTGCCTTGGAAGGACACCGGAAAAATACCCTATACGATCTGCGGCCCCTACCTCAAGGAACTGTTTGACCGCGCCTTCATCGAGGGCCTCCACGACCCGGCGAAGCGTCCCACCGCCAATGACTGGGAGCAGGCCCTGGTCAAAACCAACGACCTCGTGCAGCCCTGCCATAATCCCCGCTGCATACAGAAGTGGTACGTCTTCGACAATACCATGAGCCCCAAGTGCCCCTTCTGTGACACACCTTACAAAGGGAAACTGCCCGTTCTCAACCTGTACAGCAGCCGCAGCGGCGGCAAGTTTCTCCCGGACAACCATCGCCTCATGGTCTATAGCGACCAGTACATCTATGAATGGCACATGCTGCGTACCGTTTTCCCGAACGAGCGTTTGTCCGCAGAGCAGAAGAAGCCCGTCGGCTATTTCAGCTTCCATCAAGGGAAATGGATCCTGGTCAACCAGCGCATGCCCGAGCTGATGCTGATCAAGGGGGATGTGAAGGATGTGATTGAGATCGGGAAGATGGTGGAGCTGACGGATGGGGCGCAGCTATTGCTGAGCAGGAAGGACGGAGGCAGGCTGGCGGTGGTTCAGATGGTGGATGCCTAGTCAGAATCTTCCAGGAGAAGGCTGCTGGTATTGTCCATTGATGCCAAACCATTTTCCCCGCCAAAGTACCAATCTCTATACCTTCCGGTCACAACCCTTCTTTCCCCAATTATCCCCAACATTTTAGGTTGACCCGAAAAGGGGTCAGAAGCGTGGATCGCAGACTTGATTTCGCTGTCGATGCATCTTCGAGATCGACAACCTGTATGCTTTTTTTATGCATCTTTGCATATAAGGTGATTGTCATCTGCATATGACTCTTGGAATCATGGAAGGTGTTTTTTTTGTAGTCCTGCTTATGTTCGTCTTAGGGGAATGGGCTACTAAGATTAAGTTCCAGCGGACAAACTCACACACAGGCCATCATGGCGCGGAGGGTGCGGGCGGCATCAACGGCGTCATGAGGATCGCTCAGATAGCCGAGATTTCCACGCGGATAGATCGCCTGGGAATGACAGAGGGCGCGAATGGCTTGCTTCCAAGCCTACAGGTTGGCACACCGTTTCTCCCAAGTGACCATTCGCCAATTGGTCTTCCATTGAAGTTCGCGCTGGGAGCTTGGAAAGCGCTCCTTCCAGGCCACGAGGCTGTAAGATGTGGGGGATGGTAATTTATATGGGTCTCCGATTTTGAACTATCTTTGAAGTTGATGTCCATCTTTAAAATGACCTCAGATGCCACCCGCATCACCCTAGATAAGGGGGTTGCAATATGAAGATATTATTCCGATCTCTCGCACTCTTGCTCGTGCTGCTCCTGGCAGATCGTACACACGCCTCGCACATTGCCGGGGCAGAACTCGTGTACAGCTGTTCAGGACCGGGTGTTTACCTCATCAAGCTAAAGATGTACCGCGATTGCCTGAATAGTGAGACGCCCTATGACGATCCCCTGCTGCTGTACATCTTCCGCGGCAACGGGACACTCTATAGCACCTATCAGCTCCGAGCGCCATCTTACAAGCCAGAGATTATTCCTGAGAACTGGGATGCTTGTATCGACACCCCTTACAACATCTGTCTACAGGAAGGTGCCTATGAGTTGACCGTCAACCTCCCCCCTATCACAGGGGGTTACAACATCGCATGGACACGATGCTGCCGAAACGACGTGATCACCAATCTTGAAAGACCTATCTGCCAAGGCATTACTTTTCTGGCGCACGTACCTGGGCCGCAGGAGGCCATCTGCAACTCCATGCCCGTGTTCAACAAGAGACCCTCCATTTTCCTTTGTGCAGGGGAAACCTATTATTTCGACCATTCTGCCTCGGATACTGACGGAGACTCACTGGTCTATTCCTTGACTCACCCCTATACCGGCACGAATTTTCAAGGGCTCGGAACTGGGAATGATACATGCGGATCGCCACTGCTGCCGAGGCTCGGAGACGGCAACGAAATGGGTCCTCCGCCCTACGATGGCGTCCTCTTTGCATTAGGCTACAATGCTGGCAATCCCTTTGGTCCCGGTGGATATGCCAGGATCAACCCATCTACGGGCTATTTGGAGGCATTTCCAGCCAACAATGGCATCTATGTCATGGCAGTCTCGGTGAAGGAATACCGAAATGGCATCCTGCTGAGCGAAAACAAGCGGGACTTTCAGTTTCATGTTCTTTCCTGCCGGCCGCAAGGCCCCCCCCCGATTCTGTCAAATAACCTGTTGGGCTCGAATGTCATTCATGACACGATTTTCACCTTTGCGGGAAAACCATTTTGCTATGAATTCACAGTGGGGGACAGCTCTCCTGCCAGCAGCATCCAGGTGACTCCACTGAGTGTGAGCTTCGGCGGCAATGGCGGCTTCCCTCCTCCCTATGCGACCATCCAGGTGAATGGAAGCACCCCTCCCGTCACTGGCCAGGTTTGTTGGAAACCGTCTTGCAGCTATTCGAATGCACTTGTCCCGATGATCATCAGCGCACGGGACATCAATGACTGTCCCAATTACAATATTGTATTCGACACCGTATGGGTGCGTGTCATTCCACCAGTCGCCGCTCCTCCTACCGTGAACATCACCCCCTCCGGGCTTCCCATGATCGGAGACACCATTGTGCTGCCGGTGCAGAACAGCTTCTGCTTCGACTTCACGGTGGTGGACACGACGGGTGACGGAAAACTGGTCGGCCAGTGCACATTGCAAGACACCCTTGGAAATATGCTCGGACAGGTACATTCTGTCACGATGCGGCAGGTCGGCGACACCATTTTCGGACAAGTATGCTGGGAAACGTTCTGCAATTACGGCAATGTCTATATGTTTGTCGTACAAGGTACGGACGACTACCGATGCCCCCCCGGCAATGTATCGCGCGACACCATCTATCTTCGTGTGCCCACACCCTACAATCCGCCACCTCTCCTGAACACGGACATCTCTCAGAATCCGACCAATTCCGATACGATCCTGGCAAACGTGAATGAATCGTTCTGCTTTGATATTTCGGTCGTGGATACTGCCATCGGTGCTGGGTTGGCGATCGATTTCAGTGTGATGGCGTACGATCAGAATTGGTTGCCCATCCTGAACAATCCGTTCATTGTCGATGTCACCGGTGGTTCGGACAGCATCGGAGGCGAAATCTGCTGGAGGCCGCAGTGTGCTCAGGTCGATCAAATGGTCCACATCGTTGTGCAAGGAGACCAAACCAATCAATGCAGCCTGCATCGTTCTGTGAGTGATACGATTCATGTAAGAGTGTCTGAACCCTTCAGGCCGGCTCCAGTGATTAGCCACGACCTGGGCTCTGGCTCCCCGGATAACCAGCTACTCAATGTGAGCAACAATGAGGTTTTCTGCTTCACGTTCATGCTACAAGACACCGTCACGCCGACCAATGTTCAATACTCCCTCAATGTATTCGATGCCAATGGAGCACCGTTTGTAGGGAGCTTGCCCAACCTGACATTCACAATTCAATCGGACAGCCTTCTTGCGGGGAGTATTTGCTGGACGGTCCCCTGCGCCTTGACCAATC
>JBJOPY010000110.1:0-3062 GCA_046050405.1 Bacteroidota bacterium | reverse complement strand
GCAAGGTTGGTTTTTTTATCTGGATGCCGTGGAATCGCCGGACACACCCACCGCAGGGACACCCTTCGTGGCATGGAGGAAGGGATGGCGACACCGTTCGGCCATATTTCCCGCCACATCCCCAATCATATCCGGGACAGGATCAAGCCTCAATCCCTTGTCATTCCGAAGTATGCGCATTCTGACCTTCATTCTTCCACTGAACCGCAAATATAGAGAATCCACCCTCACTTCACCGCAGCCAAATCCCCGCTCAGGCGGGGGTCTCCCGGAGCCATTCGCAGACCCATTTCCAGGTACTTCCGGGCCCTGGCGGCATCGCGCCGCTCCGTCCAGAAGTATTCAAATCCGACCCGGTGGAAGAAGTCCAGCAATTCAGGGACGTGCCTCCCGCGCTTGCTGAGATATTCGAGATATTGATCCACAAACACCACGGGGGCGGTGCGCAGGGTGTTTTCAAAATAGGGAAGGAGCTTGCGGATGTCACCGTCCATCTGGTAGCGGCCGGCGGCGATTCCGTCCCGGCAGGTATGGGACTCGGTGTAGGTGGGATAGATCTCGAGGGCCTTGTTCACATAAGGCCAGGCCTTGTCGAACAGGGCCTTCCTTTTTGCATGGTCGGGCTCCGCAATCGCCTGCTCATAGAGGCAGTAGGCATAGTATTGGTTGCTGCGGGCGCTGCCATGGCTCACCTGGATGCTGGCAGACTCCAGGGTGAAGGTGTTTTCCCAGTCAGGGACACGTGTAACGGTGCGCACGGCGAAGCCGAGCGCCATCACGCCGGCCAGTCCATAAGCGAGTGCCTTCCCCGGCATTCCAGCCAGCCACCCTGGAAGTTGCTGTACGAGAAGGTGGGCGACCAGGAGGCAAAATCCGACCGAAGGCATGTAAAGGAAGCGCTCGTTCATGAAGGTCCCGACAGGAAGCACCAGGTTGCTGACGACGCTCAGGGTGATGAAGAAGTATAAAATCGAGAAGGCGGTGATCCTGGATCTCCTCCATAGCCAGACGGCCGTGCCGACCAGCCCGGCCACGAGTGCGAGGGACAGGAAGGCGCGGCCATCGCCCCAACCCACCAGCGGCACATGGTAAGGATAGTAGTCATGCGTCAGTGGGTGCGGGAAGAAGAGGAGCTTCAGGTACCAGGCCATGGTGTAAGTGATCGTGGCGTACTTCTGCCCCGTGGTGGCATCGACGAAGGGATTGTTCATTAGGTCCGTGACAGGCTTGCCGCTACTCAGCAAGAACCCGACCACCGAGGTACGGAGGAGGAGGAACAGCACCGCAGCCCCCAGGATTGGCAGGGATGCCGTCATGGCCTTCTCCCTGGAAACCTTAATGAAAAGCACCACCGCCATAGGGATGACCGCCACGAAGGTCAGTGAATTTTCCTTCGCCAGGAGTGCCAGGAGGAAAAGCACAGGGGATGCGACCAGCCAAAGCACCTGCTTCGTGGCGAGGTGCCGCATCACCGCATACAAGGTCGCGAGCGAGAGCAGCAGGGCCAGGATTTCATCCCTCCCCTTGATGTTGGCGACCGCCTCCGTGTGCACCGGATGAAGGACAAACAGCGAAGCCCCGATGAAGGGCAGGGTAAAATACCAGGGCGCATCAGGCTTCGGGGGCGATAGGACCATGAACAGCCGGTAAATCCGCAACCCCGTGAGTGCATACAGGAGGATGTTGACCGCATGGGAGATGCCGGGGTTTCCCGCCATGGTCTTCCCATCCTTGGCCTTCTTGCCGAACACCTGCCACTCAAGTGCGAAGGTGGCGATCGAAAGCGGACGGTAGCGTGCCCCAGCCACCAGGTCTTGCTGCTTCCCGAGATAGCCGGTGAACGACTCCGTTCCGAAGATCTCCTTCAGCCCCCTCGTCCCTTTCTTCACAAAGGCATTTTCCGAGAGTACGATCTCGTCATCCAGGACGTAGCCGAAGCGCATCGACTGGAAGTACAGCGCGAAGGGGAGAAGGGCGAGGATCACGGCTGGAATCCATTGCTGTTTCCAGAATCCGCCGCCAAAGGCGAGCGGATCCCTGCGAGCGGGTGGCGCCGCTGGTGCCTGCGCCTTGGGCTTTGAAGGCTTAGAAGACCGCTTGGTGCTACTCATGCGCTCAAGTTCGGAGGAATGCGGCAATTTTCAAAATATTGCCTCTCCAATCTCCCCTCGCACTTGTCCACCCGCATGGTGCAGGGAGATTTGCCTACCCGCCCCGGGCATTTTTGTGGATATTTGCAAGACGAGTGACAGAATTCGCTTCGTTATGAGAGACTCTTCCATCAGGCATCTATTTTCCTTGCTGCTTTCTTGTGCGCTCCTGCCGGCGACCTCCCTGGGCCAATCACAGCCAGCCGTGCCGGTTGGAGGGGTCAGTGCAACCACTGAACCCAAGCCATCAACCAGTTTTGATGGGAAAAACGGCATCTTCGTTCCGGAGTGGACCACAGACCTCGCGGTGAGCGATCCTGCGGACATGGAGAAGACCATCAAGGCCCCTTGGTTCAGGGGGGCTTCACTGGACAGGAAGGTGGCCAATCTGCCCTACTATGATTTCCTCGTCCCTGTGGGGAAAGATCAGCGGCTGACGCTGGGGGAAATCCAGGCAGAGAATCCAGAGGAAATCTATTCGGGGATTTTCCAGGGAACCTGCAAAGCGGCCGGATTGCCGCAGGACGCAGCTTGGTATCCGGATTCACACGTCCTGACGGGCTCCATCATCACCATCCAAGGCGAGGACTACCAGCATGTCATGGTGTACCCGATCCTGGTAAGTGCCTCGGGGAGCAGCTACAAGAGGGCCGACGTCATTCGCTACAGCATTTCCCGACAGCATGACACGAATCGACGCGCTGGCGGCTACAACAGCCGCCAAGGGTATGCATCCGAATCGGTGCTCAGGAACGGAACTTGGTACAAGTTCCCTGTGACCTCCGAGGGAATCTACGCCCTGGATCAAAGCTTTTTCTCGGGAATCGGCGTCGATCCTGCCACCGTTGACCCGCGCTCAGTCAGAATCTTCGGAAACGGAGGCGCAGCCCTTCCCCAGACTGCCGGCGCCTA
>JBJOPY010000109.1:0-11887 GCA_046050405.1 Bacteroidota bacterium | reverse complement strand
CGCTTTGGCAGAGGCCATGACTACCTGCGCATTTCGCTGGTGGACCGCTGCAACCTGAGGTGCACCTACTGCATGCCGGAAAACATCCGGTTCCTGCCGCCGGGCAGGCTGATGGCGGTGGATGAAATCCTCGGGATCGCCCAGGTGTTCGTGGAGGCGGGCGTCCGGAAAATAAGGCTCACCGGCGGGGAGCCACTGGTGCGCCGGGATGCTGCGGCGATCATCCGGGCCCTGGGCAGGCTGCCAGTGGAGCTCGCCATCACCACCAACGGCATCTTCCTGCACGAGTTTCTCGACCTGTTCGCCGAGGTCGGTCTCCGGTCGCTCAATGTGAGCCTGGACACGCTGGATCCAGAGCGTTTTGCCGCCATCACCCGGCGCGACCTGTTCTCGCAGGTGATGGCAAATGTCGATCTTGCCCTGCTGAGGGGATTTCGCGTCAAGCTGAACATGGTCGTGCTCCAGGGGGTCAATGACACCGAGCTGATCGATTTCGTGGAAATGGGCCGGGAGCGCGATCTCCACCTGCGGTTCATCGAATTCATGCCATTCGATGGCAACGCATGGCGCCGGGAATCGGTGGTGACATACGCGGAGATGCTGCGCCGGATCGGGGAGCGGTTCCACATCGAGCAGCTGCCCGACCAGCCCAGCAGCACATCTCGCGGTCATCGTGTGGCTGGTTTCAAGGGTACCTTTGCCGTCATCAGCACGGTTTCCAAGCCTTTCTGCGAAGGCTGCAACCGTCTGCGACTCACCGCCGAAGGGAAGCTGCGAAACTGCCTGTTCGCAAGGGAGGAGATGGATTTGTTGTCTGCCTACCGTGCCGGGAATGACATTCGCCCGCTGATAGGGGCATCCGTCGGGAGCAAGGCCGAGAAACTGGGCGGGTTGCCCTCATTCGACGATGCGGGGCAGCTGCAGGGCCGGCTGAGCCAGCGGGCGATGGTGAAGATCGGGGGATGAGACGGGGCGGGCGATTTCCTCAATCGTATTTGATGTGCGCATCGAACCGCTTCATCAGGAGGCGCAGTTGAGGGTTTTTGGCCAGCATCATCTCCAGCTTCTCCTCATTCGTATAGGGGCGGACATCGTTGGGGTTGGGTGGGAGCTCTTGGATTTCCAATTTCAGGATCAGGTTGCCGACCCCGGTACGCTCCCGCATGAATTCGAGCACAAACCGCTCGTCCGAGAGTTGCTTCCTGACCACCTCGCTCGGGACGGCTTGGATCCACCGGTTGTGGTCGAGCCGGTAGGCATCCTTTCGCAGCAATGATGCGATGCGGAACCTGCCGTCGGAAGCGAGGAAATCCAGGAGTTGATCATAGGCCGCTTCGAAGACTTCCGGCTGGATCTCCACCCGCGTGTCATATTCCACGAACCGGTCCTCCTCTTCCCGTTTGTCGCCCGCAGCCTTCGGGGAGCTGAAAAGGGTGATATCATCGAGGTTCTTGGGGAGGAGAAATGGCCCCCGCAGGATCTTGGACCTCTTCTGTCCCTCGGTGTTCGCCGTCAGCGGGGAATCGCTTCCGCTGCCGGGGAGCTCCTTCGAGAGCGCCTGCCGCGGAGGTGTCCCGAGGTTCATGGCACCTGCCCGCTCGCTAGGCTTTTTTTTTTCGGCCTCTTGGGCCAGGGAAATTGCCGTCTGGAGATGCGCCAGTTTCATCAATGCCAGCTCAACATGCAGCCTGGGATTGGCGGCATTGCGCATTGCAACCTCAGCTGCGGAGACCAGGTTGAAGGCATTCAGGAGGAGCGAGGGTGAAATCGCTTTGACCTGCTCCGTGTATTGCTTCTTCACATTGTCGCTCGTCTCCAGGAGTCCGATCGTCTTGGGGGTGCGAGAGATGAGGAGATTGCGGAAATGCTCTGCAAGCCCGATGAGAAAGTCCTTGACCTCGAACCCAAGGTCGATGATCTCGTTCAGCATCACGAGCAGCCCCTCATGGTCGGCGGCGAGCATCATCTTCACTGCGCTGAAATAGTAGTCGAAGTCGAGGACGTTCAGGTTGTCGACGACGATCTTGTAGGCGACATTCCGGTCGCTGAAGCTGACGATCTGGTCGAAGATGCTCAGCGCGTCCCGAAGGCCGCCGTCCGCTTTGAGCCCGATGAGTTGCAGGGCATCGTAGTCATATCCGATTTCCTCCTTCTCACAGATGCTTTTCAGGTGCTCCGCGATGGCATCCACCTTGATGCGCTTGAAGTCAAACTTCTGCACCCGGGAGAGGATCGTGGGCAGGATCTTGTGTTTTTCCGTGGTGGCCAGGATGAAGATGGCATGCGCAGGCGGCTCCTCCAGCGTCTTCAGGAAGGCGTTGAAGGCTGCGGAGCTGAGCATGTGTACCTCGTCGATGATGAAGATGCTCTTCTTGCCGACGGCGGGCACGTACCGCACCTGGTCGATGATCTTGCGGATGTCCTCGACCGAGTTGTTGCTGGCGGCATCCAGTTCGTGTATGTTGAGGCTCCGGCCCTCGTTGAAGGTGACACAGCTTTCGCAGGCGTTGCACGCCTCGCCATCCTCCGGCGGGTTCATGCAGTTGATCGCCTTCGCCAGGATGCGCGCGCAGGTGGTCTTGCCCACTCCCCGCGGCCCGGAAAACAAGAAGGCGTGCGCCAACTGCCCCATTTTGATGGCATTCTTCAGGGTATTGGTCACGTGTGATTGACCGACCACCGAGTCAAACGTAGCGGGCCTGTACTTCCGTGCTGAGACAACGAATCCTTCCACGGGGGCAAAGCTACACGAAAAAAACAAACCGACCTCTGAAGGGGGTCGATCTTGGCGGGAATGTGGACATCTCCCTCGATGCCTCGGCCATCAGGGCTGGGCGTGGCCGGGCTCCTTCGATGGGCCGACCCCGAATTCGTCCATGAGGCTGATGCCGTATTGCCGGAGGGCATCGATGACCATGATCGATCGCTTCCCGCGCTCCGTGAGCGAATACTCCACCTTGGGAGGAATCACCGGATAGGCCTTCCTGTGGATGAACCCTTCCTCCTCCAATTCCCGAAGCGCACTGGTGAGCATCTTGTGCGTCACCTTGGGCATGCTCTTCTTCAGCTCGCCGTACCGCAGGGTCTTCTCGTTCAGGCGCCAGAGCAGTGGCATCTTCCATGTTCCCCCGATCCGGTCCATCGCGAACTCGACGGGGTTGTAATACAGCTTCCCGTGATATTTGAATTCAGGCATAGTGGCCAAAGATAGGAGAAAGGTGCTTTACTTTCCAAAAAGTGAGTAGCACACTTTAGGGTGTATATGTTGACACCGGTGCCATGGACATGGAACTTTGCTTCCATCAATTCAACTAAAAGAGAATTTAGAGATGAGTGCAAATGTCAACGTATTGAACAGCGAGCGCCCGAAACGCATCGCGATGGTGGCAGCCAATGCCGCGATCAGTGGAAACACCGGATGGCCGATCGGATTCTGGTGGGCCGAGCTCACACACCCCTACTGGGAATTTGTGGAGCGTGGCTACAAGGTGGACATCTTCTCCCCTGATGGCGGCGCATTGCAGGCAGATGCCTACAGCGATCCCGAGGATGCCAGTGGCTATTCTGCCGACGATATCCTGAGCCTGGGATTCAAGCATTCGCCGACCCATCGTGCCTTGGTGGAAAACACCAGGAAAATCTCCGAAATCACGGTGGAGGACTATGACGGGATCTTCCTGGCCGGGGGGCAGTCGCCGATGTACACCTTCCGGGGCCATGCTGGTTTGCATGGCCTGGTGGCGAAGTTTTATGAAGCCAGAAAGGCCGTTGCCATTGTCTGCCATGCCACGTGCATCCTGCTCGAGGTCAGGACAAGCGATGGAAAACGCTTGGTGGAGGGCAAGACCTGGACTGGATTTGCGGATCAGGAGGAGCAATTTGCCGACAGCTTTGTCGGGCAACGCATCCAGCCCTTCTGGATCGAGAGCGAGGCCCGCAAGCTGGAAAACACCAATTTCATCACGGGGGGCATGTTCAAGCCTTTTGCGGTGCGCGATGGCAACCTGATCACAGGGCAGCAGCAATTCAGCGGTGCCGCCGCCGCCAGGTTGCTCATCGAGGCCCTGGGCGTGTAATGGCCGGTGGTTGCCTGCC
This sequence comes from Bacteroidota bacterium, assembly GCA_046050405.1. GTDB lineage: Bacteria > Bacteroidota > Bacteroidia > J057 > JADKCL01 > JADKCL01. The sequence goes on along the minus strand of JBJOPY010000109.1, from coordinate 7,792 downwards.
GGGGGACGATGGAGACCGGCCTCCGGCAGGCGGTCCACCCATTGGTAAAGAGATGAGACACACCTTGACGGGTTGCTTTCTGCTGATGCTGGCAGTGGGGGGATGGTTCCGCGCACCTGCACAGTTGACCGAGGCCGATACCCTTCCGCTGGCGTACCGGGTGGGCCTGAGCGGAAGCTGGATCTCGGGAAACGTCAACCGGCTGCTCGTGGTGGGGACGGGAGATCTCAGCAGCATGCATCCGAAATGGGCCTTCCGCACTGGAAATACCTACCAATTCGGAACCTTTGGCAAGGTGCGGACGGAAGGCGACCTGTTTTCCAAGAATTTCATTTACCTCTCTCCAAGGCACCGGTGGTATGCCTATGCCATGGCCTGGATCGAGACCAATGTCCGCCGGAGGTATCCATTGCGTGTCCAGGTCGGGCCCGGCGTGACCGCCACCCTGCTCCGCAAGCAGGACCACCTTCTGAAGCTGTCCTTTTCCACCACCTGGGAGAATATCAGGTTTCAAGGAACCACCTTCTCGGACACCTATTACAATGGTAGGAGCAGCATTGAGGTCATCCGCGGAACGGTGAGGATATTTGGCCAAAGCAGGCTTGCAGCAGGAAATGTGCGCTTGCGGTATGAGTTCTGGGGACAGTCTGCCTTTCAGCGGTGGTCCAATTATCGTCTGCATGGCGACGTGGCCGCCGACTTTCCCATTTCCAAGCAGCTCTCCTTCCGGGTCGCCGTGAACTACAATGATGATGCCGTGGTGCTTGCCGGGGTCAGGCAGCGCGATACTTTCATTACCTTTGGCTTCAATTGGTCCAATTTCTGAAGATTTCACACGCATGATCCTGAAGCGAAATTTCAACCCCATCAAAGTCTGGGGATACATCCGGGGGCAGATGCTCTTTGCCTTGATTTGGTCGAGCTGCGTATGGCAATTGTTTTATTGGACGGAATGGCAGGGGCTCGGCATCAATTTTACGCCGGTAGGGATACTGGGATCCGCATTGGCGATCTTCGTGGCCTTCCGGAATCAATCCGCTTATGCCCGCTGGTGGGAAGCCCGCACCCTATGGGGCGGCATCGTCAACAGCAGCAGGATATTGGCGAGGCTCGTGATCACTTTTGCCGACAGCCATAGCCATCAGACCAGTTTCGACGCTGAACGTGCATCACGCTTCAAGCAATCCCAAATCTACAAAATGATTGCCTGGTGCCATACCCTGCGCATGCACCTTCGGCGCCAAGCGGACTGGCCCTCCTTGCAGCCCCTGCTGTCCGAGGCTGAGTATGAGGTCGTCCAGAAGTCGCACAACAAGCCCAATCAGATTCTACTGCTCATGGGGAGGCAACTGTACCAAGCGATGGCGGATGGCACCCTGGGAGGATTTGACAGCTTTCAAATCGAGGGTCAGCTGGCCGCCCTCGCCAATCACCAAGGGGGCTGCGAGAGGATCAAGAACACTCCACTGCCTCGGCAGTATGACTATTTCACACGGTTGTTTGTACTGATTTTCGCCGGGATGCTGCCCTTCGGCCTGCTCGGATTCTTCATCCCTGAGCCTCTCCACCTCTCGGTATGGCTGATCGTGCCGATCACAGCCATCATTGTCGGGGTGTTCGCGATCATGGAACGCACCGGGGCGGCCATTGAGGATCCCTTCGAGGACCTGGTCACCGACGTGCCACTCTCCGCCCTGTGCAACACCATCGAGCGGGATCTCCGGGAGATGCTTGGCGAAACCAACCTGCTCCCCAAACTGGAACCCGTGGATGGCTACCTCCAATAGGCATCATCCCGAAACCGGGATCCCGACACAGCGGATCGAGGCATTCAGCGACGGAGTCATCGCCATTGCCATCACCGTGATGGTCTTCGACCTGAAACTGGGGGGCGTGCCGACGGAGGACAATGTCTGGGACCTCCTCCAGCAGGTTGGCCCCAAATTCGTCTGCTACGTGCTGAGCTTCATCATGCTGGGCATCATGTGGGTGAACCATCACCAATTGTTCCACCAAATCGTTCACTCCGACCGTAAACTGCTTTGGTACAGCATGCACCTGCTTTTCTGGATGAGCCTGGTTCCATTTTGCACGAATTTCGTGGGTGCGAACCCGCTGCTGCCGCATGCCTCCCTCTGTTATGGGTTGGTGTTTTTCGGAAATGCAATGGCATTCACCCTGCTGCGCACCTATGCCTACCGGGCCGGGATCGTGCATGCCCATGTGAGCGAGCGGGCCAGCCGCAGGGCGCGAATCAAGAACTGGATCGCGATGGGCACCTACCTCATTGCCGCCTTTGCCAGCTTCGTTTCCGTGTATGTATCTTTTTCGCTCTTCCTGCTGGTGCCGACCATGTACTTCGTTCCGGAACGCGTACTGGAAGATTCACAACATCACTCAAAATAAGAAATGGACATTTCCACAGTTTTTGAAAACAATCGAAATTGGGTTGCGGATAAGCTGGCATTGGATCCCGGCTACTTTGAGAAGCTTTCCCGGGGCCAATCACCAGAGTACCTCTACATCGGATGCTCGGACAGCCGTGTGACGGCGGAGGATTTGATGGGTGGCCAGCCGGGTGAGATCTTCATTCACCGCAACGTCGCAAACCTGGTGGTCAGCACTGACAACAACCTCAATGCAGTCGTTCAATATGCGGTCGAGCACCTGAAGGTCAAGCACATCATCGTCTGCGGGCATTACGAGTGTGGCGGTGTGAAGGCGGCCCTGCATCCGAGTGACATGGGGCAGCTGAACAGTTGGTTGCAAACCTTGCGCGATGTTTACCGCCTCCACCAAGCGGAACTCTCGGCCATCACTGCCCCACAGCGTTTATTTGACCGCCTTGTGGAGCTCAACGTGGTGGAGCAGTGCCTGAATGTGATCAAGATCGACCATGTGCAGCGCTCATGGTACAGGACAGGATTCCCGAAGGTACACGGCTGGGTTTTCGACGTGCGCACCGGCAAACTCATCGACCTCGGGCTGGACATGGAAGAAGAATTCGCCTCCATCCGAAGCATCTACGACTTGAAGCCGATTGAAAAATAAGCTGCGAAAAAGACATCACCTATAAAAAGGACATACAATGAAAATTGCAATAATCGGAGCCGGAAATGTCGGCTCGGCACTTGGAAAAGGGTGGATCAAGCGTGGCCACCAGGTGGTATTTGGCATCCGTGACGCCTCCTCCCCCAAATCTGAAAAAGCCTCCAGGGAGATCGAAGGCGCCGAATTTCAAGAAGTTCAGTCTGCATGTGACGGCGCGGATGTGGTGGTGGTCACCACTCCCGCCGATGTGGTGGCAGACCTGGTCCCGCTCATGGGGCCGCTGGAAGGCAAGGTCGTGATCGATACCACCAATGCCATCCGCATGCGTCCAGAGCCCTATGCGACGGGTTACCACGCCATCGTGGCCCTGAGCAAGGATGCAGCCGTGGTCAAATGCTTCAACACGACCGGTTTCGAGAACATGGCCAACCCCAGCTATCACCAGGAGAGTCCTGTCCCACATTCGGTGAGCCTGGACATGTTCATGGCTGGCGGAAATTCCGAAGCCAAGAAGGTTGCCCGGCAGCTGGCCCTGGATCTGGGATTCGAAGCGTGCTGGGACTTCGGGGGGGAGGACAAGGTGGAGCTGCTGGAGAAGTTTGCGCTAAGCTGGATCAACCTGGCCATCCTGCAAGGCCATGGGAGGGAAATCGCCTTCAAGGTCATCCGGCGGCAATAGCGGCTGCCTGCAGCCTGGGAAAATGAATTGTGGGCAAGCTATTGCTTGGGCAGAAAAAAATGGCTAACTTTGCAGCTCGTTTCGAAAATCCTAGGCTGTCGTCTATGGAGAAGAACATAAAACGTTGATTTTCAATGGCACTGGAAATTAGTATTGACCTTTCCGGCATGAAAGTACCGTATGAGACCACGTTCCTGGTGTCTCCGGAGCTTTCAGAGGCCGACTACCGCAAGGTCGCAAAGAAATTCGAGGACTTGATCGTCAAGGGCGGCGGTGAAGTCACGAACCTCGAGCATTGGGGCCAGAAGAAGCTGGCATACTCCATCGAGAAGAAAAACACTGCATACTATTGCTACGCTGAATTCACCGCTCCGACGGCTGTCATCGGCAAGCTGGAGCAAGAGTACCTCTATGACGAATCTGTGATTCGATTCCTGACTGTGCGTGTCGAGAAGCACCACGCAGCCTTCAACAAGAAGCGTCGCGAGCAGGGATTCGGCAAGAAAAAAGAGGAAAACACTTAATACGGGAGGGAAAGAGAAATGGCATACACGAAAACCAAAGACAGAGGCATCGGGCCGACGGCGGTCAATCAGATCAAGTCCACCAACATGCCCAAGAAGTACTGCCGGTTCAAGCGCAACGGGATCAAGTACATCGACTACAAAGACCCCGACTTCCTTCGGAAGTTCCTGAACGACCAAGGCAAGATCCTTCCCCGTCGCCTCACAGGCACCAGCCTGAAGTATCAGCGCCGCCTCACAGTGGCCGTCAAGCGTGCCCGTCACCTTGGACTTCTTCCATTCGTAACCGATACCATTAAATAAGGTCATGGACGTAATTCTCAAGAAATACCACAAAGATCTCGGTGAGAAAAATGACATTGTCTCGGTGAAGCCCGGATTTGCGCGCAACTTCCTCATTCCGCAAGGAATCGCCATCATGGCCACGGAGACGAACCGCAAGATCCACGCTGAGAACATGCGCCAGGCGGCTCACAAGAAGGATCACATCAAGAACGAAGCGCTTCGCATTGCGGAGGAGATGGGCAAGCTCACCTTGACCATCGCTACCCTTGCGGGGCCGGATGGAAGGCTGTTCGGTTCGGTTACGCCCACGATGGTCGCCAGCCAGCTGGAAGCCAAGGGCTTCGAAGTCGAGCGTCAGCGCATCCTCTTTGATGCCGCCATCAAGGAGGTCGGCCAATATGAAGTGACGGTCGATTTGCACAAGGAAGTCAAGGCCAAGGTCAAGATCGAGGTCGTCTCAGCTGCGAAGTAACCGTGTTAGGGATCAAGATATTCGGAAGGTCGCCCATTACAGGTGGCCTTCCGAGTTTTCCATCCCTATTGGGCACTTTGGTGGATTGCGGGAATGTACCCGTACATCCGATTTGTATAGGTAATCTTAGGGGAGAAGGCCATTGCAGGTTCATCCAATAGTCTCTATGAAGGCTTTGTGGGGGCTGGGTTTACCTTTGACTTGCTCTGTCCCATTGGCATGGAGAGGAATCATCATCCAGGACTTGATTCGGAGAAATTGCCGGATGTGTGGAAAAAATTATCCAACGGGTTGAATTCTACCAACTTTGATTCAGGTTGTCCACAATCATATGTGGATAGACGATCCGATGCGGTAGCATTAGTTTCCCTAAATTGCCGTACTATTCATGTTGTCTAAATTTACTGAAGAATACTAGAAAATGGCAGGGAAAATCGTTCAGCGGGTCATCGAAGAAGAAATGAAGAGCGCCTACATCGATTACTCGATGTCGGTGATTGTCTCCCGCGCCTTGCCCGATGTGCGTGACGGGCTCAAGCCTGTACACCGCCGGGTGCTGTACGGGATGACCGAACTGGGTCTTGGTTGGAACAGGCCTTACAAGAAATCCGCCAGAATCGTGGGTGAGGTATTGGGAAAATACCATCCGCACGGGGATTCCGCCGTTTACGACACCATGGTTCGGATGGCGCAGGATTGGAGCTTGCGCTATCCATTGGTGGATGGGCAGGGAAACTTCGGGTCGATCGACGGTGACCCGCCCGCAGCGATGCGATACACCGAGGCGCGCCTTCGCAAGATTGCCGAGGAGATGCTGGCCGACTTGGACAAGGAGACGGTGGATTTCCGTCCCAACTTCGACGATTCCCTGAAGGAGCCAAGTGTGCTCCCGTCCAAGGTTCCGAATCTGCTCATCAATGGCAGCAGCGGAATCGCCGTCGGCATGGCCACCAACATGGCACCGCATAACATCACGGAGGTGATATCGGCGATCGTCGCCTACATTGACAACCGTGAAATCTCCATCGGTGAGCTCTGCAAAATCGTCACCGCACCCGACTTTCCCACCGGCGGGATCATCCATGGAATGGAAGGTGTCATCCGCGCCTTCGAAACGGGGCGCGGACGTGTATTGGTGCGTGCCAAGGCCCGCATCGAGGAGCAGCCGAACGGACGCGAGTGGATCATCGTGGAAGAAATCCCCTATCAGGTCAACAAGGGGAACCTGCTGGTGAACATCGGGGCATTGATCAATGAAAAGAAGCTGGAAGGCATCTCAGACCTGCGGGACGAAAGCGACCGCGAGGGCATGCGGATCGTCTTCGAGATCAAGCGGGAGGCGATGGCCAGCGTAGTCTTGAACCAGCTCTTCAAGTACACGCAGCTGCAGCAGTCCTTCAGTGTGAACAACATCGCACTGGTGAATGGCAGGCCGATGATCCTGAACCTCAAGGACATGATCAAGCACTACGTTGCCCATCGCCATGAGGTGGTCGTGCGCCGGACGGAGTTCCTGCTTCGCGAGGCGGAGAAGCGCGCCCATATCCTGGAGGGTCTGCTCATCGCCCTGGACCACCTGGATGAGGTGATCGCCCTGATTCGTGCCTCCGAAAGCCCCGACCATGCACGCGACGGACTGATGGTGACCTTCGGCCTGAGTGAACTGCAAGCACGGGCCATCCTGGACATGCGCTTGCAGCGCCTGACAGGGCTCGAGCGGGATAAGATTCGCGAGGAATACGACGAGTTGATGAAGACCATCAATTATTACAAGGAGGTCCTGGCAAGTGAGATCCTCATCATGGGGATCATCAAGGATGAGTTGCTGGACATGCGCGAAAAGTACGGCGACGGGCGCCGCACCGCCGTCGAGTTTGCGACAGGCGACCTCAGCATGGAAGATCTGATCCCGAACGAGGAGGTGATCATCACCGTGTCGCACGAGGGTTACATCAAGCGCACCCTGACCAGTGAAATACGCTCGCAGAAGCGGGGTGGAAGGGGATCCAAGGCAGCGGGTACGAAGGATACGGACTTCATCGAGCACCTGTTCACGGCCTGGACGCACAATTACCTGATCTTCTTCACGGAGAAGGGCAAGTGCTACTGGCTCCGCGTCTATGAGGTTCCTGAGGGAAGCCGCCAGAGCAAGGGCAGGGCGATTCAGAACCTGATCCAGATCGATCCTGACGACAAGATCAAGACCTTCATCACCGTTGCAGATCTGAAGAACGAGGATTTGCTGATGAATACCTCCGTGATCATGTGCACCAAAAAGGGCGTCATCAAGAAGACCCTCCTCGAGGCCTACAGCCGCCCTAGGGCCACAGGCATCATTGCCATCCATGTCAACGAGGATGACGAGCTGCTGGAAGCCAAGCTGGTCAAGCCGGGGGAGGAGGTCGTGATGGCCCTCCGCTCCGGGCGTGCGATCCGATTCCCCGAGGACGAAACCCGCAACATGGGCAGAGGTTCCACCGGCGTGCGCGGGGTGAGGCTCGCCAATGACAAGGACGCTGTGGTCGGAATGGTGATCATCCGTGACCCCCACGCGACCTTGCTCGTGGTCAGTGAGCATGGGTTTGGGAAAAGGTCGCACATTGACGACTACCGGAAGACCCGCCGGGGAGGAAAGGGCGTGAAAACGATCAACATCACTGGAAAGACCGGCGAATTGATCAGCATCATGTCGGTCAACGACACCACGAACGACCTGATGATCATCACGAAAAACGGCATCACGATCCGGACGCCGCTGGCAAACATCAAGGAGGCTGGGCG
>JBJOPY010000108.1:0-9167 GCA_046050405.1 Bacteroidota bacterium | reverse complement strand
GGGGGTTCAAGCACGGGGAACAGGCCGAGACCTTCCTGCACCAATGGTGCCACGAGGCCGAGAAATCCGAACTGCCCCCCTTCCAATACGCGGCGCAGACCATCCGGAACCACTGGCAGGGTATCATCAACCACTTCACCTCAAAACTCAACAACGGCGTACTTGAAGGCATCAACAACAAAATCCAACTCGCCAAGAGAAGGGCCAGGGGGTACCGAAATCCCGGAAACTTCCACAACATGATCCACTTCGTCGCAGGTGACCTCCGATTCGAACACCCACTATTAACGACATAGAGCCGACTTTTCGCAGTACTTCCTCTCTGGCATCTATGGGTAGCTCCGGGTTCAGTCTGTCAATCGCATCACGCAAACGAGTGACGAGCACAACTTCGCTGTAATGGCGCTCTGGATGTTCCCCATCAGGGGCGATATCCGTACCCAATACGTTAGGAATAGCTCAACTCCAAAAGATAAGATAAGGCAATTGCCTCGATTTCGCTTTCTGTAATGGTGTTTTTCATAGCTGGGAAAGTATGTCTTGAACATCCCGATTATTAGCATCTTCCTGAGTTAATTCATTCGATGCGTATGTCTTATCCAGCCTTACGTGATCAAATAGATCAATGACATTGTTAGCTCTTATCTTTGATGTACCAGTGCTAAGTCCACATACAAATACATCGCAGAGTTGATTGCTTCCATGATCCATGATTGCACGAGCCAACAGTGTAGAATTATCGCCAGCCGTGTAAAAACCAATGCGTTGCTCACCTCGTATGACAATGTCCGTAAAATCATTACGATCGCCACCTAGGGGCTGCCTATTGGTAGAATTTTGACCATTTGGGCAAAGCAGGTTCCATACACTGTTGAGTGTGGTTGTTTTGCCTCTATTGGGTAGTCCTTGCAAGACGATGATCCTCATTGAGTTTTCCATGTCCTAAAATGCTTAACTTAAAGTTCCAGTTCCATGCCATTTGTAACCTGCCTTCACTATTGAAAAGCTACCATTGTGCCCAGCTAAGCTGCAGCAGCAACGGTATATATAGGCATTGATAATGTTCCAGTCATTGAGTTTTACAAAATTGCAAGTAGTTTCTTTTCTAAAAAGAAATTTTCAAAAATAGTTTTCATATTTCAACCACTCCACTCATAAGTTTTGGTAATTAAGATGTCACGGGTGTTTTTTTTAAGGCTAAATTTTCATTATAGTTTGCCCTTGCTTTTCCTATGTTCAAACAAGAAGTGCAACACATTCAAAACAAATTGAAAAGAAAGTCCAGCAAAAGCCGGAACTTTCTTTCCGTTAAAAAGTGTGTGTATGCAAAGGTATCAACAATTGGATGAAGGACAAAGGGTTGTGATCGCCACCCTGCGGAAAAAAGGCTACAATCCATCGGCCATTGCCAAGGAACTCAAAGTGGGCAGGTCCACCATCAGCCGCGATCCGGGGCGCAACTGCTCTCCGGGCTCCCATGGGCTGTACAATGCCAAGCCCGCCCAGGAACGTGCCTCGGCAAGGGCGCGGAATAAAGGCCGGGGCAAGGCCATCGACGGGAAAATGGAGGCGCACATCCGCAGGAAGCTCACGGAGGAGGACTGGAGCCCCGAACAGGCCGAGGGCAGGGCGGACAGGGAAGGCATCCCCATGGCCTCCCACGAGACCATCCACCGGTTCGTCCACCAGGACAAGCGCAAGGGCGGGGACCTCTACAAAAGCCTGCGCAGGACACACCGATGCCGCCGAAAGCGAAGGAACACCCGGAAAAACAGGGGGCACATCATCGGAAGGGTCGGGATCGAGAAACGGCCGACCGCAGTCGACCGCCAGGACAGGTTCGGGGACTGGGAGGGTGACACCATCGTCGGAAAAGGCCACCAGGGCGCCATGGCGCCCATGACCGAGCGCAAATCCCTGTACACCATCATCACCCTGCCCGGCCACAGGGGGGCCGGCCATGTCGCCGAACGAATCCTGGGCGACATGAGGGGGCTCCTGTGCAGGACCATCACCTTCGACAACGGAAGGGAGTTTGCAGGACATCAGAAAATCGCCGAAAGACTCGGTGCAAAGGTGTCCTCGCCAACCCGTACAGTGCATGGGAAAGGGGCTGCAACGAGAACGCAAACGGCCTCATCAGGCAATACCTGCCCAAGTCAACACCCCTGAACCAGACCTCCCACGGCCAAGCCAAGGACATCCAGAACAAACTCAACAACAGACCCAGAAAAAAATTGAAATTCAAAACCCCCAACGAGGTATTTTTACAGCAGTGTTGCACTTCATTGTTGAATTCAGCACCTCTTCCGTGATGTAATTGCGTTGAATGTAATGGAGAATGGGATGGACATGGTGCTGAGGAATTTGGAAAGAGTCTCGGCAAAGTTCCCGATTTCTCAAAACGATCTGAAAAAACTCAGGTCCGCCAAAGGTCAAGTGGAACGTGCGAACATCAATTCCGCGTTTGCCCAAGTCAAGGAGGTTCTGGATCACTATGATGGTCAAAATCTCAACGCCGATTGGTTGAGCCTGAAAACTCGATGGGAAATACTCAAGAAGAGCAAAGAATTTCAGGGGACAATACCCACAGAGGAAGCCAGGATTGAAGAGAACCGAATAATCCATGGCCTGAACTGCCTTATCGACGCTGTCATGGGCGAAACGATCTGAAATCTAAGAATCTTCCATTCAATTGCCCATGAACCCTACCCACTACCTCGGCGAAGTCCGCAGCCTGACCGGCAAGAACCAGCTTCCCGCTGCATTCGGGCAACTCAAAAAGTTGCCGGGGCACAGCCCCCAGCCCGGCAGGGCGCTGGAGCAGCGCGCAAACCTGGAGGTGGTGCTGCGGATCGTCTTCGGCACGGCCACCCCTGCCGATCCGACGGCGAGGGAGGGCACCATCCGGCAGGAACTGCTTGCCCGGGCTACCGCCCCGAGGAGGTGGACAATGTTGCGCCACCTACCCATGTCCCCGTAAGCCCAAGTCTTCTCCCTAAAAAATACACAGGATGCCATCGATCAAAAACCATCTGTTGCTATGCGGCCTTGTCCTGCTGCACAGCCTCCTCATGTCCCAGCAGCACGCCCGGCTCCCCGGCCTGGTCGTGGAGCAGAACAGCCAGTTCAACACCGGAACGGTCAAATATCTGTCCGGTGCTGAGGTCAAGGCCGAGGGCAACCGCACCCACAGTGACGCACAGGGCAGGTTCACCCTCGTGTTCGCGGACAGGCCCCCCGGGGAGGTGGTCTGGGTCCACGCCGCCAAGAACGGCTACGAGCTGGTGAACGCCGAGGAGCTAAGGAAGGCCGCCGTCACAGGCCGCAGTCCCCTCAACCCCCTCAAGGTGGTGCTCTGCCCTGAGGGCAGGCTGTATGAAAACCAGATGGCCTATTACCGGATCGCCCGGGACGCGAAGCTGGAGTCCTACCGCAGGCGGATGGCCGTCCTGGAGAAGGAGGGCCGGGAAAAGGAGGCCCTCCTCCTGCAAATGGCCAGGGACTTCAACGTCCAGCACCTGGGGGACGACTCCGCCAGGATCCTCCTCCAGGCGCAGCTCCAGGCCGCCCAACAGCAGGCCCGGGAGCTGGCGGAGAGGTTCGTCACGGTGAACCTGGACGACCAGGGCGAGACCTACCAGCGGGCATTCCGGCTGTTCCTGGCAGGGGACATCGACGGGGCCATACGGGTCATGGACAGCGTGGACCTGAAGGGGGGCTTCGAGCACGATGCCGCCCTCAAGGAAAGGGCAAGCGCGATCATCGCCGAAAAGCAGGCCGCCATCGACACCGCCGACGAGCGGACCCGGCAGCGGGTGGAGCAGACGATCCTCAGTGCCCGCATGCACAAGCTGCAATACCGGTTCCAGGAGGCCGACTCGCTGTATGCCATGGCACTGCAGTACAACCCCGACACCACGAACCTGGAGATCCACCTTGAATATGCGCGTTTCCTTTACGGCCAGAACCAGTTCGGGCAGGCCCGGGATCTCTACACGGAACTGCTGGGAAGATACCGCCTGCTGGCCCGCAAGAACCCCGACCCCTATCTGCCCGACGTGGCCATGACCCTGAACAACCTCGGAAACCTGCTCTACTACATCGGCGATTTTGCAGGGGCGCGGGAGGATTACGAAGAGGCACTGAAAATCCGCCGTGAACTGGCCCGCAAGAATCCCGACGCCTACCTGCCTGACGTGGCCATGACCCTGAACAACCTCGGAAACCTGCACAGCGTCATCGGCGACTTTGCAGGAGCGCGGAAGGATTTGGAGGAGGCACTGAAAATCCGCCGCGAACTGTCCCGCAAGAACCCCGATGCCTACGTGGCCGACGTGGCCGCGACCCTGAACAACCTCGGAGTCCTGCTGTTGAAAACCGGCGACTTGGCAGGGGCGCGGGAGGATTACGCGGAGGCGCTGAAAATCTACCGTGAATTGGCATGCAATAACCCCGACGCCCATCTGCCTTACGTGGCCATGACCCTGAACAACCTCGGAGTCCTGCTCTACGACATCGGCGATTTTGCAGGGGCGCGGGAGGATTACTCGGAGGCACTGGAAATCCGCCGTGAACTGGCCCGCAAGAACCCCGATGCCTACCTGCCATACGTGGCCATGACCCTGAACAACCTCGGGCTCTTGACTATTATAGAAGGAGATCCCCTGCAAGCCGTCCCGCAGCTCGGGGAAGCCCTGGAGATTCGCGGGCAGCTGTTCCGCAAGAACCCGACTGCCGACGGGGACGATGCCGGTGAAACCGCCCTTGCCCTGGCCAGGGCCCATCATGCCTTGCTGGATACCACCGGCGACCTGCGGCACCGCACCCAGGGACTGGACCTCCTCGCGAAAGCCCGGGATTTCCTGGCCGTGTACCAGGAGCCCGTCATCCCCAAAATCCTCCAGCTTCGCCGGGAGATCGACTCCCTCTCCCAGGAATTCCAGTCCTACGACCCCGAGGACCGCGCTATCCGGGAACGACTGCGGCCCCTGTCCGCCGCCGTCGAGCCCGCCCAGTCCCCCCATGAAAAAGTCCTCCGCCAGGAGGCCCTCCTCCGGGAACTGGAGGCCATGCGCACCCAATACCCCCAGAACGGCAGCCTGACCACCCTGATCGCCAAGGCATACGGCGACCTGGCCTGGCACCATCTCCTCGACCAAGACTTCCCCGCCGCCGAGGCCGCCGCCCGCAAGGGCTTCCAGCTGGCACCCGAAGAGGCCTGGATCCAGGCCCGCCTCGCCACCGCCCTGCTCTTCCAGGGCAAATGGGACGAAGCCAGGGAAACCTGCCTCCGCCTCAAGAACCAGCCCCAAGGCAACGCCACCCCTGCGAAGGCCTTCCTCAAGGACCTGGACGCCCTTGAAAAGGCCGGGATCACCCATCCCGACGTCCCCAAGGCCCGCCAGCTGCTCCGCTAGGCCATCCTACGACGGCATCCGGAAGGATGCAATCCCGTGGGGAGGGCAAGGATGGATTGCTGCGAGGGGAGCCCACCCCTGAATGAACCAGGAGGCGGTGCCTTTGGGTTCGAATCGGACCATGGTGCATCCGCCGCATTTCGGCGGGCATCCATCCAAAAAATTTCCTGCTCTTCCTGATTTTACCGAACTTGCACCGCAATTCATGAGCATCGAGACAATGGCAGAAGCACTCCTGGAAACCCGGCTGACCTTCGCAGTCCCCTTCACGAAATATGCTGGAAAAGTGCGGGACACCTATCATGTCGGGGAACTGATGGTGCTTGTGGCGAGCGATCGCATTTCTGCATTTGACGTGGTGCTGCCCCGGGGCATCCCTTTCAAGGGGCAGGTCCTGAATCAAACGGCGGCCTATTTCCTGGAGGCAACCCGTGACATCGCCCCCAACCACCTGGTTTCTGTCCCGGATCCGAATGTGACCATCGGCCTGCACTGCCGCCCCATCCCGATCGAGATGGTCGTGCGAGGATACCTCTGCGGCCATGCCTGGCGGGTCTATGCGGCGGGCGGACGCATGCTCTGCGGAGTGCAGCTGCCCGAGGGACTCCGGGAAAACGATCCTTTTCCTGCGCCGATCATCACCCCCTCCACGAAGTCAACCATCGGCCATGATGAAGACATCTCCGAGCGCGAAATCCTGAAGTCGGGACTCGTGGACGGCCAAACCTGGGAGGAAATGAAGTACTACGCGCTTGCACTTTTCCAGCGCGGGCAAGCCATGGCCAGGGAGAAGGGGCTGCTGCTGGCGGATACAAAATATGAATTCGGCTACCAAGAGGGCGACAAAGTCACCCTCATCGATGAGATCCACACCCCTGACAGCTCCCGCTATTTCTACGCCGAGGGTTTCGACGAGCGGCAGTCGCAGGGCAAGGAGCAGCGCCAGCTGAGCAAGGAGTTCGTCAGGAAATGGCTGATCGAGAACGGATTCCAAGGCAAGGAGGGTCAGCAGGTCCCGCCCATGACGGACCGCTTCGTCGAGGAAGTCAGCGAGCGTTACATCCATGTCTATGAGACCATCACAGGCAATCCCTTTCAGCGGGCGGACACGACCACCATCGCCGACCGCATCGAGCGGAATGTGATGGAGGAACTGCGACGGCTCGGGCTGTAGGCGGCGCATTCCAGAACAGCCATTTTATGCATTGGGCCAGCGGCCGGCAACCGGGATTCCGACACATGGTCCGCTGACGATATGGAGCACGACGCCAGGAACGATGAGAATCCTCTACTATTCCCCGAATCCGAATCTGAACCTCCACGATCCAGCAGGGTATGGCACCCACATGCGGGAGATGATCCATGCCTTTCGCCAGCTCGGGCATGAAGTGGAGGTGCACATCATGGGCGGAACCACGCCGAGGGGCACCGGGGGGACATCCCAGCCCTCCCTCTTCAAGCGTATTGCCAAAGCCATCATCCCCCGCAAGCACTGGCAGACCATGAAGGACCAGCGGCTGCTGGAATTTGACGACCATGCCTACGACGGACTGATGGCCAGGATCCAGCAATTCAACCCGGACATGATCTATGAGCGGGGCAACTACCTGCAAACCTCGGGTGTCAATGCGGCCAGGAAGATGAAGGTCATGCATGTCCTGGAAATGAACTCACCCTACGTGGAGGAGAAGGTGGAGCTGGAGGGAGTGAGCAGGCTGCTCGCCAAGGCCAAGGAAAAGGAGGCCTGGCAACTGGCCAAGACGGACCATATCGTGGTGGTTTCCTCCTCCCTGAAAGAGTATTTCATGGCCGGGCACCGTATTTTTGAGGGAAAATTCACCCTCATTCCGAATGCGATCGACCCTGAAAAGGGCAGGGTGGAACCGGGGAAGCTCGCCGACCTACGCCGGCGGCATGCACTGGAGGGCAAAATCGTGATCGGCTGGGTGGGCTCCATCCAGCCTTGGCACGGCATGGAGGAGCTGATCCTCACCTTCTCGAATCTGGCAAGACAGGATCCGCGCCTGGCCCTGATGATCGTTGGCGGCGGAGAGACCCTGTTGGCGTTGAAGCAATGTGCGGCTGAAAGCGGGGTGGGCGAGCGGATACATTTCACGGATGGCGTTCCGCATGCGGAGGTCTTCACCCATCTCGCAGCAATGGACATCTGCGTGCTTCCCAACACGAACTGGTATGGCTCGCCGATCAAGATATTCGAGTACGGCATGATGGGCAAGGCGATCCTGGCGACGCACCACGCCACAGTACTCGATGTCATGGTCCCCGGGCAAGATGGGATTGTCATCGCCCCCGGGTCCAAGGCATTGCAGGAGGGCCTGGAACGGCTGGTCGCAGACCCCGGCCTTCGTCAGCGGCTGGGAACGCATTTCCAGGAGAAGGTTCTCCGCGAACATACCTGGCTCGCCAATGCCCGCCGTGTCTGCGAGCTTTGGGAGTTTTCCCAAACCAGTGTCAAAAGGTGAGCAGGGAGATGGACATCGTCCTGCTGGCCTACACCGGCAGCCGGGAAATCTTCGACATGAACACCCGTGCCATCCAGTCCCTCCTGGATTCGGAGCCCGGCATCCGATTCCGGATCTTTCTTCTGGAAAGCAATCCCCAATTCCAAAGCCTGGGATGGCGCTACGACCAGGACATCCAGCTGGTTTTCCCCGGCGGCAAGTTCAATTTCAACCAGTTCAACAACGTGGGGCTCGGCCTGGGGAGTGCGGAGTGGGTCGTCTTCAGCAACAATGACGTGGTCTTCCATCCTGGATGGTGCACGGAGATGTTGGCCGTCAATGCCCTGGACCCGGGGATCCGATGCCTCTGCCCAGTGGATCCCGCCTCTCCGCACACGCCCGCTGGCACTTTCGGGCCCTCAGAGCGCTACCGCACCGGTTACCATGTGCGCACCACGTTCACGGGATGGTGCTTCATGGTCCAGCGTTCTGTCTTCCAGGACATCGGCCCCTTCGATGAACGGTTCGACTACTACTTCTCTGACGACGACTTCACGATGCGGCTGCGCAAGGCCGGCATCCTGAATGCAGCGGTGCCTGGCGCGCACGTCACGCATCTGGCGCACGTCACGAGCCGCGAGAACGGATTGGACGTTTCCAAGAAATTCCGGGAGGGCCAGCAGGCGTTCCGGTCGAAGTGGGGATCGCAGCGCGTGATCGCGTGGAAGAATCGCTTGGCCGAAAAAGTGCTGCGGCCTTTGGGATGGAAGGCTTTAATTCGGCAACTTTACCGCCACGATTGAAACGTGCACATGGTCGAGGAATTGTACCAGGAGAAAGGAAGGGTTGGGAGTTACTACACTTTGGTGCGGGAGGATGTGGTGCGCTTCCTGGAGGGCTTCGTCCAGAAGAATGGCCTCCAGCTGGTGCGCGTGCTCGAAATCGGCTGTTCAGGCGGCGGCACCGGCAGATTGATCAAGGAGAGGCTGGGGGTGGAGTTTTATGCCGGCGTGGAATTGATGCCCGATGCCGCCAAGCAGGCTGCGGGCAGCATTGACTGGATCCGCTGCGACAACATCGAGGAAATGATCGAGCAGGGCCGCCTGGGAGAGTTGCCGGCGGGGAGGTTTGACGCGGTGCTGTTCCTGGACGTGCTGGAGCACCTTTACAATCCTTGGAAGGTCGTCCATGCCTTGTCCGGGATTCTGTCTGCGAAGGGCATCCTTGTGGGCAGCATCCCCAATGCCGGCAACCTGTACGTCCTTTGGAAGATCATGCAGGACCG
>JBJOPY010000107.1:0-9300 GCA_046050405.1 Bacteroidota bacterium | reverse complement strand
GGGAACCACCCTCATCCTCCCTTCGCCCAGGCTGGGACTCGCCCAGGAAGACAGCGGAACAGGGGCAATCCTTCGTGCTGGGAAGGCAATCTCAATCGGCTACCTGGAACTTGATGTCCCGGTGCAGGACGCCTCGGGAGAGCTGGGCTATCACTTCCTTCGTGATATCCTTCCCCTTGAAAGCCATGAGGATGCTCTGGACGGTATAGATTGGGCCCCAAGGAAAGCCCCACCACCCCAGAATCAAGGAGATCAGCAGGTATTTCCATCCGAATCGGATGGGATTCTCGCCCGATCGTAGAAAATAGACGTTGCTCCCCCTTCGGAAAGTCATGATAACGATGGAAATGCAAAAATAATAGCCGACAAACCTGCCCCCGTTGTTCAGCTCGGTCACCACCTCCGAGTTGCTAAGATCGTCCATGTTTTGAATCGCCATATTCAATTCCCTTGGTTACAACCGTGTAGTCCGCCGACCCTTCTCGGGGTCGAAACTAGGAAGAAATTTCTGGATGCAAAAATGCGGATCGCCAGCGGCGGCGGCCGTGGTTTCATGAACCGGATGCCGTCATTTTCCAGATCCGCCCACATCGTTTGTACAATTCCGAATGCTTTCCAGATCGGCAAATGTTTACTCTTCGTGTGGAAAAAGCATTCATGCGTTCCCGTCCACGTCGCGCACCTGGATCCTCTCAATCCCTGTGACGGCCTCCAGCCCAACCGGGCAACATGGTCGGATAGCCTTGCAATGACACCTACTCAGATCGCCATGAATGCCATGCTGCCGGCAGTTCTTAACTCCATAGGCTTGCCCAATGATCCGAGTTCTGCTGAAGGTTTATCCCTCTATAAGTCCAGAATCAAAGTTGAAAGTAGAATAAGGAAATACCCAGGCCATCGGTTGGAGTTCAGGCCTCAAGGCACTGTGAAGTGGATGCGAAGGCGATGCAACCGGCGGTTGCCGCAATCCTACTGCTGGTTCCATCCGCCGAATCCTATGCGCAAAGCTGCATAAATGCCACTCGGTAGGAGGGAAGGCCCGCCAGCGAGTGGCACGCCATGGGCCTCCCAAGCATTTTCCGAGATGCCGAGTTTATACCCTGCTTCCAAACCCAAGACGACTCCCGAACCAGCCGTCTCATCAAACCCAGGCATCCATTCGAAGGCAAATCCAAGACTCATCAGCATGCCCGTCTTCACGAGAAGGGTGGCAGGGTAGGTTCCTGTGAGAACGGTATCCACGCTTCCGGCACTGGCAGGATCCTTCAGGAGCAAGGACTGCTTATATCTTCCAAGGCCGAGTTTCGGGTAGAGGAGGAATCCATTCTTCCCATAGAGCACGTAGCCGAGGTAGAATTTTCCCCAGCCTGAACCATAGCGCAGGTCTTGGCTGCCAAGGCGGGCTTCCTGGCGAAGGGACCGGCCACCCTCGCCTCCCAGCACCAGGCTTTTGATCATCAATTGGCCGCCTCCACCTATACTGACGAGTGTTTCTCGGAAATTCACGCCGTTTCCAGCATAAGCGTTGAGCGATGGCACGTCGTGCATGCTGACGCCACCAGTAGCGTAGCCATATCCTCCGGAAATGCGTTTGCCTCCCTCTTCCAGAGGATCCGGGACGGTGTCTTGCGCATTGAGCGAAACCGAAGCCAGCAGCAGATGCGCCACCAGGAGGTGCTTGAGGCAACGAAGGCGGAATCTCATATTCGTGAAAATGTTTGGATCACCTGAGTGACAACAAAAACCAAGCCAAAACAGGCCTGTTGTCCAGAAGCCCCTATTGGTCTAGGGATGAATGAACAGATGGCCTCCTTTTCCCCGGTGACATCGGCAGGGACCGGCCTGTTAAAATAATCTAATCGCACAACTTGTTCTTCCCCATTCACGTTCTCCAGCTGTATCGACCCTGAACATGAAATACACACTCGTAATCAGTTTGAACAAATGTGATAAAGACTATGAAAAACCAAAGATCAACTTCATCAATGAAATCGTTCCTACGGATGTTATCCGTGGCCTTGCTGGGAGGAACCATTACCTTGGGAGGTTACAAACTTCTTGAGTCGGAATTTTCAGCTTCACCCAGGGTGGCATTCAGGGAAGCCGCATTGCCGGCGACCTTTGCCAGCAATCCCGGCCTTCCATCGGGAATGACGGACTTCACCGAGTCTGCGGCGATGACCACCCCTGCAGTCGTACACGTGAAGAGCAGCATCATGGTTCAAACCCGCAGCATTTTTGGCATGGATCCATTTGAAGGTTTCTTTCAGGATGGCTGGGGATTTGGCCAGCCATCGCAGCAAAACATGCAAAGCACAGGTTCTGGTGTCATCACTACCCCAGACGGGTATATTGTCACCAACAATCACGTCGTGAACAATGCGCAATCGGTGGATGTGGTGATTCAGGACGGGCGGACATATTCAGCGCAGGTCATCGGCACTGACCCCAGCACGGACTTGGCCTTGCTGAAGATTGACGAAACCAACCTTCCGACGATTCCTTTCGGTAACAGCGATCAGCTGAAAGTCGGGGAATGGGTTCTCGCAGTCGGAAACCCGTTCAATCTGACCTCCACTGTCACTGCGGGGATCGTGAGTGCGAAGGCGCGTAACATCAACATTCTCAAGGACAAGATGGCAATCGAATCCTTTATCCAGACCGATGCCGCCGTCAATCCAGGCAATTCAGGTGGCGCCTTGGTGAATGCACGCGGGGAACTGGTGGGGATCAATACTGCTATTGCCTCCAATACGGGGTCTTATGCCGGCTATTCATTCGCGGTGCCTGTCGAAATCGTGAAGAAAGTCATCGATGACCTGATGAACCATGGCGTGGTGCAAAGGGCTTTCTTGGGTGCCGACATGGTGGAACTGAACGGAGAGGTTGCCAAGAAGCTTGGAATTGCCCAGACGCATGGGGTTTACATTGATGGCGTCATGGAAAATGGATCCGCTTCCATCGCTGGATTGAAAAAAGGCGATGTCATCACGGGGGTGGATGGGAAGGAGCTTCGGAACAGTGCTGAATTGACGGAGTACATAGGGCGTCATCGGCCGGGCGACAAAGTGAAACTGAATATCCATAGGGGAAGCGAAGTGATGACTGTCCCCGTAGAGCTGCGGAACATCAAAGGCACGACCGATGTAGTAGAACGAAATGACCGTTCCGCCATCTTGAATGAACTGGGAGCCGACTTGGAGGATCTCACTGCGAAGGATCTCAACCGGATGGGACTGAAAGGCGGTGTCAAAGTTACCAACATCAAGGATGGCAAGCTCCGCCAGTACACCACTATCCGGCCAGGCTTTGTGATCACAACGATTGATAACCAGGTGGTCATGAACGTTGAGCATCTCCAGAAGATCCTTAGCAATAAGACAGGCGGGGTCATGTTGGAAGGGCTATATCCCGGATGGCCTGGTCGGTATTATTACGCCTTCGGGATGTGATCCGTGCAGTAGGGATGCAGGTGATAACGGATGGGCGCGGGATCATCTCTTGCGCCCATCCGTTTGTGTCAGACTGACCCCGATCCCGGATGCTGTGGGCGAGAGGAGGTAAATGTTCCACAGCCTTTGTCCCCCTCTTATCCAAGATTCTCCCTAAATTGCCTGTATATTCTAAAAGAATATGGATAAGCTTGGGAAGATCGGTGCGATTTGTTGTTTGTCAACAGTGCTATGGATGAACGGGTGCAGGAAGTCGGCACCTGCAGATGGCAGGGGAGAGATTGGAATGAAGGGTCATCATGGCCTTCGCCTGGCAGACATGGACACCACTGTCTCCCCCCGGGAAGATTTTTTCCGGTATGCGAACGGGGACTACCTGCAACGTACGCAAATCCCCGCCGAAGAAGGCCGATGGGGTACATTTTCCGAGCTGGACGATATCAACACCCTGCGCCTGAAAGCCATCCTGGAGGAATGCGGAAGTCAAGGGGCGGCAAAAGGCAGCCTTGAGCAGAAGATTGGCGATTACTTCAACTCGGCGATGGATTCCCTGGCCATTGAGAGGCTGGGAGTCCATGCAGTCAAGGATGACTTGGACAAAATCGCGGCGATCAAGACAGCTGCTGAAGCTGTGCCCCTCATCGCATCAATGCATCGCAGGGGAATGAAACCGATGTTCAGCGCATTCGTTCACCAGGATGCCAAGAACAGTGCACGGTACATTCTCATCCTATATCAAGGAGGGACAGGGCTTCCAGAAAAGGATTACTATTTTTCAACATCCCAAGACAAGGAACGCATTCGAAAGCAGTACCTCTCCTACGTAGCGAAATTGCTGGCATTGTCCGGTGAGGAGGCTGCAACGGCTGAGGCCCAAGCCGCCAGGTACCTGGAAATGGAAACCCAGCTGGCGGAGAAGTCAAGGGCGAAGCTGGAACTGCGCGACCCAGACGCCAACTATCACCTGATGAGGATGGATGACCTCAAGCGATTGGCGCCACAGATTGATTGGAGCCAATACTTCACGGCCATTGGTATCCCCGACCCTGGCGAGTTCAACGTGGGTCAGCCGGAGTTTTTCAAGAATCTGGGAGTCCTGATGGCAGGCTACCCCATCGAGGACTGGAAATGGTACCTGAAGATCCAGCTTCTGATGGGCTCTGCAGGCTGTTTGAGCAACTACTTCGTGGTCGCCAACTTCGATTTCTATGAGAGGGCCCTGAAGGGTACTGAAAAGATGAAAGTTCGCTGGAAGCGTATGGTAAAGGCTGCCAGTCATGATCTAGGATTTGTACTGGGGCAGAAATACACGGAGAAGCACTTCAGCCCCAATGCCAGGAGGATCGCCCTCGAGATGGTGGACAACATTCTGGCGGTGATGATGGATCGTCTCGCCAAGCTGGAATGGATGGGCGACTCCACCCGTAGACGGGCCATCCACAAGGTGGAAACCATCATTCCTAAGATCGGGTACCCCGACAAGTGGAGGGACTATTCCAAGCTGGAAATCGTCCCCGACAATTACCTGCGTAACGTTCATGCCCTTCGCGAATTTGACTTTCAATACCGCCTCGACAAGATGGGGAAGCCCGTGGACAAGACAGAATGGAACATTCCGCCCCAGATCGTCAATGCCTATTACAACTCGTCCATGAACGAAATCGTCTTCCCTGCCGGTATTTTGCAGCCGCCGTTTTTTGACGAGCATGTGGATGCAACCATGAATTATGGGGCCTTTGGTGCCGTGATCGGCCACGAGTTGATCCACGCGTTTGACGATCAGGGAAGCAAGTATGACGCAGACGGAAACCTCAGGAGCTGGTGGACGGAAGAGGACCGCAAGCGCTTCGAAGCACTTGCAGCGGTGGTGCGTGACCAGTACAGTGCATACCAAGTGGCCGACAGCCTGTTCATCAATGGTCAGTTGACCCTAGGGGAAAACATTGCCGACATACATGGATTGCAAATGTCCTACTGGGCATGGAAGCGATTGCTGGAAGGGGAGAACCTTAAGCCTCGAGATGGATTCACCCCAGACCAGCGATTCTTCATAGCCTACGCACAAATTTATAGGTCACTCATTCGACCCGAGTACCTTCGGCTGATGGTGGCTACCGATCCTCACAGCCCTCCCGAGTACCGAGTACTCGGCACGCTGTCGAGCTTCCCAGCGTTTCACGATGCCTTCGGGGTCAAGGAGGGGGATCGCATGTTCCGCGAAGAAGCCCAGCGGTCAGCCATCTGGTAACCACTCCTCGCAGCATCCCTGGATGGAATCGGTCTCCCTTACACTTGGAGACCGATTGTCATGGTTTACGATCCGCACTCATAGGGAAGATTCTCTTGAGGACAAGGGTGCCTTGAAGATTCCTTTTGTACTTTTGCCCGATCCTTATCGATCAAGAACAATGAAAGCTCCCGAAGCAAAGAAAATCCCGACCTCCAAAACGCTGTTTGGAACCACCCTGCATGATGACTACGCGTGGCTTCGTGACAAGAAGAATCCGGAGGTGATGGCATACCTGGAGGCTGAAAATGAATATACCAAGGTTGCCATGGCACATTCGGAGGCCTTCCAAAAACTCCTGTACGATGAGATGCTCGCCCGCATCAAGGAAGACGATTCCTCCGTCCCCGCCAAGCTGGACAATTATTGGTACTATACCCGCACGGAGGCCGGCAAGGCATATCCCATCCATTGTCGGCGAAAAGGTAGCATGGACGGGCAGGAGGAAGTGCTCTTGGACGAAAACCTCCTGGCCGCCGGGCACAAGTTCTTTGACCTGGGAGATGCTGAAGTGAGCCCCGATGACCTCTTGCTAGCCTATACCGCAGACTTCGACGGATCGGAAAACTATACCTTATATGTAAAGGATCTTACGACAGGAGAATTGCTGCCTGACAGGGTCGAAAAAATCAGCGATGAAATCGAGTGGGCCAATGACAATCGGACAGTGTTCTATGTGCGACTGGATGAGGAGACGCACCGTCCCTGCCAGATGTTTCGCCATCGCCTGGGAACGGCTTCGGACTCAGATCGCCTTGTATTCGAGGAGCCAGATGAGGCTTTTTTTCTTTCGATGGGCAAGAGCAAGGATGAAAAGTACATGTTCATCGACCTTGACAGCCATTCCAGCAGTGAGATATACTATTTCTCGGCCGACCTTGCAGAAGCAGAGCCCATCCTGCTTGCGGGTCGTCGCCCGATGGTCGAGCTGGGAGTGGAGCACCACGAAGGATGGTGGTATATCGTCACGAATGAAGATGCTGTCAATTTCAAGCTTATGCGGACGCCAGTCGAAGCCCCCGGCCGTGAAAATTGGGAGGAGGTGATCGCCCACGATCCCGCAGTGAAAGTGGATGAGATAGAGATCTTCAGACACTACATGGCCATACATGGGAGGAGGGGAGGTTATAAGAACATCTTGATTCGCGACATGGAATCAGGTGAAATGCACGAGATCCAGCATCCAGAACCGGTCTATACCCTTTCTGCGGGAGTGAATCTGGAATACGACACGGAGAAGCTGCGATTTGGATACAGTTCACTGGTGACGCCTGCGACCACTTATGAGTATGATATGCGCGATCGAACACGGGTGATGCTCAAGCAAGCTGAGGTCATGGGGGGATTCGATCCAAGCCTTTACCAAAGTGAACGGGTCTATGCAACAGCACCCGACGGTGAAAAAATCCCCATTTCAGTGGTTTACAAGCGGGAATTTCATGGGAAAGGGGCACAGCCGATCCTGCTGTACGGCTATGGGGCCTATGGCATGACTGTGGATCCTTCATTCTCATCAGCCCGGCTGAGCCTCCTGGACCGTGGGATGGCATTTGCCATCGCCCATGTCCGGGGAGGGGGTGCGATGGGAAGGCCATGGTACGAAGCAGGAAAATTGCTGCACAAGCGGAATACATTTACCGATTTCATCGCCTGCACCGAACACCTGATCTCTCTCGGAATCACACAGCCTGACCAGATCGCCATCTCAGGAGGCAGTGCGGGAGGATTGCTCATGGGAGCAGTCGTCAACATGCGTCCAGATCTCTTCCGGGTCGTGGACGCCAGCGTCCCCTTTGTGGATCTCATGAACACGATGCTTGATGCCAGCATACCGCTGACAGTGATCGAATACGATGAATGGGGCAATCCGAATGAAGAGGCGTACTTCAAGTACATGTACAGCTATAGCCCCTATGACAACGTCCGCGCACAGGCTTACCCTGATATGCTGATCTCGGCGGGACTGAATGACCCTCGGGTTCACTATTGGGAGCCTGCCAAGTGGTGCGCCAAGTTGCGTGACTTGAAGACAGACAGCAATCTCCTGCTCCTGAAAACCAACATGGGGGCCGGACATCAAGGCGCCTCCGGCCGGTACGGCTATCTTGAGGAACTGGCATTTGACTATGCGTTCATCCTGGATCGGCTGGGATTGCTCGGGCCATCATGACCAGAGTATCGGCCAAGGAGATATGCGTCTCCTTGGCCGATACTTTCGTACAAAAGCACATGGGTTTTTGGAGAAACTACCGTCGCTTGATGGAGGGACACATCGAGGGAGGTGCCACCGCAGTCATTCGGCGATTCACATGGGAGGGCATTCAAACCCTTCTGGGTGGTGCCGCTGCTACCTACGCACTGCTGGCCATGCACGTGGAATCCGTGGAAATCACTGACGGCGTGGTCGTGGTGAAATGTTGGGAAAAGAATCGCTGCTGGGGTGCCATTGCATTTGGTACGGTGATCCTCGGCGATGAACGAATCTCCGCCCGGCTGAATGACCCGCTTTTCATGCATGAGTTTGGCCATGTGCTTCAAAGCAGGATTTCAGGGCCTTTGTACCTTTTCAAGTATGGCATACCGAGCATGATGAGCGTGCACGGGAACGGGGTTCACATGCAGCACCCAGTCGAGCAAGATGCCAATCAGCACGCCTACAACCATTTCAAATCCCAAGTAGGGTTCGCATCATGGCCGATGCAAACCTATCCACTCCCTCCACATGGCGGCACCTTGCCGGTCAGGTGGTGGGAATTCCTGCCACCTGTTTTCCCGTTGGCGCATCTCTGGGCGGCCTACCGTGACAGGAATAGAGTCGAGGCGGCGGGGTGATCTGAAGACCCAGGTTGACGGGTATCTCCACTCTGGCAGGAAATGGAATGAGTACATGCGGTTTGGCGATACAGGCCGCTTGGATGTACTCACGCCTCTTCCATTACCTTGCCTTGAGATAGGCCTTCGATAGCGAGCGGAAGTTCTTGTTTCCGCGCGTGTATTCGAGGATCTTGACCTTGGGGTTGCTAAGGGGGGCTGCTTCCTGGTCTCTGAGCGCGAGTTCAGTCCCCAGGCGCTTCATAAGTTCCTTGACCGAGGTTTTCGAAGCACCCATCTGCACTACTTTGTGAAGAAGCTCGACGGCTTCGTCATATTGCTTCTTCTCCAGGAGATGTTGGGAGCCGAATAGGGTGAATCCAAGGTGGCCGCTTTCGAGAATGTATTCATGAAGCGGGGAGTGGGTGAGTCCGAACCGCTGTGCGAGATTCTCCCGCGCAGCCAGGTCCCCCGCCTGGTTGTAGGTATCGATTGCCCGCTTGCTTTCATTTCCATTGATCTCAGCCTCTGACTGCACCATCAAGTGCTGGTACGCCGTCGGGAGTGAGATCTGGGACTTGCCCTCCGATGCAGAATGCAGATCCATGCCGCAGCTGCCCTGCCGGCTTGCCAGCTGAAGAGCCTTGTCGTAGCTGGCGGTGGCTTCAATGAATTGTTTCATTTGTTGTTGGAACCCAGCCTCCTTGACCAAGGCGTCAAACTCGTTTTGAGCATTGATGCATTCCTGGT
>JBJOPY010000106.1:0-11053 GCA_046050405.1 Bacteroidota bacterium | reverse complement strand
GGCTCTAGTTGAACGAAGGCAAAATTACATTCTCGTAATACTCGAGGTAGTCTTCCAGGCGCTTCTTTCCATACGCTGTGCGAAAATTGGCAGGGCTGATGAAAGCGGACCTTTCGCTTTCATCCGTGAAAAGCGTTGAAAGTTCCATGTCTTTCCTTACCGAGGTGATATAGGCGATGGCCTCTTTTTCAGAGTCGAACTGGCTGACATAAGGCAGGTGGTACTGGTTCTGGTAAAGGAATATACTCACATTGAGCTTCTTTTCTCCGAAGTAGTTGCTGTTGAATTCACTGATCTTCTGCTGGAGCATGTTGGTCTGGATCTTGTCTTTTTTGACTAAGAACAAGGCAAAGACTTTTTCATTCGGCTTGCGCTCAGCTTCGAACCCATTGAACCGGGGATCATTCATGCCGGATTCCTCCTCTTCGTGCGTCTTCTTGTCCGGAATGCCGTCTTCCGTCTTGTCGCCTTTGAGGAGTGCAAGGGTGCGATTCACCTCAGGGATGATATCCGATTCCGGGAAATTGGACTTGGCAAAGTTGTAGATCGATATCAAGCTGTCTCTCTGACCCATTCCCCCGTAGCTCTTGCCACGTATCATATAGACTTCCGCAAGGCCCTGCTCCTCTGGGAATCGGCTGATGATGAAATTGCTGAAGTCAATGCAAGTGCCCCATTCACGTCTTTGGAAGGTTTCCAGGAGTGCCTTGTAGGCACCTGCAAAGCTTTCCATCTCTTCCTTGGAATTGTCATTGAAGTCCTCATTGTTGCAGTACCTGCAGTAGCGGCTCGCAGGAGCAATCGTGCAGATGACCCTCTTTTGCTCATTTGCAGCCATTTCATCCTTCCGACCCTTGTACATTTGATACAAGGCGTAATGTGATTTCATGGCAAATTCGGAATCTGGGAATCTCGATATCAATCGTTGGTAGACGGCAAGTGCCGAATCTGGGATGTTCAGCTTATTATGATAGACTTGGGCGAGTCCATACATTGCCTCGGCGATCTTTCCTTGAGCCTCGGCGATGGCCTCATCGGTACGCGGAACATTCTTGATCATCCTCGCTTTCTCTGCGGAGCCATATTTCTTCAGGTCCTCCTCCGACACTTTTGCCACGGCGTTCGTATCCACATCTTCAGAAACCTGCAGAGACTTGTTCTTTCTCCTCCAGTTGTCCTCGTTCTTGCGGTTTCCCCATAATTGTTCGAATTTGATCTTGCCGGCGGTCACTTGGTCTGGTGCATCAAAATAGAAACCAGATATGCCCCGTTTCTGGGTTTCACCAAATTGGTTGAACAGGTTCGGGTCGTTCAGGCTCCTCATTTCCTCCAGCTTTTTTTGCTCCATCTCTTCATTGCGTCTTGCAATTTCCTCCAAGTAGTCTTCGACATGGTTCTCCAAGGCCTTGTCACTCAGCTTGCTGAGCGTCAGGAGGCTGTCTTGGTGCTGAATGGTTTGGATGCAACTTACGTATTCCTTGAGCGTCGCGCTGATGTTTGAAATCTCGCGGTATTCGGGAGCATCCTCGTTGATCGTAGTGGAGGCGCTGTCGAAGTAGGCCTGGGCCTTGGTGAAGTCCTTCAGGTCGTAGAAATAGATTTGGCCAGCCTTGTAATAGGAGAGTGCTTTTTGGCGCTGATTTCCAGTATTGGCCGCAATCGAGTTTTTGAGGTTTCGGATGGCGGTCTTGTTTTTTCCCGTCTTGTGATAGAGCATGGCGATCTCGTAATACACCCGGTCACGATAGTCAATGTTCTTCTCGTCCTTGAGCATTTTTCGCAGCATCGTCATCAGCCTTTCGTTTTCAGCATCGCCTTTGTTATGGGCAATCATGAGCTTGGCGAGGTTCAGTTTTGCATTGAATATCAACTCGTAGTCGGTGTTGATCTTGGTGACCGCATGGTAGTTGTCGTAGGCTTTCACATAGTTGTCTTGGTCTTGGTAGATTTGGCCGAGAAGGTAATGCATTCTCGCCCGGTTGTTGGCACCATGGACATATTTCTTGGCCGAGTTCAAGGTTCGCTGCACCTCCTCGTAGTTTTTTTGGTCTAGGAGCACCTGCCCCTTCACAAGTGCAAGCTCTCCCTTCTCGCGCTTTTTCAGTTTCATGTGCGCGAGCTGCTCATCCAGAATTTTCATGGCGTTGGTGCTGTTGTCATCCATGAGATGGGTTTTTACAATCCACATGGTCACGACGGGGACTAGCTTGGAGTCTGGATATTTCTTGAGGATGTATTCGAAGTTGTTGAGGGCGAGGATGTAGTTCCGCTTGTAAAACCAAGCCCTGCCGATGTTGTAGCGGAAGTTGTCGATCCACTTGTTGTCTCGCTGATTGTGCTTCTGCAGGCCGATTTCGCAGATCTCGATGGCATTGTCGAAGGTGGCGGTGTTTGCCTTGGCATCCTCTTCCGTGCCGGCAAACCATACTGGGATGTAACCCTCCGCTGGGACACGGTAAGCCGAGTTGATCTTGTCCACGCCCTCTTTCAGTTTGACGACGGCGTTGTATTCATAGTTGAAAAGGCTGGTGGTGTTGTGAAAGCTTCGGGCAACGATATTGTTCCTGCGGCTTCCACAGGAACCCATCCACAATGCTGCGACCAGAATTGTGAAAAAAAATATACCTTTGTGATTCACTGTATATTGAATTGTTCAGGAAAATAACGGATTCCTCCCGATTGAGTTGGGGCAAAATCTGGTACCCGAGTTACAAATATAGGCAGAACTTGAAGAAATGCTGAAGGAGATGGCCGCGAATGTTTGGGCAGCATTGGTGAAAAGGCACCGGCTGGTGCTCTACGATCATGAGTCGCTATCCCAGACGATGCAATTGACCTTCAAGCCGATAGGAGCTGTTGCGATGGTTTTCGTTGCTTTCTTCTTGGTGGCAATGATGGCATCTTTGCTTGTCTTCAAGGTTCCTGCCATTCATCGAAACATTCCAGGTTACCAGTCTCATTTGTCGGAAGAGTACATGACCCTTCAGCGGAAGAACAATGAGCTGGACCGGAAAGTGGCCGAAATGGATTCCATGTTGAATGTGTTTACGATTGCTTTGGGGGCTCGCGCGAGGGCCACTCCGAATCACAAGCTCTGGCAAGGGGCGATGCACGAGCCTGCGTCCCTCAGTTCTGCGGATTCAGAAAGGGAGAAATTGGCTCAGCCATACCCAGGGCCCACCGTCGCGGAAGTGCCTGTTCATGATCCTGTGGTGGACAGCTCAGCCCTTCATCAGATTTTGCCACGCAAGCGGAACGGAGCCATGGTTCTGAATCTCGTGTCACCGATCGATGGATACGTCACCAAGAACTTCGAGCCCAAGAACAAGCCGCATTTCGGCATCGACCTTGGTGCTGATGAGAATGCCTTGGTAAGGTCAGTGGCGGATGGAGTGATCGTGTTCTCGGAATACTCCAATACGACTGGCCATGTCATTGGGGTATGGCATAGCAAGTACAATTTGTTATCGTTTTACAAGCACAACAGTCGGCTTCTCAAGACCGTCGGCTCACACGTGTTTGCGGGTGAAGCCATTGCCGTCATCGGCAATACAGGCATCAACTCCTCTGGAACCCACCTCCATTTTGAACTTTGGTATGATGGTAGTCCGGTGAATCCGGCAGATTACATTGATTTCATTTAGGAAGCGGCTGATGTTCATCTTTCTCAAGATACAAAGACATTGATATAAAAGGTATGGCAGTCGAAAACGTGCTCAACACCATCGCTGAAGGTTCGGTCCTGGAGGGCAAAATTTCCACGCGGGGCGACCTTCGCATAGAAGGCCGCGTCGTGGGGACGGTCACCTGTGATGCGAAATTGGTGATCGGTGAGAAGGGATCTGTGGAGGGTGTGGTGGATGCCCGAAATGCCCATATCGCCGGCAAGGTGAAGGGGCAGGTCTACGTGCGCGAGCTGCTGCAGCTTCAGGAAAAGGCCGTGATCACTGGAGACGTTTTCACGCAAAAGCTTGCGGTGCAGGTCGGGGCGATCTTTACGGGCAACTGCCGCATGGATCAGGACGAGAAGCCTATGCTGGCTGAGTTCCAGACGAGGAGCGATTCCGTGGAGAATGATGGAAAGTCGCCAAGGATGACTCTACTGAGTGGCCGTGGTGGAGTCGAGGAGCAATCTTCAAATGTTAGGATGGTGAATGAGTAATCCCCCGAAGGGTCGAAACGACTACCTGCATTACAGCTCTGCTGGCATCCAAATGGTGCTGACGATTCTCCTGTTCACCTTTCTGGGAACGCGGCTGGACAAGTATCTTGAATCGGAGAAGCCGCTCTGGACAGCCTTTTTGGCTGCATTCGGGGTGGTGATAGCGATGGTCTTCATGGTCAAGAAGTTCATGAATCCACCCAAGCCCCGGAATCCCAAGCCTGATGACAAAGACAAGGAAATAGAATGAGTGTTCCCAAGTATTCAATCATGTCCCTGGGCATCATGCTCTTGCTGATGGCCGCAGCATTCTTTATGAAGGACACGGCATTGCCCGAGAATAGCATGGGATTTGTCCTGGGGGCGATCCTTCTCTCGAGCGTATCCGGGGTTATCGCCTACGCTATCGTCTATTCCGCTATCGATACGCGCATCACGCTGTTCACTGCGTATGTCAGTGCAAGCATGATCCTGAAGATGATGATCGGTATCATGGGGGTATTTGTTGTTGCCTTGAGATACAAGGAACATGCGGCTCCCTTCGTGCTCAGCTACTTTTTCTGCTATTTTATTTTCACGGGACTTGAGGTTTACTGGCTTATGCGTAAATTGCGCCCGATTTCAAAAGACAGGGTGCGAGAATCGAAAGATGAAGAGCCGAATACCTAATTTTATACTGAGATTGACACTGATTCCTTTCATTGCCTTCGGGCTGAAGGTTTCTGGTCTCGAAGCACAGCATGATCACCAGGAAGCCACCCCAGCAGTTGCTGAAAGCACTGCGGAGGGCGATCATGGAGGACACGGTGAAGAGAAGATCTCCGATGTGATCATTCACCACGTGATGGATACCCACGACTGGCACATTACCGACATCGGTGAAACGGCCATTTCGCTTCCTTTGCCGTGGATCCTCTACCATTCTGAAAAGGGGGTGCAATTCTTTTTGACCACCAAGGCATTGCAGGAGTCCGGCGACTATGATGTTCACCACGATAAAGTTAGCCCCAGGAACAAATTGGCCACGGTGATGGACTTCTCCATGACCAAGACTGGTCTTCACATTCTGCTCATGGCCATCCTGATGTTCGTGCTCTTCACCTCCGTGGCAAAAGCGTACAAGAAGCGTGAAGGAATGGCGCCCAAGGGTTTGCAGAGCTTCATGGAGCCACTGATCCTTTTCGTTCGCGACGACATCGCCAAGCCTTATCTTCATGGCAAGCATGACAAGTTCATGCCTTACCTACTGACGCTGTTTTTCTTTCTCTGGATCAGCAATTTGTTCGGACTCACCCCGCTGAGTTCCAACATTGCAGGCAATACGACGATCACGATCATGCTAGCGATGATCACGTTTGTCTTGATCATCGCAAACGGCTCCAAGGATTTCTGGAAGCACCTTTTTTGGTTCCCGGGTGTACCCATCTGGATGAAGCCCCTGATGCTGGTCGTGGAATTGATGGGCTTCTTTACCAAGCCCGCTGCCTTGGCCATACGTCTATTTGCCAATATCTCAGCAGGCCACTTCATGGTGCTCTCCCTGATCTCGCTGATTTTCATCATGGGCGAGAATGGCGAGAATCTCGGAAAAGGCTTGGGAATCATGCCACTGTCGCTTGCCTTCTCCCTCTTCATTTTCGCGGTGGAGCTGATCGTGGCAGCGGTGCAGGCTTTCGTGTTTTCGTTGCTGACCGCGGTTTTCATCGGTCAGGCGATGGAGACTCATGATCATCACGACGAGGAACACGGCCACGCTGAGGTGGCTCATCATTGAATTGTACTTTCGTTTCATTTACAATAAACATTTAAGGTTATGGACATAGGATTTGCAGGAGCAGGAATCGGGGCAGGATTGGCAGCCATTGGTGCCGGGATGGGTATTGGACGCCTTGCGGCAAGCGCAGTGGAGTCGATCGCCCGTCAACCGTCGGCATCAGGAGACATCCGTGCAAGTATGATTCTTACTGCCGCCTTCGTGGAAGGTGTTGCACTCTTCGGTGAGGTCATCTGTCTGCTGATCGCCCTGAAGTGATTCGGAGCATGATGGAATACAGGCCGATGGAATGCATCGGCCTTCCATCGGCTCTCAACTGTTTTTTCTTTGTTTCGAGTATAGAGTTTGACTTAATGCTAGTGATAGCAATACAGCAATAAAATGGATCTGTTAACGCCGAAGCTCGGCCTGTTCTTCTGGGCACTGCTCATCTTCCTGATCTTGGTGGCGCTGCTGAAAAAGTACGCCTGGAAGCCTATCATGGCTGCGATCAAAGACCGTGAGGAGGGCATCCAAAAATCCATCGACGAAGCCAAAAGGGTTCGCGGGGAAATGGCCAATCTGATATCCGAGAACGAGGCTCTGCTGTCTCAAGCGCGGAAAGAGCGCGAAGACATGCTGAAGGAGGCCCGTACCATGGGCGAGGAAATCGTAGCCAAATCACGCCGCGATGCCGAGGCAGAATACAAGCGCATGGTCGAGAAAGCATTGGAGGACATCCGTTCCGAAAAGATGCGCGCTCTCACCGACGTCAAGAACCAGCTGGCAAACCTCTCCATTCTGGTGGCCGAGAAAGTCCTTCGCCAGGAGCTGGCCAACCCACAGGTGCAGCAGCAGATCGTCGAGAAGTACATCAGCGACATGAACCTCAACTAAGTCGATCATGATCGAAATCAAACTGGGAGACCGTTATGCGAACTCGATTCTCATCCTTGCCCGGGAGCGCGGGCAGATGGATCGTGTACGCGACGATTTCCAGCGCATCCACGATGTCTGCCAGCGCAATCGTGACTTCGTCAACATGCTGGAAAGTCCGCTTGTCATGGGCGACAAGAAGCAGAGAATCATTGGCTTGATCTTCGGGAAGCAGTTATGTGACATCACCCAGGGGCTCCTTGAGATCATCCTCCGCAAGAGGCGGGAACGCTATCTGGACGACATCGCCGAGCGGTACCTGCATCAATATGATCGCGTCCACAATGTGACACGCGGGGTGGTCAGAAGTGCTGCACCTCTGACACGTGCTCAAATCGCCAAAATCAAACAAATGGTCGAGACCGATTTCAAGACCACCCTGGAGATACAAGAGGTCATTGATTCGGGGTTGATTGGCGGATTCATCCTGGATGTCGGGGACAAGCAGTTCGATGCAAGCCTCGCGACAAGACTAAGGTCATTGAAACAAGAATTTGACAGTAATCCATACGTTAAACAGTTATAACAATGGTAGAAGTAAGGCCAGACGAAGTGTCAGCGATCTTGCGTGAGCAGCTTAGCGGCTTCAAAACCGAGGCAGAATTGCAGGAAGTCGGAACCGTCCTCCAAATTGGCGACGGCATCGCAAGGATATATGGACTCTACAAGGTACAATCAGGCGAGCTCATCGAATTTCAAAACGGCCTTCGCGGCATGGTGTTGAACTTGGAGGAGGACAATGTCGGAGCGGTACTTTTTGGAGAAAGTGGTGGCATCATGGAGGGCGACACCGTGAAGCGCACGGGTCGCATCGCCTCCTTGCCAGTAGGGGATGGCTTGATTGGCCGGGTCATCAATCCGTTGGGCGAGCCCATTGACGGCAAGGGCCCCATGGGAGGTGAGTTTTTTGACTCCCCATTCGAAAGGAAGGCTCCGGGTGTGATCTACCGTCAGCCCGTGGCGCAGCCATTGCAGACGGGGTTGAAGGCCATTGACTCCATGATTCCGATCGGTCGCGGCCAGCGGGAGCTGATCATCGGTGACCGCCAGACGGGCAAGACCGCTGTCGCCATTGACACCATCGTGAACCAGAAGGAATTCTATGACAAGGGGGAGCCTGTCTTCTGCATCTATGTCGCTTGTGGCCAGAAAGGTTCCACGATCGCTCAGGTGGTGAAGGCACTGGAGAAGGCAGGAGCGATGGACTACACGGTCGTGGTCGCGGCTCCGGCTTCGTCTCCTGCACCATTGCAGTACTTCGCGCCGTTTGCGGGTGCAGCCATTGGAGAGTTTTTCCGTGATTCAGGCCGCCATGCACTGGTGATCTTTGACGACCTCAGCAAGCAGGCTGTCGCCTACCGTGAGGTTTCCCTGCTGCTCCGTCGCCCCCCCGGTCGCGAGGCTTACCCAGGGGACGTATTCTACCTGCACAGCCGCTTGCTGGAGCGTGCCGCCAAGATCATCGAGAACGATCAGATTGCGGCAGAGATGAACGACCTTCCTGAGAACTTCAAGAAGTTCGTGAAGGGCGGAGGTTCGCTGACCGCGCTTCCGATCATCGAGACTCAAGCCGGTGACGTCTCCGCTTACATCCCCACCAATGTGATCTCCATCACTGACGGTCAGATCTTCCTCGAGTCCAGCCTCTTCAACTCTGGGGTGCGTCCGGCGATCAACGTCGGTATCTCCGTGAGCCGCGTCGGTGGTTCGGCACAGATCAAGCCGATGAAGAAGATCGCAGGAACCTTGAAACTCGACCTTGCTCAGTACAGGGAGCTGGAAGCGTTCTCGAAGTTTGGTTCGGACCTTGACAAGAGCACCATGGCCCAGCTTGAGCGCGGCAAGCGTCTTGTGGAGATTTTGAAGCAAAAGCAGCTCAGCCCGATTCCCGTGGAGGAGCAAATCGCGATCATCTTCGCTGGCACCAAAGGCCTCTTGGATTCCGTTCCTGTCCATCGGATCAAGGAGTTCGAGCGTTCCTACATCGAAGATCTGCGCATCAATCATAAGGATGTGTTGGAAGAACTGGCCAAGAAGGGTGGGGATGTGACGAAGCCGGAGGTCGAAAAGGCACTCACTGAGACTGCCCGGGACATCGCGGCCAATTTCAAGAATTGATACCCCAATAACTGCGGGCCGAAATGGCGAATACAAAAGAATTACGGGAGCGGATTAAGAGCGTCAAAAGTACCCAGCAGCTTACGCGCGCCATGAAAATGGTGGCCGCCGCCAAGCTGAAGCGTGCCCAGGATGCGATCGTGCAGTTACGCCCCTATGCCCAGAAGCTCGGGGAGATCATGGGCAACCTCGCCGCGGATGCATCGGACAATCTCGACAGTCCGTTCACCAAGGAGCAAACACCGGAGAAGGTTTTGCTGGTCGTCGTGACTTCCAACCGTGGACTTTGCGGAGCCTTCAACACCAACGTGAACAAGGCCGCTTCTGAATTGGCCAGGACCGTCTATGCTTCCCAGTTGGCCGCAGGGAATGTGACCGTACTGGCAATTGGCAAGAAGGCATATGAATACTTCAAGAAGCGTGGATTTTTGCTCTTCGGAGAGAACAATGACGCTTTTGCCAACCTGAGCTTTGATACAGTGAATGCAATTGCGACGACGGTCATGGACGGCTTCTTGGAGGGAAAGTGGAACCGGGTGGAGCTCGTCTTCAATGAGTTCAGGAACGTCATGTCGCAAACCCCCAAGAGCGAGCAGTTCCTGCCAATCAAAGCCACGCCGACTGCTCCTGATTCTGCGGTTGCCACGGAATACATCTTCGAGCCCAACAAGGCTGATATTCTGAAAGAATTGATCCCGAAGAATCTGCGCACCCGCTTTTACAAGGCCGTCCTGGAAAGCAATGCCGGCGAACATGGGGCAAGGATGGTCGCGATGGACAATGCAACCACCAATGCCGAGGAACTCATCAAGCAGCTCAAGTTGGCTTACAATCAGGCACGCCAAGCGGCGATCACCAAGGAAATCTTGGAAATCGTCGCTGGAGCAGAGGCCTTGGCGAACGCAGGGTAAACCACTCGCTTGCTGTTTCGGAAAGACTAGGCAGCGTCACCGAAGAGTTCTGAGGAAGTCCTTATGTGGTGTCTTGTGCGTGATCGTCATTCGTTCCATACACTGCACTTCCTGTCCGCCCCGCTTGGGAGAGATTCATTCAGAATTACGCGTCGTTGTGCTTCCCCTGCGATAAGGATCCAGGACTTGAGTGCGAATCCATTGCAATTTCCATCAAAACCCACGACCTTCGCCCATGATGTCAAAGGGCAAGAAATACCTCCTCTTCATTCTCATCATCGTGCTCGGAGTCGGACTCGACCAGTACACCAAGCACTTGGCCAACGTTTTCCTTGGCCCCTTGTGCAATCGAGAATTCAGCACCTATGACTATCACGCGGAGGGAGAATGTCCTTGGAATCCAAATGCCTTTTTCAGTTGGTACCACATCTACAACGATGGTGCCTTCCTGAGCATGGGTGCGGACTGGGATCCCACTGTGCGATTGATATTGCTGACGATCTTTCCAGGCCTGTTATTGCTCGGTGTACTCGTGTACTTCCTGCGGTCGGAGAAGGTACGCATGCTCGAAGCGGTCGTTTTTTCCTTGATCGCCGCAGGCGGCATTGGTAATATCATCGACCGTGTGATTGCTGGCAAAGTAGTGGATTTCATGCACATGCATTTCGGCTTTGCAGGAACGGGCATTTTCAATGTCGCTGACCTTTACATTACCTTCGCGGTGATCATTTACGCGCTGGCTGCCCTGGTCAACTACCTTAAGCATCGCAAGAAGGAAGAGGTGACCGATGAGCCCTCCCGGTCAGACATTTAAGGCATGATGGGATTGTACGGCAAGCTAACTCTCCTTGTAATACCTGTCGGGTAGGGGGTGGAGCCAGACTGTGCACGGATTTAGCCCGGGGAGTGGTTGCGATGTTCGGCGAACGATGCGCTGACCACGCCTTGTGATTGCTTCGACGAGGTGCTAGTGTCGCGTCAAGCCTAAGAACATAGCTTCAACTTTTGTGGACATTTCTGCCGGTAATCCCGAACGAGGCTGGGGATTGTGGGCGATGTGATCATGAGAAAAGTCTTGATCTTTGCAGATGTGTCAAATAAAATACCGTGTGACGCTCTCTGCGGATGAGCGTGGCGAACTCAAAAGAATCGTTGTTGGCAAGGGCAGCTCGA
>JBJOPY010000105.1:0-4727 GCA_046050405.1 Bacteroidota bacterium | reverse complement strand
TGAAGGCCTTTGCTGCCCGGCTTTGCACCCAGAACAGCGGCCAATCCATGGGCATCACCAAGAAGATGATCGGTGACGTGCAGCAGTTTCCCATCGGTGAAGCACTGGCCTTTGCCGCCCGCATGAATGCCAGGGCACGTGGAAGCGACGACTGCAAGCGGGGGATCTCGGCCTTCCTGAACAAGGAGGAGATCGTCTGGTGATGCCCGGGTGGCAGCATCGCATGGACTGCGGGGAATGGGGGAACATAGCGGCCTGCCGTCGCATGAGGGTTGACGGGAAGGGACGATAGGATTTGTTTCGCAGGCTTGTAGAATGGCACTATCTTTGGGGGATAAGATGCGATGAGGAGCCGGCCCTGCGGAAAGGAACGCCTCCATGCGCGCCGCTAGATGTATCAACTTGGTTTTGGAATGGTATGAAAGATCGCATTTCCTTTCTCGTTCAGTCGCTTCTCTGGTTGGCAATCTCTGTACCGACGATGGTGCTGCCCGTGGCCGCACAGAGCTTCGAGGGATCTGTTTCCTACACCATCCGCTTGTCTGGCAAGGATGCACCAGCGCTTCTGGTGGATGAGCCTCCCAAGAAGATGGACCTGCACATCAAAGGCCCCAACTATATCGTCAGCCTTTCAGGAGGCCGCATCCCCCGCACCATGCTCTTCCTCTCGGACAGCAACGAAACCTACATCATCGACGCCGCCAACAGGAGGGCCTTCAAGAATACCTACTACTTGGACACCGTGAAAACCAACCCGTCCGCCACCGCGACTGGCGAGGTGGTGAATGTCAAAGGGATCGCCTGCAAGGAATTCCTCGTGGAAAAGCCGCAGACGCAAGAGAAAATCTATTACTACGTGAGCGACCGCTACCGCGTGGACCCTGTGCTCTACCAAGGGAAGACGGATGCCAAGGCAGACTTCCTAACCATCGGGCTGGATGGACGCATCCCGCTTCGCAAAGTCCTGAAAACGCCCACCCTGACCACAGAGCTGGATTTGATCAGTGTCAAGGCGAAGACACTGGATGCAGAGAATTTCCAGATGCCCCGTGGATTCGTCATCAAAAAACGCGACCCAAGAATATGAAGGGCCGAGAGGTGTGGCAATGAAACGGATCAGATTCCGTGCAAACAGTTTCCCTGAAAACCCCGTAATTTTCCGCCATCGTAGTTTCAACCCCACACATCATGGCGCAACACAACGATATCGGGACGACCGGGGAGGATCTAGCCTGCGAATGGCTTGAATCGCAGGGATTTCGCGTATTTGACCGGAATTACAAGGCTGAACACTGCGAAGTGGACATCGTGGCCTACTGGGAAAACCCCTCCAACCCCGCAGCCACGGCCGAATTGCATTTCGTGGAAGTCAAGACCTTGCAGAATACCCGCATCGTGAAGCCCGAGGACGCTGTCAAGGACTCCAAGCTGAGGAACATGGCCAAAGTGGCCCAGTTTTACTGCTGGGAAAGGCAGTTGCACAACATTCCTGCCGTTTTCGATGTCATCTCGGTGGCACTGGACAACCCCGAACACCCCGAGATCCAGCATTTCGAGGACGCTTGGAGGCCTGATACGGTCTATTGAGCCATTGAGCCGCCCATTGGCCACGGCGTGCGAGGATGAGTGGAAAGGCAGACGTACTCCGATGAACCTGACATGAAGCCTTCAGGCATGTTTCACAGGGTGGAGCCGAGGACCAAGGTTTCGCCGTTCAGGGTTCCTATGCCGACCCCATCATTTTTCTCCCCTTCGCCTGCGGATTCCTCCCTATCTTTGTGAATCAATTAATACTTGACGAAATGACTGCAGAACAACTTAAGGATTTGACAGCGCGGAAGGAAGCGCTGAGGGGGTATCTTTGACGTCGATCACAAGCTATCCCTGATCGAAGACAAAGAAAACCAGGCACTCTCCCCCAATTTCTGGAACAACCCTGCCGAGGCGGAGCGCATCCTGCGTGAAACCAAGATCCTGAAAATCTGGACGGAAGGCTTCAAGGATGCCGAGACGAAGATCGATGACCTCGAAGTGCTGTTTGACTTCTGGAAAGAGGACGAAGCCACCGAGGAGGATGTAGCGCAAGCCTTCCAGCTCGCGACGGAATCCATCGAGGAGCTGGAGTTCAAGAACATGCTTTCCGGGCCGCAGGACAACATGGACTGCGTCATGGAGATCAATTCCGGGGCCGGAGGCACCGAGAGCGACGACTGGGCGAGCATGCTCTTCAGGATGTACCTCCGCTACGCGGACCGCATGGGCTACAAGACGACGATCGTCGATGAAAAGGATGGCGATGTCGCTGGAATCCGGAGTGCCACCATCGAGTTCTCCGGCCCGTTTGCCTACGGGCACCTGAAGAGCGAAAACGGCGTCCATCGCCTGGTTCGCATCTCACCCTTTGACAGCAATGCCCGCCGGCATACCTCCTTTGTCTCGGTGTATGTCTATCCCCAGATCGACGATACCATCAAGATCGATGTGAATCCCTCCGACATCCGCTGGGATACCTACCGGTCGGGCGGCAAGGGCGGCCAGAACGTGAACAAGGTGGAGACGGCAGTGCGGCTGCACCATGCCCCTTCCGGCATCGTCGTGGAGTGCCAGCAGGAAAGGAGCCAGCTACTGAACAAGGAGAAGGCCATCCAGCTGCTGAAAAGCCGCCTGTACCAGATTGAGATGGAGAAGCAAAATGCAGTGCGCGATGCCATCGAGGGTTCCAAGCTTCGCGTCGAGTGGGGTTCGCAAATCCGCAACTATGTCTTGCAGCCCTACAAGCTGGTGAAGGACGTACGCACTGGAGCGGAAACCAGCAATACACAGGCGGTTCTGGACGGGGAGATCGACCTCTTCGTCAAGGCCTATTTGATGGAGTACAGTGCCCTGAGCAAGGGCAACGTTCAGAAATAAGGCCTGCCCGAGAAGCATCCGTTCGTCAATTGGAGTGCACCGCTCCAGGGTGAACATGGCCGCGAACAACTCGCCGATTCTTTTCAGGGTGATATGGGAAGGTTGTAGCGAGCGGGATCCCTTCGTTTTCGTGGAATCAAGGCAATCGCTCAGCCTGCTGACCCCGGCATATTCGCGCCAGGGCGCTTACCCATGCCGCATTCGTATTCAGCCCCTCCACGAGCACCAGCTCCTTCCCTCCCATTTTCTGGAACTCCTCGTGGTACTCCACGCCGATCTCGAAGATCGTCTCCAGGCAATCCGCCACGAATGCAGGACAAAACACCAGCACCCGTTTCTTCCCCTCACCTGCCAATCGCTCGATCACATCGCTGGTGTAGGGCTGCTTCCAGGGGGTCTTGCCTAGACGGGACTGAAAGCACACGGTATATCCGCCATGTTGCAGCCCCAATTCATGGGCCAGTGCAGCCGCCGTCGCATGGCATTGTGCGCCATAGCAAGAATGGTTTTTCCCCTCCCATACCGTGCAGCATCCCTCGGTCTTCAAACAGTGGTGGTGGGCATCCGCCTTCACCAATTGCCGCTCGGGCAATCCATGAAAACTCATCAAAACATGGTCAAACGTCTCCACGCCATGCTTCCGCCCCAATTCCGCAAATGCTGCAATCATCCCGGCGTCGGTCGGATAGCTATTCACAAACTCGATCTCGGGAATCACTTGCCACCGCGAGACGATGCGCATGACCTCCTGATGAACCGAGCCGGTGGTGGCCGAGGCATACTGCGGAAACAGCGGCACGATCCGCAGCCTTCGTAGCGGCTGCCCCTTGAATTTCTCCAGCTGACTGGCAATGGAGGGGTTCTGGTAGCGCATCGCCAACTCGACCTGGTAGGCATCCCCCAGGGCCGCAGCCACCAGCGCGCGCAATCGCACGGATATGGACATCAACGGCGACCCTTCCTGTGTCCAGATGGCCTTGTAGCTCTTGGCCGATTTCGGAGCCCTGAAAGGGCCGATGATCCCACGGACGAGCAGGTTGCGCTGGAACGCAGGGATGTCGATCACGCGGCCATCGGTGAGGAATTCGACGAGGTATTTGCGAACGTCCGCGGTTGACGGACTGTCAGGGGTACCGAGATTGACGAGAAGAATGCCAGTTTTCGCAGGTTGCATCGCAGGGTATAGAGGTAAGATCAAAGCCGAGTTCACGCTTAAAGTGCCGCACCATCGTAAAAATACCGCATTCGGGGTTCTGAACCTTCGTTTTTTTCTGGGCCGGTGGTTGAGCTTGCTTGGATGTCCCTGGGCGGATCGCAGGAGGTCCGGCTCCTCATGGGCTAACAGACTTTGATTTTACCCGTCACGGCACTGTTGACCAGGGTGCTTCGGCATTCCTTGTGCTTCTCGATTTCCTTTTCAAGAGAGACTTGCAGCTGCTGTATTTTGTTACTTCCTTCCTTTACTTTGGCTACCATTCCTTTGTGTTCGTCAAGCGGACAATGTACAATTGTAACGCATCCAAGCTCAGTGCTGTTAATGGCGGGGTAGCTCATTCGCGGGCTTGCCCTTCCTTCAGGATGGAGGCACTGCCGCCGCCCGCCGGGGGCGTGCCGGCCCCCGAGCCCCCGGGGAGGCCCCTGTGCGCCGCGATGACCCGGCCGGGGCGGTATTCCCCGATCCGCCCGGCGCCATAAATGTATCCACCCGCTAAACCCCGTATAGGTCGGGCCAGTTTTTTTGCAGTGGGAGGAGTTCTTGGAGCCTGTTGACGGGGTGGTCCGGCATTCGCTGGAGTACCGCGTGGAGCCATTTGAGG
>JBJOPY010000104.1:0-15501 GCA_046050405.1 Bacteroidota bacterium | reverse complement strand
TAATCAATGATACTCAATGATACGCTATGATACGCAATTATACGAGAGTGATACGGAATCCTGCAACATCCGTGATACGCGATGATACGAGCGTGATACGCAATGGACCGAACCAATCCCCTATTGGCGAAGAAGAGACCTACAACCCACTATCAACAGGATTAGGAAAGTATGGATGAGCCAAGGAATGCCTCATCCATCTTTCACAATAAGAATTCAGATCGT
The DNA here is from genome assembly GCA_046050405.1 of Bacteroidota bacterium. Lineage (GTDB taxonomy): Bacteria > Bacteroidota > Bacteroidia > J057 > JADKCL01 > JADKCL01. The sequence continues at coordinate 15,276 of JBJOPY010000104.1, read as the reverse complement.
TGTGTCAAAAATGCCCTCCCTTCATCGCCCGCCCATCAGGGAAGAGTTTTCCATCCATTAAGAGCCACAGTATCTATTGATGAGACGCTCCCTGAACCGTCACGTTGCTGAGGCTGGCGATTTTGTGAAGAGCCTCGTCGATCTCATCAATTGTATTTTGGATTCCGAAACTGAATCGAACGCTGTTTGCGGAGCGGGCAGCACTGCAACCAAGCGCGTGCAGTACATGGCTGCCCTTCACACTTCCGCTTGTACAGGCAGATCCACCCGAGGCGCTGATTCCGCTGATGTCTAGATGGAAGAGCAACATGGATTCTTCTTCGTCTGAAGGAAAGGCGACGTTCAGCACCGTGGGGATGGACTTTCCCCGCTCGGTCGCGCCGTTAAAGCTGATGCCAGGGATCATCTGGAGCAGTCCTGCCTTCATGTGCTCCTTCAGTTGCCAGAGATGCTCATTTTTAGCTTCCAGGTTTCCGTAGCATTTTTTCATTGCCAGGGCCATTGCCACGATTCCGGCCACGTTCTCGGTTCCCGCCCGCATGTTGCGTTCCTGCGAGCCACCACAGATCAGAGGAGGAATCCTCGTGCCAGACTTGACATAGAGGAAGCCAATCCCTTTAGGGCCATAGAGCTTATGCGCCGAGGCCGTCACGAAATGGATGGGCAACTCATTCAGCTGGTAGGCAACGTGTCCCATCGTCTGCACGGTATCACTATGACAGAGCGCCCCATAACGATCGCATAGGCGGGAAACCTCCGCCAAGTCAATCAATGTCCCGAGTTCATTGTTCGCATGCATGAGGCTGACCAGTGCCCTCGGACCTCGCTTGAGCCGATCTTCGAGCTGGTTCAAATCGGGGAAGCCTTCACGATCCACAGACAGCCACGTAACCGACACGCCTTGCCTTTCCACGACCGACACCGAGTGGGTAACTGCATGGTGCTCAATGGCCGTAGTGATCACCTGCCCGATTCCATTGGCATCCACACTGCATTTGATGGCAATGTTATCCGCCTCGGTTCCTCCGCTGGTAAAGAATATTTCCGAAGGAGCCGCACCGACCGCTTCGGCGATCTCCTTGCGTGCCCGCTCGATGAGCGTTCGCTGTTGTCTTCCATGATAGTGCACGGAGGAGGGATTTCCTACGCAATTTTCCAATGTCTCCACCATCAATGCGAGCACATCTCTATCCAAGGGCGTACTCGCCGCATTGTCCAGGTAAATCCTATTCATTGCTTTAGGGAATGATCGGCTATAGAAACGATTTCAGACCTGAAGCTGTCCGCAAGCCGATCAGCCTTATCCTGGGATTTTGCCTCTGCGTAGATTCGAATGATGGACTCTGTGTTAGACCTGCGGATATGAACCCAAGAGTCAGGGAAATCGATCTTGAGGCCATCGAGATTGTTGACTTCCTCCCCGCTGTACTTGGCTTCCAGATGATCCAGGACCAATTGGAAATCAACCGATGGATTGATGCTGGCTTTCTGCTTGGACATGAAGTAGTTCGGATAGGTCGCCCGCAATTCGGAGCATGATTTGCGGGATTTCACCAGGTGGGTGACAAACAGTGCGATACCCACCAATGCGTCCCGTCCATAGTGGAGATCGGGCAAGATCACTCCGCCGTTCCCCTCTCCTCCGATAACGGCATCCTTGCGCTTCATGATTTCCGTGACATGGACCTCACCGACCGCAGAAGAAAAGTATGAACAGCCATGGCGCTCCGCAAGATCCTTCAATGCCCGGCTGCTGGACAAGTTGGAGACCACCACCCCCTTCTTCTGACGGAGTATGTAGTCAGCGACGGCCACCAAGGTGTATTCTTCCCCGAACAGTTCCCCCTTCTCATCGATCAGCACCAGACGATCCACGTCTGGATCGACGACTATCCCGAGGTCGCATCCGTGCGCCCTGATCGCTGCGCAGGTTTCCTGCAGGTTCTCTCCCAGTGGCTCCGGAAGATGTGCAAATCTTCCGGTCGGCTCACAATTCACCTCCACGATCTCCGAGATGCCCAGTGCATGCAGAAGCTTGGGAACCACCACTCCCCCACTGCTGTTGATACCATCCACCAGGACACGCAGCCCGGCCGCCTTGACCGCAAAGGCATCGATATACGGCAGGGCAAGAATCTTCTGGATATGAACGTCCTCAAAATCACGAACCTCCGTGACCTTGCCGATACGATCAATGGTGGAAAAGGAGAAGTACCCGTTCCTGACAATCTCCTGGATGTCATTCCCTCCTTTCTTGGTGACAAATTCTCCCTTGTGGTTCAGGAGCTTCAGTGCATTCCATTCACGCGGGTTATGACTGGCAGTCAGGACGATCCCTCCTGCGGCGGCGAATTCTGTCACAGCGATCTCCACCGTGGGTGTCGTACTCAGCCCCAGATTGATCACTTCAAATCCCATGGCGACAAGGGTTCCCTTCACGAGGTTCTCCAACAGTTCACCCGATTCACGGGCATCTCTGCCGATCACCACCTTGTAGGAGTCCGATTTCGTGGTCATCCACATTCCGAATGCCGAAGTGAATTCCACGATATCGATCGGCGTGAGGTTCCTCTCACTCTCCCCCCCGATGGTGCCCCTGATGCCTGAAATAGAAGCGATCAATGCCATACTTGAACCCTATAGTTTAAGAGGTACAAATATGAACATTTTCAAGACATTGCCCGAGCGCGATTTCTTTTTCAGCGTGTCTATCCGTGGACTTGCCCTTCAGCGAGCATGGATTGGCGATCCATGCCAGTGAGCAAGCCTCTGCAATTTTCAGTCTCAATTTGCCCAATGGTCCCTATACTTGTGAAAGGAAAACTAATGTGATGAAAGACTCCATCCTGGATGCCGGCAGTGAATACGACAAGGACGAAGAAATCGTCTTGCGACCGAAGCGATTCGAAGAGTTCACAGGACAGCCCAAACTGGTGGAGAATCTGCAAATCTTCGTCAAGGCTGCTGCGATGCGTGGTGACGCGCTGGACCATGTCATCCTGCATGGGCCGCCCGGCCTGGGCAAGACCACCCTCTGCTACATTATCGCCAACGAGCTGGGATCCAGCATCAAGGCGACCTCAGGCCCCATCTTGGAAAAACCCGGCGACCTTGCGGGTGTCCTCACCAACCTCGAACCAAGAGATGTGCTGTTCATCGATGAAATCCACCGATTGAGTCCCATCGTAGAAGAATACCTCTACTCCGCGATGGAAGACTTCAAGATCGACATCATGATAGAGGCGGGTCCCAATGCCCGAAGTGTGGAGATTTCCCTCAACCCGTTTACTCTGGTGGGAGCCACGACACGTACAGGCCTGCTCACAGCACCGCTATTGGCGCGATTCGGGATCAACTTCAGGCTGGAGTACTACGATGCCACCACCCTCGCCAAGATCATTCGCCGCTCTGCACAGGTGCTTGGGGTTTCCATCGAGAAGGAGGCGTCCTTGGAAATCGCAAGGCGCAGCCGAGGGACGCCCAGAATCGCCAATCGCCTGCTGCGCCGAACACGAGACTTTGCGATGGTCAAGGGCAATGGGACCATCACCATGGAGATCGCTAAATTCGCGCTGAACGCATTGGATGTAGATGAAGCTGGCCTAGACGACATGGACAACAAAATTCTGCGCTCCATCATTGAGAAATTCAAGGGTGGGCCAGTCGGCATAGGAACCATCGCGACCGCAGTCGGCGAGGAAGCGGAAACCATCGAAGAGGTCTATGAACCCTACCTGATCATGGAAGGATTCTTGAAGCGGACTGCCCGTGGCCGAATGGCCACAGAGCGGGCCTTCAAACATTTCGACATCCTTCCCGATGGCGAACAAGGAACCCTTTTCTTCTAATGGATACGCCCCCTCATGTCGAATGACATGAGACTTCCGCCAATGATAAAGATGAAATGCAGCATCCATACCCACCCTGCAAGCACTCTCTGTGTCCTTCCAGGGCGGCGGAGAGGATCACTGTCAGTCCATCGTCGACAGAAAGGAACCTTTCGGGGCGATTGTATCCGCTTCCGTGCGGAATCATTGCGCGGTGTCCCACGTGGAATCCCTCTTAAATCCCGTGAGTGTCTCGGCACCCGTTACGCCGACAGTGTTTCCGGCATCACTCCCGAAGCAGCATCATGGAAGCGACAACACTAACCCAAGAGATCAAACATCAACTGAGGCAACAAGGCTTCGACCTAGTGGGAATATCGAAGGCGGACTTTCTGGAAAAGGAAGCCCGGGACCTGGAGCAATGGCTGAAGGAGGGCAGACATGGAACGATGCGATGGATGGAGGACAACTTCGACAAACGCGTAGACCCTAGACTGCTGGTAGAAGGAGCCAGATCCGTGATCAGCGTACTGCTCAATTACTTTCCTGCACCGGAAAACCGGCAACCTGCCGATGCACCCAAGATCTCCACCTATGCATGGGGAGAAGACTATCACAAGGTGATCAAACGCAAGCTGTATCGCGTACTGGAGTGGATGCAGGAAAGCATCGGTGAGGTCAATGCACGGGTGTTCACAGACTCGGCACCCGTGATGGACAAGGCTTGGGCGATGCGTGGCGGGTTGGGTTGGATCGGCAAGAATACGAATCTCATCCACCCGAAGATGGGCTCGTGGTACTTCATCGGGGAGATCATCCTGGACTTGGAGCTGGACTACGATGGCCCGATGAAGGACTACTGCGGCACCTGCACCAAATGTATCGATGCCTGCCCCACAGGAGCACTGGCGCCGTACCGGATCGACAGCCGTCAGTGCATCAGCTACCTTACCATCGAGCTGCGGGAAAACATGCCACCTGAGCTCCGCACGCACACTGAAGGATGGGCCTACGGCTGTGACATTTGTCAACAAGTCTGCCCCTGGAATTCGTTCGCGACACCAGAATGTGGAAATTTTCAGCCATTGGCCCATCTACTGGATTATGGATTGGAACAATGGAGCAGCCTGACCGAGCCGACCTTCAAGAAACTGACCAGACACTCGGCAATGTCCCGGATCAGATGGAGCAAGATGCGAGACAATATCGAGCATGCATCCGGTCAGCCTTCGGGGATGTCGTCCGAAGCGAGGAGCATTCCAGAGGAATGAGGCATGATGTGGGATGTCGTGGCTTGAACGGCATCCACGAAGCTAGGAACAGGGGTCACTTATTAACAAAACACTTGTGAACAATTTCCATTTCTACCATTGGTTATTCCCGATAGCATTTCTAACTTTGCCACCGATTTTCAATAAGAAATACATTACTCATCGCCAATGGCACAGAATAAAGGAAAAGTTTCGCAGGTCATCGGCCCGGTCGTGGACGTTGAATTCAGCGGGGAAGGTATCAAACTTCCCAAGATCTTGGATGCATTGATCATTAACCGTCGCGACGGCTCCGTGCTTTACCTAGAGGTGCAGCAGCATCTGGGTGAAAACAAGGTGCGCACCATCTCCATGGATTCCACGGACGGTCTCGAGCGTGGGATGGAGGTGATCGACCTGGGGCATACGATCGAAATGCCAACGGGGGAAGGGATCAAAGGCCGCCTTTTCAACGTGGTCGGAACCGCCATCGATGGACTGGCGCAACCAAAATCCCCGAAAGGCTACCCGATCCACCGCTCCGCGCCCAAGTTCGAGGAGCTGAGCACAGAAGCCGAAATCCTCTACACCGGCATCAAGGTGATCGATTTGATCGCACCCTACCTCAAGGGCGGCAAGATCGGACTCTTCGGCGGTGCAGGTGTAGGCAAAACTGTTTTGATCCAGGAACTCATCAACAATATCGCCAAGGCACACTCTGGCTTGTCAGTGTTCGCCGGCGTAGGCGAGCGCACTCGGGAGGGCAACGACCTTTTGAGAGAGATGATCGAGTCCAATGTGATCCGGTATGGCAAGAAGTTCCACCACAGCATGTCGGAAGGCGGATGGGATCTCGCCTCCGTGGACATGGAGGAAATGCTGGAATCCCAAGTGACCCTGGTGTTTGGGCAAATGAATGAGCCTCCTGGTGCGCGTGCACGGGTGGCGCTTGCAGGGCTCTCCATTGCGGAGTACTTCCGCGATGGCGACGAGAAGTCTGGGGGTCGCGATGTCCTCTTCTTCATTGACAACATCTTCCGCTTCACGCAGGCGGGCTCGGAAGTTTCCGCCCTCCTTGGCCGCATGCCTTCGGCGGTGGGTTATCAACCCACCTTGGCCTCCGAGATGGGTGCCATGCAGGAGAGAATCACCTCCACCCGTCGTGGTTCGATCACGTCGATCCAGGCTGTGTATGTTCCAGCGGACGACTACACGGATCCCGCACCTGCGACGACCTTCGCCCACTTGGATGCGACCACCGAGCTTTCACGCCCGCTTTCGGCGCTCGGCATTTACCCTGCCGTGGATCCGCTGACCTCCACTTCCAAGGTGCTTTCCCCGGAAATTGTCGGCGAGGTGCACTATCAGTGCACCAGCAGGGTGATAGGGATCTTGCAGAAGTACAAAGATCTGCAGGACATCATCGCGATCCTGGGCATGGACGAGCTCTCCGAGGAAGACAAGCTCACGGTGAGCCGTGCACGCAAGGTGCAGCGCTTCCTCAGCCAGCCATTTTTCGTGGCGGAGCAGTTCACTGGTTTGAAAGGGAAATTCGTGAACATCCAGGACAGCATCAAAGGCTTCAACATGATCATCGATGGCAAGCTCGACCATTTGCCGGAGAAGGCATTTTACCTGAAGGGAAGCATCGAGGAAGCCATCGAAGCTGGCGAAAAGGAATTGGCTGCCATCAACAATTGAATTCTATGCACCTGGACATCATCACACCAGAAAAAAAGGTCTTTTCGGCTGAGGTCATTTCGGTCACCGTTCAGGGTACTGAAGGCCAGTTTCAGGTACTGAATGGACACGCCGCGATCGTCTCGACCCTGGAAAAAGGCCCGATCAAAGTGAAGACCTCCAATGCTGAGATCGAGTACCAAGCCGAGGGAGGCGTCGTGGAAGTTCTGAACAACAAGGTAATCGTGCTGGTGGAGCATGCCACGGGTGGCAACGAAGCCGACTGAGGACGGCTAAGATCGCATCGAGGAAGCCGGGGAGTCCCCGGCTTTTTCATTCCCCGGTTCATAATCTATCTGCCATGCGAATCGATATCATCTCAGGAGTACCCGGCCAGTTGACAGGCCCCCTCCACACCAGCATCCTGAAGCGAGCCCAGGACAAGGGACTCTGTGAGATCCATGTCCATGACTTACGGGACTACACCACGGACAAGCATCGGACCATCGATGATACACCCTACGGAGGCGGAGCCGGGATGGTCCTGATGGTGGCTCCTATAGCAGCCGCCATCCGAAAACTGAAGGCTGAGCGCAGCTATGATGCGGTGATCTACCTTACTCCAGATGGGCAAGTTATTAATCAACAAGTTGTTAATAGCCTTAGCCTCTACAAGAACATCATCCTACTTTGTGGACACTACAAGGGAGTGGACGAGCGTGTGCGCGAGCTATTCGTCACCCGGGAGCTTTCCATCGGCGACTACGTCTTGACGGGAGGAGAGATAGCAGCGATCGTACTGACCGATGCAATTGTGAGGCTGCTGCCTGGTGTCCTGGGCGACGAGACCTCTGCGCTTTCAGATTCCTTTCAGAGCAATCTGCTCGATGCCCCGATGTACACAAAACCAGCCGATTTCGAGGGGCATGTCGTTCCTAAAGTGCTGTTATCAGGGAATCACCTGCAGATCGACCAGTGGAGAGACGAGCAGGCATGGAACAAGACCAGAGAGAGAAGGCCCGATTTACTCGGAGAATAGTGTTTGGATGGAGAAAAATCGGAATGATTCTATTGCAGCTGAGGAAAAAAGTATACATTTGCATTCATTTTTAAATCTGGACAGGATCAAAAAGCTTCAAATAAGATGAACGATCTTTTAAAATTGGTAGAGGCGGAGTTCCGCAGGGATGACTTTCCCACGTTTGGCGCCGGAGACACAGTGAACGTTCACGTTCGTATCAAAGAGGGTACGAAGGAGCGTATTCAGCAATTTCAAGGTGTTTGCATTCAGAGGGTCGGTAAAGGAGGAACTGCGACATTCACCGTTCGCAAGATTTCCAACGATATCGGCGTGGAACGGATTTTTCCGGTCAACTCACCCAACATTGACAAAGTAGAAGTCATCAAGCGCGGTGTCGTTCGTCGCAAGCGCATTTTCTACCTCCGTAAACTTACCGGCAAGTCTGCTAGGATCAAGGAGCGGAGATAGCCCATTTTGTTTGACCATTCTCTTTTGGATAAAAAAGCGGTTCACGTGAATCGCTTTTTTGCATTTTTCACGATGAGTATCGCACAGCGGTTGCTATATTTAGCCAGAATCTTTTCGTGGCAGTAAATGGAAGAATGCTTGAAGATACATACCGGCGACCGACCGGGCCATGCAGGTCGGTGGTGCCCTGCCTTCACGGCGGGTTCAGGAAACCTCATGGACAAAAGGAACATCCGAAGCAATGGCGTGAAGAATGCCCTGCCGCCCACACAGCAATTATGCATCCAAGAGATGGAATGGGAGGAGCAAACTTTACGTGATGAATTACTTAAAGTGAATTTTATCCTTTACAATATAATAAGCTAATAATGAATAAAATAATTATTATAGTGGCAATAGTTCTCGGGGTTGGAACCACGTTCGCATTCGGACAGAATGAAAAAAAAGCACTTGCCAATGCGGAAAATGCACTTGGCTATGACGACTATAAGTTGGCGGTCCCCTACCTGAAGGAGGCTGTCAAGTACAACCCCAACAACCCACTTTCCCAATTCCAGCTCGGGAAGTGCCTGTTCCACCTCTATGAAAAAAAGCAAGCCCTTGCGCACTTGGAGAAAGCCTATTCCATGGACAAGGAAGTGGATTCGGAGCTCAGCTACTACTATGCCAAATGCCTCCACTATCTGCTTCGCTTTGACGAAGCCATTGACCAGTACAAGCGTGGGATGATGAAGGTCGATGCAAAAGACCCGAGAAACGGGGAAATGGCACGCGAAATCACACACTGCAACTATGCCAAGAAAATGATCGCCAATCCCGTCCAGGCAAAAATCATCAATCTGGGGCCTCCGGTCAATACCCAGTACTCCGAGCACAGCCCCATCATAGACACAGATGAAACAGTACTGATTTACACTACTGTGAGGCCAGACAACAACGGCTGCAAAGGGGATCCCTCCTGCCTCCTGGAGGACATCTACATTGCTGAAAAGGTTGCGAACGGGTGGGGAAGCCCGCATCCCATCAAAGAGATCAACTCCTCTGCAATGGATGCCTCTATCGCCCTGTCGCCTGACGGGCAGCATCTCTACATTTACCGCAATCCACCTGCCGGAGGGGACATCTTCGAATCCACTCTCAAGGGGAAGACATGGACGGATCCCAGATCCGTCGGGGAGCCCGTGAACTCTAAAAACTATGAAACGACTGTGAGCATCTCTTCCGATGGAAAACGAATGTTTTTCACGTCAGACCGCCCCGGCGGATTCGGTGACACAGACATCTACATGAGCGAACTTCAACCGAACAACAAATGGGGTGCCCCTAAAAACCTAGGATCCAAAATCAATACGGTTTTTGCGGACGACTCACCCTTCATACATCCCGACGGGGTCACCCTCTACTATTCAAGTATCGGCAGAGCAGAATGCCTCGGAGGCTTCGACATTTATCAGACGACGATGCAACCCGATGGAACCTGGTCCGAACCCCAGAACCTTGGCTACCCCATCAATACACCCGACAATGACATCTATTTCGTGCTTTCCGCCGACAAGAAGAGGGGCTACTATGCCTCCGCCAAGGAAGGTGGCTATGGTGAAAAGGATATCTATCGGATTGAGATCGCCGAGGAAAAGTCCAGTGTAATCACCCAAGTGGAGGACACCCTAAAACCTGTGGTGGTTGTCAAAAACGCGCTGACCATTCTAAAAGGTGTCGTGAGTGATGCCAAAACTGCTGAACCCCTTGAAGCATCCATCACAGTCATCGACAATGACCGGAACGTCGTCGTCTCGACTCTGAACTCCAACTCAGCGACCGGGAGGTATCTGGTCTCACTGCCTTCAGGGAGAAACTACGGAATTAGAGTAGAACGTGAGGAATACCTGTTTAAATCATTGAACATCAACATTCAGAAATCAGACGGATTTCAAGAGATCGTGCAAGATGTGGCATTGGACAAGATCGAGGTGGGCGTCGGGATCGTCCTGAACAACCTTTTCTACGATGTAGACAAGGCTACCCTGAGACCGGAATCGATCGGCGAGCTGGAGCGGCTATTGATGCTCATGGAAGAAAACCCTTCCCTGAAGATTGAAATCGGGGGACATACAGATTCTGACGGGACGGAAGAGCACAATGAGGTGCTTTCCCAGAACCGAGCGCAGAGCGTGGTGGATTTCCTAGTGGAAAAGGGAGTCAATCGTGAGCGGATGGTCGCGACAGGCTACGGAGAATCGACTCCCGTGGTTCCCAATGACACGAAGGAGAACAAGCAGCTGAATCGTAGGACTGAACTGAAAATCCTCGAAACATCGTTCAGCACACAGAGGAAGACCAATTGAGACTACACTCGGGCATTTATTCAACATTTTATTCCAGTGGACGACTTGGGATCCATTTATTTTTTTGCTCCTGATCTGTCGCAAAATCAACAATAATGGATCACCTAATTTTTATTAATCTCTTGATAAAGAGACCATTATATACATTCACTTCAACAATCTTGTACATTGCTCCAGGAACTGAGTGTCTGAATGAAAAATACGAAGTTCCTCTAGAATCATTCACATTTAAACGCTTGCTGACCATCTTACTAAATGCACCAAAATCATTTGCAATAGAGTTTTTTTGCAAAAAACATTGACAATCGAAAAAAAATGTATCTTGCATCCGAAAATTATCCACATATCCACAACATGGAGAATTCAGGCTTCACTGAAGCAGGTTCACGGTCGGTACAGACGTGGGTAAGTACACGTTTTCCACCGCTGAACATCTTGGTGAGCATTGGAATAATGAATAATTAACCTCTTGGTATTATTATGAATCTCAGAATCCTCGTAATCCTCTTGCTCGCACCTGCTCTTACCTTCGCTCAAGTCGGTAGAGGCAAAAAAGTGCCGAAAAGTCCCCTGAAGGTGGCGAAGGATCATCTTCGCTATGAAGAGTACGGCAAGGCCATTCCCAGCGTTAAGGAATTGCTAAGCAAGGACGCCAACAATCCTTACTACAACTACTGGATGGGTAAATGCCTGTTCAATATCTATAAGAAAAATCAGGCGTTGCCATACTTCGAGCGAGTGGAGAAGATCAATCCTCGCGTTGACCAAGAGTTTTATTACTGGTATGGCCTGGCGCTGCACTACAACCTCCACTTCGATCGTGCTCTGGAGGCATATCGGAAGGACCTGGAACGCTATGAACCTGGCAGTCCGGAATATATCTGGGTCAACAACAGGATCAGCCAGTGCCTGTATGCAAAGAAACTCTCCAAACAGGCGGATGCTGAGCAGGTGAGAATCGATAACATGGGCAGAAAGATCAACACGGAGTATGCAGAACACAGCCCCGTGATCTCAGCAAATGATAGTGTCTTGCTCTTCACCGCCCGACGCCCAGACTGCCTGGGTGCCAAGCCTGAGATCGAATACTACGACGAAGACGTCTACATCACACACAAGGTGGACGGGCAATGGGAAGAGGCCACTAACATCGGCAAGCCGGTGAACTCCAATGGCCACGATGCGACAATCTCATTGACAGCCGACGGAAAGACCTTATACATCTACCGCCACAAGAAGGCGGGTGGCCTTTTCATGACGAAATTCGATGAGGAGGGGAAAAAGTGGAGAGAACCGCGAATAGTGGAGCATCCGCTAAACTCCAAGTATTATGAAGCCAGCATCTGCCTCAGCGCCGACAGTACAGTGCAGTTCTTCACCAGCGATCGCCCGGGCGGGTTTGGTGGCAGGGACATCTATATGGTGAAAAAAGAGGGCAGGAAGTGGGGTGATCCTATCAATCTAGGCCCAGGCATCAATACACCGTTCGACGAGGATGCTCCCTATTTCCATCCGGACGGCGTCACACTCTACTATTCAAGCAATGGCCCGGAAAGCATGGGAGGATTCGACATTTTCGTCACCCAAACGGACACATCGGTGGAAGGAAGTTGGCTGACACCCTTGAACATGGGGACACCGATCAATACGCCCGACGACGATATTTACTTCGTATTGTCACAGAGCGGCAGGGATGGGTACTACTCCAGTGGCATGGAAGGCGGGTATGGTGAAAAAGACATTTACCACATCCGGTTCCCCTACTACCCCTACCCGAGACGTTTTCACATTGTGGAAATCACAGGTTTAATTCAAGACTCCCAAACACTTGATACACTGAAGGCTATGGTGAAGCTAGTGGATGCGGAAACCCAAATAGTCTTGGACTCAGTCATGACAGGGACAGATTCTAGCAGGTACTACTTCATGCTTGAGCCTCAGCGGGCTTACTCACTAGTAGTCAGCGCAGAAGGCTACTTCTCATCCACTGAATCTGTGGAGACACCATTGCTGACGGATGAAGATCTTACCTTGAAGAAAAACATGAAACTTTCTAAACCTGAACCTGAAGCCAAGAAAATGGCTGACGAAATCCAGAACATTTATTATGATTTCGACAGCTACTCCATTCGCCCCGATGCTGCGGAGGAGTTGAACAAAGTCATCAAACTGATGGCTCAAGATCCAAGTCTAAAACTCGTGTTATCGGCGCATACGGACTGGTTCGGAAACTATGACTATAACGTGGCTCTTTCCGATCGACGTGCCAAGAGTGCTAGAGCTTACTTGATCCAGAATGGCATAGACCCAGGTAGAGTCTCCATAGACCACTTCAGTGAAAACCGTCCGCTGGACTCGAACGATAATGACACCGGCAGGCAATTCAATCGGCGAACTGAATTGCGACTCATCAAAGACAACGAAGTCGTAGCCAGTTCCAAAAAACTTCGGACTGGTATCACCACCATCCCTGTGGATCATACCAAGCCTAAGGGGAAACCAGGGTTTGACAATCCTAAAGGGCTGAATTTCGACCTGATTCCCAGTGGGGAGGGAGAAGGTGGTGCGAAAGTGGATGACACCAAGAATGCCACTTCCGCCTCGGAAACAATCGTCCACTTAAACCCAACCGGCACATCGAATAAGGAGAATGCTGCTGGGGATGCCCCTGCAATCAATGAAGACAGCGCACTGGCTACCGATTTAAGTACATTGGAATTCACGAACATTTACTTCGACTATGGAAAATCCAGTCTGAGCCCATCCTCGAAGCAGCAACTGGATATCATGGCTGAATTTCTATCCAAGCATCCTGATGTTTCTATGGATATTGCGGGTCATGCGGATGCCTCCGGGTCGGTGGAATACAACCAGACGCTCTCCGAGAATCGCGCCAAGGCGGCCTATAATTACCTTCGGAACAAAGGCATCACCAACATTACCCTCGCCGCCGAGGAATTAAACGAGAAAGATCCTGCCGATGACAATTCCAATGCTGCAGGTCGGCAGAACGACCGCCGTGTCGAGTTCAGGCTTTTAAGGAATGCAAAGGTCATTGCAAGAAGTGGCCCGAGACTGAGAATATAGATCCTACTCACAGTTTACTATGAGGACGGGGTGACCACCGAAATGGTGATTGCCCTGTTTTTGTATAATATTTGCGATCAATGCCAATCGAAGTGTTCTTAATCCGGAGGGATTCCGCTACCGCACCGTTTCCCCCAGTCAATTCAACTGGGAGAACATTCAGTAACCAGCCACCGCATCTGGTTTTTCGTGTAGAAATGAACACGCTTTTGGCTTTCCGATCGCCATCAAGTATTTTCGCGGCATGAAGTCACTGAAACCCAGAAATCTCATCGGGTTTGTTTTATTGCTCATTTCTATCGGGCTGCTGGTTCCTGGCCTGATAAATGATCTGCTCACACTGGAGGCATCATTCGTGCTTCCGCTACTCGGCAAACAAACCGTACTGGAAGAGACGCGAAGCATCGTGGGCACGATCGGCAACCTTGCAGAAAATGGACATGGCTTCGTTGCTTTTTTGATCTTGTTTTTCAGTGTGATTGTCCCACTTGCCAAGGCACTGATCATGTGCTTGGTGGCATTGTCATCCTCATCCGGTGCGACTTACCGGATGCACAAGTTCGTCGGCATCATCAGCAAATGGAGCATGGCGGATGTCTTCGTGGTCGGCGTATTCATTGCCTTCCTGAGTATCAAGGCAAACGACCAGATATCGGCTACATTGCACAGCGGTTTCTACCTTTTCACTGCCTACTGCATCACCTCCATCATCGCCGTCCAACTGATCCAGATCCCGGAAGTCCCGAAAAAGGACACCACTGGCTAGGTGATCCACCCGCTCATACTTTTCCTTGCCTCTCTCACCGTCCATCGTCCAGATTAATTTATGAAATCCCCACATTATCTCCGCCTAGAAGAAGCTGCAAATGAACTTGGAATCGCCACCGAGGACCTTTCCTCAATTTGGGAGACAGAGGCCGTGGCCTATCGCATGAATGGACAGGTCGAGCTCATTCTGGATGGCTGTGCCCTTGGAAGCAATTCATACTTGGGAGCTACAATCTGCGATGACCTCATCATCTCACGTCATCAACTCGCAAGCCTGGGCATACCCATTCCCAAGGGCAAATCCTTCAAACTCACCGAAGCCTCGACAAGCAAAGCAGAACTCCAGTGGCTGCTTGGTGACTTCTGGCAAGAGGACGGGACCTATGCATGCCGTCCCGCATTCTCTGCGGAAGGGCGCGGAAACTTGGCCAGCGTCAGGGAATTGGAGGATCTGGAAATCCATCTGGACACCTTTGGGGAAGACTATGCGACTTGGATCCTGGAGGAGCGGACGGAGGGAGAAGACTTGGATTTGCTGATCATCGGCGGCCAACTCGTGACTGGAATCATTCCTAAAGCTCTGTACCTGACCGGTAACGGTCAGCAAAGCCTTGAGGAACTGATGGGCTCCCACAATGCGGGGGTTCCCGAGGAGCGTCAGATCGTGGTCGATGCTGATATGCGGCAACTTCTGCGAGACCAGAACGTGTTTCTGAGCGAAATCATCCCAGTCGGCAAGACCATAAGGGTGAAGAATCCCAGTACAGATGCTGGGGGTGCCTCTGAAGCATCCAGTGCACTGCTACCAGCCTATTCAGAATGGTGTAGCA
>JBJOPY010000103.1:0-7495 GCA_046050405.1 Bacteroidota bacterium | reverse complement strand
CAGAGCGTGCTGCGCCTGAGCGTGGGCTTCCAAGGCCAGGACATTTCCTCCTATGGGACGGGACTGGGGGCCTTCGTGGCGGAGCACCGCCCGAATTCGAAGCTGCGGGCTGGGTGCTCCTGCGCCCGCATCGCCCATCCTGGTGAAAGGTCTTGTGCTCCTCAACCCTCCAAGCGGATGAATACACCGTCACGGGGACACAGCGGTCGCGGCCATGTCAGGCATGGAGCAGCTCCAGCTGGTTTCTCCCCAGCTTGACCAGTCCCTGCCTCTCCATCTGTTTGATGAGCCTGGAGACGACCACGCGGGAAGTATGCAGGTCGTCTGCGATCTGCTGGTGCGTCGTTTCGATCTGGGTCTTGCCGAGGACGCGCGCCCGGTCCCGCAGGTACTTCAGCAACCGCTCATCCATGCGCATGAAGGCGATGCTGTCGATCGTTTCCACGAACTCATCCATGCGGATCCTGATCGAATCGAAGATATAGGCCTTCCAACTCTGATACTTCGTCAGCCATAGATTGATGTACGCGACAGGTATCATCACCAGCGTGGAATCTTCTTCCACGATGGCGAGCACCTTGCTCTTTCGGCTACCCATGCAGCAGCTGAGCGACATCGCACAGGTGTCGCCGCTTTCCAGATAGTAGAGCAGCAGTTCATTCCCCTCCTTGTCTATGCGCATGACCTTGATCGCTCCCTGGAGGAGGATCGGCATATGCGTGAATGCCTCCCCGACGCGCATAAGTACTTGGCCTTCCCCGATGCGGCGCAGCTGCCCCACTGTCGCGATTTCCTTCAGGAGGTCTTCCTCCAGCAAGTAACCGAGATGGGCTTCCACTGCCTGGTATATATTTTCGTTCATCGCTTGCATAAGATCCTCATTTGTGCCCTGCCTGTTTCCACGGTCGATGCCAAATTACAATTCCTCCGGGATACATGGTTCATGCGCCATGGTTTTTTCGAATCAAAGCCCGGCCAAGTGCTCCCAATGTTCGGCCAGACATTACATTTGGTCGGGTGACATGAATAGGAGTAAGTTTGGAGCCTCGATATGACCCCAAGAATTCAGGAAACAGCCACGAATAAAGATCAGCCGACACTGGCAAAGGCATTGCTGCTTGCGCGGTGCCCTTCTTGTCGCCAGGGCAGGATATTCACGGAGCCGTGGAATCACCTGCGCTTTCTGGAGATCCACTTCGAATGTCCTGTCTGCAAGGCCAACTTGATGCCGGAGCCAGGATTCTATACCGGATCGATGTATGTGAACTATGCCTTCAACATCGCCCAACTGACCATCGTGGGCTTGTTCACATGGCTCGTGTTCGATCCCGCATCGCCCTGGGTGATCATCGGAGCGGTGCTCGGAATCACATTCCTGACCATCCCCTTCACCGCCAGAATCTCCAGGGTGATCTGGCTCCACCTCTTCGGTGGCTTGAGGTATAACGGCAGCGGGTCACCCTCTCCCCGAGACGAGAACATCACTCCCGGCGGAAACCGTAACGTCCACTGAGGTTCTGAACCTCCGCTCCTAAAGTGAACCATCCAATGCCGGGCCAGGATAGGTAGCACATGAAGCTGGCCAGGGGGGTCTGTGCAATGCCCATCGCGGGATTCCACGAATGCCCCATCACCTCCGCACGTTGGGCCACGCGATTTTTCCACCTGGTTTCTCCTGTTAGATGGTTGTAAAGGCGGGGGTAATTCCACTCAGTGGCTCAAGCCAGGATGGAGCTACCGAAAAGTACACAGCCCCAGAAAAAGAGGCAAAAAAAACGCCCAGCTCTTTGAAGACTGCTGGGCGTTTGGAATTCTTCGAATTAGTCTCTCCACTGGATAGTGGTGCCAACCTTGGCGACGTGATACCGACCCCTTGGATCAAGCGGCTGTAGCCGCTTGATCACTGGTGCCAGTATCCCGTAGGGGAGTCGAACCCCTGTTGCAAGAATGAAAATCTTGAGTCCTAACCACTAGACGAACGAGACATATTTCGAAGAACGGGTCACAAAATTAGTGATCGCTTTGCGAATGTCAATAGTTTCCATGAAATTTTTTTTCGTCTCGATCCTTTTTCTTCAAAAATACTGTTTGTTCCAGGCTAAATGGGCAATTCCATTGCCTGTGACCTGGGGTACGATCTGCAGCTTCAGGGTTGGCAATTCGCTCCAATAGCCCTAACTTTGACCCGTTCAATCGGTTTTTCATTGAAATTTTGTTTGAGAATATGGTTATCAAGGTAGGAATAAACGGATTCGGGAGGATTGGGCGTCTCGTTTTCAGACTCCTCATGGACGAGCCGAACATAGAGGTCGTCAAGATCAACGATCTAACCGACAATGCCACACTGGCACACCTGCTGAAGTACGATACGGTGCATGGCAAGTTCCAAGGCACTGTCACCTCAGACGAGACGAGCATTACCGTGAATGGCAAGCGGATCATCGGAAGCTCCGAAAAGGATCCGCTCAAGCTGGGCTGGGGCGAACTCGGCGTCGATGTCGTAGTGGAATCCACAGGCGTCTTTTCGAGCCAGGAAAAAGCCCTGATGCATGTGCAGGCAGGTGCCCGCAAGGTTCTGATCACCGCCCCTGCGAAAGGGGATGTAGATGCGACGGTGGTACTGGGGGTGAACGACGGCATCCTCCGTAAGGACCACATAGTCATCTCCAATGCGTCCTGCACCACCAACTGCCTTGCACCGATGGTCAAGGTATTGGACGAACAATTCGGCATCGTCTCTGGATTCATGACGACGATTCATGCCTACACGGGCGATCAAAACCTGGTGGACGCGCCCCACCGCGACCTGAGGCGTGCGCGTGCCGCCGCGATGAACATCGTTCCCACGAGTACCGGTGCAGCCAAGGCCCTGGGACTTGTGCTGCCGCAGGTAAAGGGTCTTCTCGATGGTTTCGCCGCGCGCGTACCAGTGCCAGATGGGTCACTGACAGACTTCACTGCCATCCTGAGAAAACCAGCCACCAAGGACGAGATCAATGCCGCCTTCCAGGCCGCATCCCAGGGCTCACTGAAAGGATACCTCGAATACTCCGAGGAGGAAATCGTCTCCAGTGACATCATAGGCAGCTCCTACAGTTGCATCTTTGACAGCAAACTCACGAACGTACAGGGTGCCCTCGCCAAGGTCGTCGGCTGGTACGACAATGAGTACGGATACAGTTGCCGCGTCGTAGAACTGATCTCGCGCATTGCATGAAGATGGTTCGGCGGGGAGCAGTTGCGAAGACTTGACGCTGCACTCTGCCAGTTGTTAACGCCTCAGCGAAATGATTCACATCAATACTTCCAACCCTGCCGGACGCCGCGCCCTCGTGCGCGTGGACTTCAATGTCCCGCTGGACGACGCAGGCCACATCACGGATGACATCCGCATCGTGGGCGCACTGCCGACGATCAACTTCATCCTTGACGGCGGGGGCTCCGTGGTGCTGATGTCCCACATGGGGCGCCCCAAAAAGGAGGGCCGCGAACCCAATACCCTCCTTCGCGTGGTCCAGCATCTGAGCAATCTCCTGAACCGCCCCGTCCAGTTTGCAGACGATTGCATTTCGGATGCGGCCTTTTCAGCCTCCGCTGCATTGAAGCCGGGAGAGGTGCTCCTGCTGGAGAACCTCCGCTTCCATGAGGAGGAGGAGAAGGGAGATCCGGCCTTTGCAGAAAAACTGAGCCGGCATGGGGACTACTATGTCAATGACGCCTTCGGGGCTGCGCACCGGGCACATGCGAGCACATCGATCATTGCCCAGTTTCTCGAGGAGAAATATGTAGGCTTCCTGATGGCCCGCGAGGTCGATACAGCCCACAAGGTCATGGACCGTCCCGAGCGGCCATTTACAGCTATCCTGGGCGGTGCCAAGGTGAGCGATAAAATCCAAGTGATGCAGCGGCTGCTCGACAAGGTGGACAATCTCCTGATCGGCGGCGGAATGGCCTATACCTTCCTCCGGGCAAAGGGTCACCCGGTCGGGAAATCCCTCGTGGAGGAGGACAAGGTTCCTCTGGCTGCCGCCATTCTGAAAGCTGCAAGGGGGAAAGGGGTCACCGTGATCATTCCCGTGGATAGCGTGGTCGCCGACCGATTCGCGGCGGATGCCAAGACGGCAATCGTCCACAATGACCAGATCCCTGCCGACATGATGGGGCTGGACATCGGGCCGGAAACCTTTCAGGCATTTTACGAAATCATCATGAAAAGCAAGACCATCCTGTGGAATGGCCCGATGGGGGTTTTTGAGATGACGCCCTTTGCACAAGGGACTATGGCGGTGGCCAAGACCCTCGCGGAAGCCACCAGGGAAGGAGCCTTCACTCTGGTGGGCGGCGGCGACTCGGCGGCAGCGGTCAAACTGGCTGGGCTGGATGATGAGATCAGTTATGTCTCCACGGGAGGAGGCGCACTGTTGGAATTGCTGGAGGGCAAGGAACTGCCCGGGGTTGTCGCCTTGGAAGGCTGAAGATTGCCGTGATCCTGCCCGTCAGGATTCTCAGGGAGAGAATCGGCTAGCCCATCACAGGTGCCACCTTGCCCAGCTGCCGGAGTTTCCGAGCGTGGGACTTTAATGCGTCCCAGAGCGTTTCGTTCACGACATAGGGATAACCATACTCTTTGGCGGTTCGTTCCACGATCGGAGCGATCTTGGGATAGTGGATGTGGCAGATGTTCGGGAAGAGATGATGCTCGATCTGAAAGTTCAGCCCTCCAAGGTACCATTGCAAAAAGAGGTTTTTACGGGCAAAGTTGGCGGTCGTCATGAGTTCATGAACCGCCCAATCGCAGGCAATGACACCTTCGTCCGATGGGACTGGCTGATGGACACCGTCCACGACATGGGCCAGCTGAAAGATCACACTCAGGATGATGCCGCCCGTCCAGTGCATGATGAGCCAGCCGAGTATAACCTGCCACCAGGTATAGTCGGTCAGCACTATCGGCAGGCCAATGAAGATGGAGAGATGCGTGATTTTGGTTAAGATCATCTTGGCGAGTTCTTTACGGAAGCTGAACTTCTGCTTTTCAAGGATGCCCTGCCTGTGATAGTCCATCAGTTGGGAGAAATCCTTCACCATCATGGACAGTGTCATCAAGCCGTAGGCGAAGAATGCGTGGATATGCTGATAGCGATGGGCCTTGAGCAATGGCTCACGCTCGCTGAGGCGGATCATCCCCTTGGTATCGATGTCCCGGTCGAAACCGGAGATATTCGTGTAGGTATGGTGGAGCAGGTTGTGCTGCAGTTTCCAGGTCACGACGCTGTTTCCGAGAAGATGCATCGATGCACCGAATACCTTGTTGACCCATTTCCGATTGGAAAAGGCATCGTGTGCTGCGCCATGCATGATGCACATGCCGATCCCTGCCAGGCCGACTCCTGCAACGAAGGGCATCAGTGCTGCAATCCAAAAGGGCATGTCCACGCTGACGACCAATAGGTACGGAGCGATGAATAGGCCGAACATGACCGCCCCTTGAATTATCACCGTGTAGTTTGCCTTTGGGGAAATTCCGTTTTTCTTAAAGTATTCATTGACGTTTCTTCGAAGTGCAGCAACAAAGAGCCCCTGTTGCTTGTCATTGGGGATGAAGCGGATTTTTTTCATTTCATTCTTAGCAGTGTAACCGTATGATCCCAAACGTGGAACGACCTACGGTGTGCAAATGTCGACAAATTGTCCATCACTGGCGGGAAAAAATGAATGGGAAAATGAAACTCCCTGGCATCCAGGCCTGCTATCAGCACTCCCTTGTCATCCCTTCCGCGGATTCCCAATGGACTCCAAGTGAAAGGCGGCAAGTCGACAAATGCTGCATGCTGCACGGAACCAGCCAGGGGTAAGGTCAGATCAGCATCCGTAGCGGTTGCTCCAGGTTCTCCTTCAGGGTCTTGAGAAAGGCGGAACCCACGGCACCGTCCACGACCCGATGGTCGCAGCTGAGAGTGACCTTCATGGTCTTGCCAGGCACCACAGCACCATTTCTCACGACCGGCACATCCCTGACCGCACCGACCGCCAGGATGCAGGCATCGGGGGGATTGATGATCGCTGTGAACTCCTCGATCCCAAACATCCCCAGATTGCTGATCGTGAAGGTATTGCCTTCCCAGTCGCTTGGCTGAAGCCGCTTTTCGCGAGCCATCTCCGCTAGCCGTTTGGCTTCTCCGGCGATTTGCGAGAATCCGAGATTGTCCGCGAAGCGGATCACGGGCACCAGCAGACCCTCCGAAACTGCCACTGCCATCCCGATATGGATGTGCTGGTTGTACCGGATGCTCTCGCCGCGCCAGCTGGCATTGACTCCGGGATGCTGCCTGAGGGCCATAGCCGCAGCCTTGATCACGATGTCATTGAAGGAGACCTTGACAGGGGAGACCTCATTGATCGCGGCACGAGCCTCGGAGACGTTGCCCATGTCGATTTCCATTGTCAGGTAGAAGTGCGGGGCTGTGCTCTTGCTTTCCACCAACCTCCTTGCGATGGTCTTGCGCATTTGGCTGAGGGGCTCCTCAGTGTAGGACTCCTTGCCGGTGGGAAGGCCTATCGCTGGGATGGCAATGCTTGCCGGAGAGGACTCCTTGTAGTTTTCGATATCTTTCTTGATTACGCGACCCTCGGGGCCGGAACCCTGAACATGGCCGATTTCGATGCCACGCGCCTTGGCCATGCTTCTTGCAAGCGGCGACGCCTTCAGGCGGTCATCCTTGGCATGATTCTGTTCGGGTTCCGCTGCGACAGCCGGCGCAGTACCGTTTCCCGGCTTCTCCGCAATCGCACTGGTTTTCGGGATCCCTTTTTGGCTCTCGTAATTCGCCAAGATCGCCTGGATGTCCTCCTTTGGATCACCGACCACAGCCAAAAGCTGGCCGACGGGTACCGAGCCTTTTTCCTCCACAGCGATCCACAGCAGGGTCCCCGTGAAGAAGGAATCCAACTCCATGGTGGCCTTGTCGGTTTCGATTTCGGCAAGGAGCTCACCTGCATTCACCTTTTCGCCCACTTTTTTGTTCCAGGTTGCCACGACTCCTTCGACCATCGTGTCACTCAGCTTGGGCATTTCCAGAATTTCTGCCATATTTTTCGCGTCAAACGATTATTGCCTTAGACTAATCGTCGCGCAAGTTACGGATTGTGCACCGATCTCAAAAATACGACCTCTGCCGCTTGCAGGAGAGCGTGGCTCCCTAGGCGATACATCTTCGCACGCATTGTCGCTCGCTTGCGAGATGACTGGCAAGAATCGTCATCCAACATTTGGTATGGACAACTCCCAAAACTGGTCACGAAGGCTGCAACGGATTTTTATGGCTGTCAGATTGTGCCAGATTTCGACGATTGGCCCATCAATGCCTGAGTATAGGCAGTTTCAGGCAAATGAATGGAAGAATCCGGGAGGTTTCCTTCCAAACTGACACATGGGATGTTGCCTGCGAATCCATCCCCTCCCGAACTCCCGGGCCTGTCGATCCGTTGTGTGGAA
>JBJOPY010000102.1:0-5217 GCA_046050405.1 Bacteroidota bacterium | reverse complement strand
CCAGTCTGCCTTGGGCATCTTCGAGAAGCACTCCAGCAGGCCCTGCTCGTCGAACCGCTCCGCGTCCCGCCCGAAATCATGGGGAGCCAGGGCGCAGGCGTTGCCTGTTTCCAGCGGCTCGATCATCGTCGCCGACAAAAACCATCGGTCGTGCGGCATCGAGATGATTTCCTGCCATAGGAACCCGTCCCATCCCGGGAGGGCGTACATGTCATCGTTGAAGTAGCAGAGATGGGGAGTCCTGGCAAGCTTGGCCGCCGCATTGAGCGCATGGCAGACGCCCACATTCTCACGCGACCAAGTATGGTCGATCTCCTGGCCCCGCACCCATTCCAGCGACCCGTCGCTGCCCTCGTTCACATGCACGATCAGCTGATGCTGGTGATCCGAGTGTTTCCGGATACCCGCGACGCAAAGCTTCAGGTAGTCCAGATTGTTCCACGTGGGGATCAAGATGCTGAACTTGGCATCTTGGTGCGGGTCGTAGCTTTTGGCCTCGATCTTCATTCGGCTGCAATTTAGCGGGCTCGGCGGACATGGCAATCTTTTTACACATTGGGGAAATGCGGTCGGCATTTTCTAACTTTCCGCCGTTGATGGATGCGCTCCCAAAATCGGTGGATCTCGTCGTCGCCGTGGCGCGGATGCCTCCCCGCGTCGGTTATGCCCTGAACACGGCCCTGGGGGATTTCTCCGGATTACAATTGAAGATCGTGCCGGCGGAGGATGCGCACTCCATCGCTTCGGCCAGGAATGCGGGTGTTCCGGTCTTCGGCTATGCGCCCCGCCCCATCCCAGAAGCCATCTGCCTCCCTTGCAATGGCCTGCTGTATGAAGAGGCCATCCGCCCAGCCAATGAAGAGATCGACTGGCTCGGGAGCCTTCCGTCCCAACTGCGTGCGCCGGATTACCTTGCACAGATCTTCTATCATCTGACCCAGTATGCGCTGCTCCGGCCCGCTGCCCGCCGGGAGATGGACGGGCATGGCCGGCATCTTGACGGAAGCGGGGAGCTCGTGGTGCATCGCCTGCTTGACGGGCTGCGGGGCCAGGTGTTCCCCCATCTCCCCCGCAGGCCCCTGCCGCCAAGGTTTGAGTATGAGATCACCATCGATGTGGACCATCCCTGGAAATACAAGTACAAGCCCATCCTGGTACAGCTCGGAGGGATGCTCAAGGCCTTGCTGCGCGGCGGAGACTTCCGGGAGAGATGGGACACCCTTCTCGGGGCACCGGATCCCTTCGATGTCCTTCCCGTCGTAAGAAGCATGTGCCCGGCTGACAAGACCAGGGTCTTCTTCCTCGTGGGCGGATCCCATGCCAACGACAGCCGGTTCGACCTTGGGATGAAGCCCTATCGACAACTTGTAAAAATCTGGCAGCAAGCTGGTTACGAGCTGGGGGTGCATCCGAGCTATGAGTCATGCCTGGATCCTGGAAAGACCCGCGCAGAGAAGGAGTCATTGGAGGCAGTCGTGGGGCCGGTGGAGATTTCCCGACAGCATTACCTCCGGTATCGCCTTCCGGATACCTTCCAGGCCTTGGCAAGCCTGGGGATTCGCCGCGAGTATTCCTTGTGCCTGAGCAGCAAGCCTGGGGCTGCGACAGGGGTTGCCCTGCCATATCGCTGGTTTGACCTCGTCCGGAACCGGGAGACGGGCATGACGATGGTCCCGGCGATGGTCATGGACCGGGCCTTGCAGCAGGGCATGGGCTGCAACCCTGACGCCGCAGGGGAAGTGATCGCCGAATGGATCGGAAAGGTACGGTCCGTCTCCGGCAGGTTCGTTCTGATCCTTCACAATGAGACCTTCAGCGAATCCGGTGAATGGAAGGGATGGACGAAGGTCATACGCCAATCGGTGGAACTGCTACAGCGATGAAGTCAATTCTCAAAGACAACCCTGAAATTGATCGGAATGCATGGATCGCACTTTTGCAGGGCTCTGCACAGGGTGCGATCTACGCCCATCCCGATTTCATGGATGTCGTTGCGCCCGGCTGGCAGGGCATCGAGGTATGGAATGACCGTCGATTGGTGGCGATCATGCCGTTGCACATCAAATCCAAGGGTTTCTTCCGCTACTCCTTGCAGCCTTCCTTCTGCCAATTCTGGGGGATCTTCTTCGCTTCTGATGGCTTGGTTTCCCCCTACAAGCATTTTAGTCGCACAAGGAAGATCGTCAAGGCAGTGGTCGAGGCACTCCCCACGGGGATCAGATGGTTCCTGCATGGGTTTGCACCTGAATTCGATTACCCGCTCCCGTTTCACTGGGCGGGTTTCCAGCTACAGACGCGCTATACTTATCGGATCGATTTGCGTGCGGGGTTTGCAGTGGCCGAAGGCGGCTTTGGCAATGATACCAAATACGACATCCGGAAAGCCTCCGAGGGTGGCATTCAAGTCTCCCACGGTGCTTCCTGCGAGGAATTGATCCAGCTGGCCCATGAAAACCATGCTGCGGGCAAGCATCTTCTGCGACCAGATCAATCCCGGACCCTGGAACGCCTGACCCCGGTCCTCCTTCAGCACCGGCTTGGCATGTTGCTGGAGGCCAAGAGCCCCACGGGGAAGGTCGTGGCTGCGGCACTCTTCGCGCACTTTGCCGGCAAAGTCAGCT
The DNA here is from genome assembly GCA_046050405.1 of Bacteroidota bacterium. Classification (GTDB taxonomy): domain Bacteria; phylum Bacteroidota; class Bacteroidia; order J057; family JADKCL01; genus JADKCL01. The sequence continues at coordinate 2,596 of JBJOPY010000102.1, read as the reverse complement.
ACCTGGTGTCGGCACAGGAGCCCTCGACCAAGGCGAAGGGAGCGATGACGCTGCTTCTCAGCAAGGCCATCGAGGAGTCGGCGGCCAACGGTCATCCGGTGTTCGATTTCGAAGGGTCGCTCATCGAAGGGATCGAAGGCTTCTTCAGGGGGTTTGGCGGCACTCCGGTGCCCTACCTGATGATTGAGAAAAATCAACTACCTTTGTGGGCAGGATGGATAAGAAAGTTACGATAGTCAACCGCGAGCATTCCGTTTTCAGCCAATTCCTCTACGAATTGCGTGAGCATTCCATACAGCAGGACCGAATGCGCTTTCGCAAAAACCTCCTGCGCTGCTCCCAGATCCTGGCGTATGAAGTGAGCAAGTCCCTGAACTACGAGGCCAGGACGGTCAAGACACCGCTTGGTGAACTGGAAATGCAATTGCCGGGCGAGCAGCCGGTTTTAATCTCCGTCCTTCGGGCGGGCATCCCGATGCATCAAGGCTTCCTGGATTACTTCGACGACAGCGACAGTGGCTTCATCGGCGCCTACCGCCAAAAGACCAAAGGCAATGACCTGGTCATCAAGGTCGAATATGCCGCATTGCCCAGCGTGAAAGATCGCACGGTCATCCTGATCGATCCCATGATCGCAAGCGGTCACAGCACCGTCCTGTGTGCACAGGCGATCGCACCGGCCCACGGCATTCCTAGCAAGCTCATCCTTGCAAGCCTGATAGCAAGCGAAGAGGGTTTGGACTACGTCCGGAGACAGCTTCCGAATGCGCTTGTCTTCGTGGGGGCCGTCGACAATGAACTCACGGCCCGGGCCTACATTGTCCCGGGGCTCGGGGATGCCGGGGACCTGGCCTACGGATCCAAGACCAGCGTTTAATCCTTGCCAAACTGACCCAACAAGTACGACCCTTCTTCGTTACTGTGGGAAATGGCCTGGGCTGGCTTCATGGCAGAACTTATCAAATGGCTTACGGTAACCGGACTTGCAGCATTGAAGGTCGTGCCTGCACTGGGATTGGCCATTTCCCTCAAGATGAACCGCTGGGAGATCTTTGTGGCGCTGGCAGCCGGCAGTTTCATGGGGGTGAGCTTCTTTACATTGTTTGGTCTTCGGATTCGGGGATGGCTGAAGGAGCGTCGCGACCGAAAAGGGATCCGTAAACCAATCAACTACCGCAAGGCACGAAAATGGAAGCGAATGTGGCTGAGGTTTGGATTGGTCGGAATCGCACTCCTGACACCTCCCGTGATCAGCCCCCCGGTCGGGGCGATCATTTCGGTGATTTTTGAAAAGCGGCGCAGCCGAATCTTGCTCTGCATGGGGGCGAGCATCCTGGCGTGGTCTGTTGTTTTCGCCTTTCTCGGGGAGCAGATCCTGCGTCTTCTGCACGGATGAAACGGCCGGGGCACATCTTCTTTGATCTTGACCATACCCTCTGGGATTATGAAGCCAATGCCGGGTTGACGATCCGGGAATTGCTCGAAGCCTTTGCCGGCCCGATCGGCCGGCAACTGTGCTTCGAGGAGTTCTATGCGGTCTATCACCATCACAATCAACTGCTCTGGACACAGTACCGCCAGGATGAAATCGACAACCATATCCTTCGGTACGAGCGCTGGAGGCTGGCCTTTGCCGACCTGGGGGTGGAGGAGGGCAAGTGGATGCAGGACATCAGCCGGCAGTTTCTGGAAACCTGTCCCCGCAAACCGGCTCTGATGCCCAATGCCCTGGCCATATTGGACGCGATCTTCCCGCACTACCCCATGCACATCATCACCAACGGTTTCGCTCCGATACAGGATCTGAAACTGGACCATTCAGGCCTCCGCCGGTTTTTCAAGGAGATCGTCACCCCTGACCGGAGCGGATTCAAGAAGCCGCACCCGCAGATTTTCCTGGATGCCCTGGACGCTGCGGGTTGCAAGCCTGAGGATGCCCTCTACATCGGGGACAGCCACGCGGAGGACATGGTCGGCGGCAGCAACCTCGGCATGGAGGTCGTGTTTTACAATCCCCAGGGAAAGGCGAATCCCGGAGGGTTTCGGGAGATTCGGGATTTGATGGAGTTGGCAGGGCTGCTGGAGCTGGGCTGAATCCGGCTCACTCCTTTGTGATATCCGTCCGGGCTCCTTTGCAAAAGCCTAGATCTGAAACCTGTACCCGACCCGGTGCACGGTGAGGATGTGCGTCGGGTCCGCAGGGTTTTCCTCGATCTTCTTGCGCAAGTGTGTCACGTGGGTGTCTATGGTGCGCATGGAGAGCAGGTAGCCATGTCCCCATACATCTGCCAGGATCTGCTCGCGGGGGAGGATCTTCCCTTCGTGGAGGATCAGGTACCGCAGCAGCTCGCTTTCCATCCGGGTGAGTTCCGTCTCTTCCCCGCCACGGCGGACGACCTGGGATTGAAAGTCCACCTCCACCCTGCCCACATGGAATATCTTGGCCGCTTCCGATGGCTTTCCGCTTCTTCTCAGGAGTGCTTCGATGCGGGCACAGAGTTCGAGGATGTCGAAAGGCTTGGTGATGTAGTCGTCCGCGCCAGCCTTGAGTCCGATCACCTTGTCCATTTGTTGCCCCCTGGAGGTCAGCATGATC
>JBJOPY010000101.1:0-7372 GCA_046050405.1 Bacteroidota bacterium | reverse complement strand
GCCCGGGTCGGTCGGAAGCAAGATGGGCTGTCTCCACAGATGGCGCACCATCCCCACGAGCATCTGCATGGCCTCGATCCGATTCCGCAAGGGATCGTTTTCCTTGTCCAGGATGGCGGGAAGCCCGAGCAGGCGCCGCAGGAGGAGGATCTCGGGGCCTCCCATGCCGTGGGTGTCCGGGGCCGGCGGCCGCCATCCTGGCAATCGTGCCAGCACATGGGCCTCGTGGAGTGCCAGCAGCCAGCGGTAGGGCCACTGGATGAATTCGTGGCCCACGGCGGAGGGCAGCCGGAGAAAGCTGATGAAATCCTCAGGATGGTCGGCCCATTGCCGTGCCATGGTGCGCCATGCAGCCGCAGAAAACTGGATGTTCAGGAATCCACCCTTCCAGGAGGCGGATTCCACCCCGGGGAATCGTGTCCGCAGTGCATCCGCCAGGGCATGCTTCCCGGATTCGGAAACCGGCTGCGAATGCAGGGAGGCCGCCATGTCCGTGCCGGGCCTGTGCGCATCCCACCTCCACACCACCGGTTGCAGTCCTCTGCCCGCCAACCAATCCCTGACATAATCCTGCACTGCACCGATCATCACCAATGCAGATGCTTTTGCAGGAAGGCAAACCCGACCTCGATCCCCAGGTAGAGCCTGAATCCCGAATGTCCGCCTGCCAGGAACGGAAACTCATGCCAGTTGCTGACGATATCCCCTGCCGTATGACCCGATCCCTTCGGGAATATCGGGTCGGCATAAAACTCGGCCCCGCCGATGAAACCATAGACGAAGTCCTTGCGTGGCCCGGCGATCCATTGGTAGCCGGCGGTGCCACCCAGCCCCATCTGCAGGAACCGTGTACGATCGATGACGACCAGTGTGGTGCTGTAATCCTGTAGCCAGATGTGCCTGAACCCTGCGTGTGCCTGCACGAAAAATCCATGTGGCGAGGTCTCCCGGGGGATGAGATACTTGCGGGCACCGACCCGGAAGCCGACCCCATAGTACTTCTGGGGGTAGGTCGGCCGGCCATAGCGCTCCACCGCACGGGCGCTCCAGAACTGATGGTAGCCGTAGGGAGCGAGGTACCAGAAATAGTTTTGATCCCGGAGGAGACGGTTCTCCACCACCACCCTGAATTCCTTGAACATCCAGGATAGCGGATCCACCTTGAAGAGGCGCTCCTTTCGCAGCTGCCCATGCACTTGCCATCCTGCAAGCACACAACCCACCATCAGAATCCATTTCTTCACACCGCTAAGTTACACAGATTTGCTTCCGTTGCTGCCACCCCGGCCTCTCTGGGCAATGGCATGAACCTCCGATCGCCCACGCTGCAAGTTCCATCTTTCACCAAACGCCCCTCCTCCGCATCCCGGATTTAATTCATGCGGCACCCCCTCCTCCAAAACTCTGCGGATGCCCCTCCCTGCGGGGGCCCGGCAGTCTTCGCGACGGGACGCCGAATGTGAGTGCGCCCCCCTCCCAGCCCGGCCGCCCTACATGCTCTCCACCCGGGTCACGGTGAATACGCCGGTGACCGATTTCAGTTTCACTGCCAGATTCGCAAGTTCCGTCGTGTTCCTGACGAAGATTTTGAAGACCCCCTCGAACATGCCATCCATGGAGTCGATGGTGATGCTCCTGATGTTGAGCTTCATCTGGAGGGAGATGACCCGGATGAGGTCGTTCATCATGCCCTGCCGATCCTCCCCGATGATCTTGACCCCGGCGAGCAGGCTGATATCAGCCATTTCGGTCCATTTGGCCTTGATGATGTTCTTCCCCCAGTTGCTCATCAGGGAGATGGCCTTGGAACAATTGGGGCGATGGATGACCAGTCCCTCCTCCGGGGCATAGAAGGCGAGGATGTCATCGCCCTGGACTGGATGGCAGCAGGTGGCAAACTTATAGTCGGCGATGTTCATGTCCTCGCCGATCATCAGCATGTCCGAGCTCAATCCCTTGTTTTCCTTCAGCCACTCCTCGAACTCTTGCCTGTTCCTGATGTTCCTTTTCGTGGGCTCCAGTGCCTCGATCCGTATCCTGCCCCCCTCCTCCTTGATGCGGATGAATTCTTGGATGCGCTCCATGTCCAGCTTGTGCAGGCCCAGGAGGTAGAAAAACTGGGATTCGTTCGGGATCTTGAAAAAGGCCAGGAGCTCGTTGACGATCTCCCTCTCGTTCAGGCTGTAATTCCGGATCTTCCACTCGAAGATCTCGCGGCCCTTGTCGGCAATTCTGCGCTTCTGCAGCTTGAGGGACTCCTTGATCTTATGCCTCGCCTTGGTGGTATGCGTATATTGGAGCCATTCCTCCTTGGGGCTTTGCCGCTTCGAGGTGATGATCTCCACCTGGTCGCCGTTGTTCAGGGCATAGCTCAGCGGCACCACCTTGTTGTTGACCTTGGCACCGATGCAGCTGTCCCCGACCAGGGTATGTATCTCGTAGGCAAAGTCGATGACCGTGGAGGCGACGGGCAGCTGCTTCAGATCGCCCTTGGGAGTGAACACAAAGACTTCGTCCGGGATCAGATGGGTCTTGAATTCCTTGACGACCTCCACGGCATTCATATTGGGGTTTTCCAGCAACTCCCGGACGCGCCCCAGCCAGTTCAGGAAGCGCTCATCGTGCATCTGCGAGCTGTCCTTGTACTTCCAGTGCGCCGCCATGCCATGCTCGGCCACGTAGTCCATCCGCTCGCTCCTGATCTGGGCCTCGATCCACCTCCCGCGCGGCCCCATGACCGTGACATGCAGGGATTCGTAGCCATTGGATTTAGGGATGGTGATCCAGTCGCGCATACGCTCCGGATTCGGGCGGTAGAGCTCGGTCACGAGGGAGTAGGCGCGCCAGCAGTCGGACTTCTCCAGCTCCAGGGGGCTGTCCAGGATGATCCGGATGGCAAACAGGTCGAAGACTTCCTCGAAGGGGATCCCCTGCTTGACCATCTTGGCATGGATGGAGTACACCGTCTTGAAGCGGTACAGGATCCGGAATTTCATGCCGGATGCCGCCAGCTTCTCCCGGATGGACCGCATGAATTGCTGGATGTAGTGCTTGCTCTCCCGCTGCACCTTCATCAGCTTTGAGTTGATCTGCAAATAGACCGTCGGCTCGGTGTACTTGAGGGCCAGGTCCTCCAGCTCCACCTTCACCCCATACAGGCCCAGCCGATTGGCCAGGGGCGCATACAGGTAGAGGGTCTCGGAGGCGATCTTGAGCTGCCCCTCCTTCTTCATGAACTGGAGGGTGCGCATGTTGTGCAGGCGGTCTGCCAGCTTGATCAGGATCACCCGCACATCTGCCCCCAGGGTGAGGAGCATCTTGCGAAAATTCTCCGCCTGGGCGGAGCTCTTGTGGTCGAATACGCCCGAGATCTTGGTCAGGCCATCAATGATGGCGGCGACCTCCGGGCCGAACTCCCGGGAGATGTCCGCGACCTCCGCGAACGTGTCCTCGACCACATCGTGGAGCAGCGCAGACACCACGCTGGTCGTGCCGAGGTGCATCTCCTCGACCACGATCTTGGCCACGGCGATCGGGTGGAGGATGTAGGGCTCCCCGCTTTTGCGCCTTGCCCCCTCATGCGCCTGCATCGCATACTCAAAGGCGCGCCGGATCTCCCGCTTGTCCGACCGTGAGTCGATATCCTTGCAGGCGCGCATCAGGCTGCCATAGGCCCTGAGTATCTCTTGCTTCTCCTTTTCCCTCCTGTCCAGCTGATTCACGGTTTCAGTCATTGCAATTATTTATTGTGGTGTTCACTTCCTCCACCGCCAAGTTAGCAAGAATTGACGTTTCCGTCAATATCCCCCCCCTCATGGAGTCCAGGCGATTGCTGCCATTGGTTCCGGTGCCGCGGCGGTGCGGTCCTGGGAGACCCGCCGGGCATTGGTCATGCCTGCGGTAGATGGGCGACCGGGTGGAACCGTGGGAAACCCGTCCGCCGCTGACGCTGCACCCCGGCGGACGCGATGCAGCGTCAGCGGCCCAGGTGCCCAGACGGGGAGGCCAGGGAATGGTGGGGCGGGGAAATGCGGCGGGCGGCGGGGCCGCTCGCTGTTGCATGCCCGGATCCGGGCCTCATGGGCCTTGCCACCTCCGGCAGGCCGGCCCCGTTAAAAATCATTAAGCCCCCGCCGCATCGCCCGGCCTTGCCTTACTTTGCAGGGAAGTGAAAAAGACCCATATCCGCCTGCTCGTCCTCATCATGTCTGTGGCCCTGCTCGGACTGCTCTCCGTGCAGTGGTTCTGGGTACAGAATGCGGTCGCCCTCCGGGAGGCTCAGTTTCGCTCCCGGGTGAAATCGGCCCTGGCTGCGGTGGTGGAACGCCTGCAGGACAGGGAGATTTCCATCGCGATCCTGCAGGGACAGGTCAGCCGCATGCCCTTCTTGCCTTTTTCGCTCGGGGACCAGGCTTTTTTGTCCCCGCAGACGGGCGATGCCGGATCCACGGGGAACCCCCTCGGCCTGCTTTCAGACTCCCTGGCGACCCGGATCATCCAGGAGGAGTTCGGGTCAGGGAAATGGGTGGATGGCAAGTGGATCTCCGAAAAGACAGTCCAGACCACGGTGGCACGCGGGGACTCCCAGATCGTCCTGCGGGAGCATTTCCCGGTGGAAGAGGCCGGGCAAAACTATGTCCGTGACATCGTACAGCGCTTGCTGCACGGCCACCTGCCGGTGCATGAGCGCCTGGACTCCAGTGTGCTCGATACCCTGCTCCGCCAGGAACTCCTCCGTCGGGATATCGACGATCCATTCATCTACGGAATCGCCAAGCAGGAGCTCCTCCCGGACTTCCTCCTCGGGGAGACGACACACTCCCAGATCGACCATGAGCTGGAGTACTTCAGGGTACAGCTCTTCCCGCACGACATTCGCCCGTCCCACCACTACCTGGAGCTCCAGTTTCCTGACCGGAAGAGCACCACCTTGCGTGCCATGGGATTCGTCCTGCCCACCTCAGGCGTGCTGGTCATGGTGGTGCTAGGCTGTTTCGGGGTTACCTTGCTTGCATTCCGGAAGCAGCAGCGGCTCTCCGCCATGAAGACCGACTTCATCAACAACATGACCCATGAGCTCAAGACCCCCATCTCCACGATATCCCTGGCGCTGGAGGTGCTGAATGACCCGGAGATGCAGACCCGGGAGCGCATCAGACTTTATACGAAGGTGATCGGGCAGGAGAATGACCGGCTCAAGACGCAGGTGGACCGTGTGCTGCAGGCTGCTGCCCTGGAGAGGGGGGAACTGAAGCTGGACATGCAGCCCTTGGATCTGGATCGGATCATTTCGGACCAAGTGGAGCGCATTCGCCTCCAGGTGGAAGGCCGCGGCGGGCAGGTCACCTACCGCCCAGATGCCAGCCATACCATGGTCCTCGGCGATGAGATGCATCTCGGCGGCATCCTCCTGAACCTGCTGGACAATGCCAACAAATACTCCCCCGAGGCTCCGAGAATCCGCGTGACCACCCGGAACGTACCCGGAGGGATCTGCGTGGAGGTGCAGGACGAGGGCATCGGCATCGCCGAGGAAGCACAGGGCAGGGTCTTCGAAAAGTTTTACCGCGTCCCCACAGGGAACATCCACAATGTCAAGGGTTTCGGGATCGGACTGAGCTATTCCCTGTCCATGGCCCGCGCACACGGCGGCAATATCCGGCTGCTGAGTGAGGAGGGGATCGGCTCGACCTTCACCCTTTTTCTTCCACAGAAAGACATCAAAGCATGACCCCTTCGAAACTATTGCTGGTAGAGGACGACCCCAACCTGGGGGATATCCTGGCGGAGTTCCTGACTGTCAAGGGCTACCAAGTGACCCGGATGATGGATGGCGAGGCAGGATGGCAAGCCTGGCAAAAGGAGAGGTTTGACCTCTGTGTGCTGGACGTCATGCTCCCCCGAAGGGATGGGTTCAGCCTCGGGAGAGAGATCCGGAAGGTGGACCAGCATGTCCCGATCCTCTTCCTGACCGCCAAGAACATGCTCGAGGCCAAGGCAGAGGGCTTTGGCCTGGGCGGGGACGATTACATGACCAAGCCGTTCAGCGTAGAGGAATTGCTCCTGCGGATCAGGGCCCTTCTCCGCAGGTCATCCGCCGGCGAAACCTCCCGCGCCACCGAGAAGGAGGTCTTCAAGCTCGGGATCTTCGAGTTCAACTTCACCCACCGGGAATTGAAGAACGGGGAGGTCGTGAAGCGGATCACCAGCCGGGAGGCCGATCTGCTCCGCATGCTCTGCCTCCATCAGAACCAGATCCTTCGCCGGGAGGATGCCCTGAAACAGATCTGGGGCGATGACAGCTATTTCAATGCCCGGAGCATGGATGTCTTCATCACGAAGCTGCGGAAATACCTGAGGGAAGACCCGCGCATCGAGATCATGAATGTGCATAGCACAGGGTACAAGCTGCTGGTGAGCACATGATGCGCCCAGCAGGCCGCGGGACACTCCCGGCCTGGAGGCGCATGGAGCTGTGAACACCTGCGGGGCAACCGAATCGTGGAGAAGCAATCCTTGCGGCGATTCTACTAGCCCTGGAACCAGACAAATTCGGGGATAGACTTGAAGGTAGCTGGACGAGGCGGCATTTGCACTCCCCTTGGGCGTAGCCTACTTTTGGTTCAGCGCGCGCTTGATCTGAAACAAAATCTTCCAGCAGCCTTGGAACCAGTTGTTGAAATCCCTATCTTTGCATCCTCACTACTCAGGAAAGAATACTCAGGAAAGAAGGAATGAAATTCTTTATCGATACGGCTGATCTACAGGAAATCAAGGATGCCAGCGACCTGGGCGTCCTCGACGGCGTCACCACCAACCCCTCCTTGATGGCCAAGGCTGGCGTTACCGACTTCAGGGCCCACTATCAGGCCATTTGTGAGCTGGTGGATGGAGACGTGAGCGCGGAGGTGATCAGCACGGACTTCGAGGGGATGATCAAGGAGGCCCTGGACCTCGCGAGCATCCACCCTGGCATCGTGGTCAAGGTGCCCATGATCCGGGACGGGGTCAAGGCGATCCACGAATTGACACAGCGCGGGATCAAGACGAACTGCACCCTGATCTTCTCACCGGTGCAGGCGCTGGTGGCAGCCAAGGCCGGGGCTACCTACGTTTCCCCCTTCCTGGGACGGCTCGACGACATCGGCCATGACGGCATGGAGTTGATCCACAGCATCCGCACAATTTTTGACAACTACGGCTATGCCACGGAGATCCTGGCGGCCAGCATCCGCCATACGCTCCATGTGGTGCAGTGCGCGGAAGCCGGTGCGGACGTGGCCACCATGCCCCTGCCGGTCATCGACCAGATGATCAAGCATCCGCTGACGGACATCGGCCTGGCGAAATTCCTGGCGGATCACCAGAAAAA
>JBJOPY010000100.1:0-10227 GCA_046050405.1 Bacteroidota bacterium | reverse complement strand
TTTTCGTGGGCGAAGTTTTCCATGAGCCTTCGGAAAGCCTCGATTCTCGCCACCATGGTCTCGACGTACCTGTTGTGGGTGATTTTCTTTCGCATGTACCACCAGATTCGCTCCATGGGGTTCAGGTCGGGGGAGTAGGACGGCAGGAATATGAGTTCGATGCGGTGGCGGTAGCGCTCAAGGATGGGCTTGAGCCTCTTGGCATGGTGATACATCACGTTGTCCAGCACCATGGCCACCTTGCGCCCGGGGTATTGCCGGGAGACCAGGAGCAGGAACTGGAAGAACGACCTTGTGTTCCCGCGCAGGGCGACTATTGTGGTGGCTACACCCGTGGCTGGCTCCACGCAACCGAAAAGCGTGTTTCGCTCACGCTTGCGCTGCTTCTGCAGCACTCTGGGCTGGCACCCCCTTTGACCCCATGTGTAGGATACCGTGGCCGTGTTGGAGAGGCTGGCCTCGTCCTGGAACACGGTCACGCTCCCCGCTTCGCGTTCTTCCTGGAGTTTTTTTACAGCCTCCACCTGCCCTTCGCGCCCGTCCGACTCCGAATGGATGCCCTTCCCCTTCTGGAAGCTAAGTCCCAGATCGTCAAGGATGTTGTAGATCTGAGCCTTCTTGTAGGTCACGCCAAACTCCCTCGAAATCCACGCAATCAGCAACGGGCCCGTCCAGGTCGCGCTCTCGAAGCCATGGTTCCAGGGCGTGTCGTTCAGCACCAGGTCCTTGATCCGGTCCAGCTTGCCTTGGTCAAGCCTGCCGGGGCGGCCAGGCTTGGGCTTGTCGAGCAGCGCCTCGACCCCTCCCTCGTTGAGCCTGTGGATCCAATTGCAGATGGACTTGAACGTCGTGCCATACAAAGCTGCAAGGTCCTTGGGCCGCTTCCCCAGCGACACCTGGTAGCAGGCGAACAGGCGGATGGCCTGGCTGAACTTCCAGTCCTTGCGGAGCAGCCCCAGAAGCTCCTCAGATGTGTGGTTTTTAATCTTCAATGCGACTCTACTCATGGGGCAAAGATAATACAACTAATTGTAAAAATAAATTAGGATCTATATAATGCTGAATGAGGAAGCAGTCGGTCAAGGTGGTTTCGGCAGTGCGATGCCTCCTCCTTTCGACCATCGGTCCAGCAGGATGTAAAGCTCAGCCCGACCAGGGGATTTTGGCCATGATTTCTCCGGCCAAAGGCACATATTATCCGGGGCGGATCGAAATTTTGGCTTGACTTTTTAAGGGACGACTATTGTAGATGTGCTGGATTCACTGTCGTATCAGCCGAGGCACCATTCCGTTTCATGATCTTCTCGAACACTTGGTTGGGAGTCATCCCAAGCGATTCCAACTCAAATCTGGCATGCTCGGCCATGTTGTGCGAGGGGTACCGCTCCAGAAACTCCTTGTAGTACTTTTCCGCCTTCTCGATGTCATGAATCGAGTTGTTGTACAGGTATCCAATGAAAAAGAGCGCATTTGCTGCTGTCTCATGATCGGGATAGTTCTGATAATCGCGCTGGAACATTTCGATTGCCCTTGGGAAATCCTGAAGTTCGTTGGAGTAGAGTTCTCCAGCCCTGAAAAGAAATTCAGGTGTCTCCGGTGCAGCAGGATAATGGTTTGCCCACTCAAGGTAGGCTTTCCCTAATTCCGAGATCAAGACTTGATCAAGTTTAGATGCGCCGCTACTTGCCAACTCCCGATTGCGCTCGGCCTTCTTTTCAAGGGCTTGGATCTTTTCTAGGTCTTGTCTTGAACTGATTTTCTGACAGGATGTCACCACCATGCCCGTTGCCAAGAAGAGTGAAAGTGTAATCCGACGAAGCATATAGCGTTCCAATGTTCTAGCGCAGAGCCGCAAAAATAAGGCGAATCCAGCAAATGTGGCCGGTATCAAGGACGGCGCGGGTGAGAACCTCAAGGATTGGATGGGAAGAATACCTTCATGCCGGGCAGCAGCTGCGCGATTCTCGCATAGTATGGGGACAGATCACCAAATTCACTTTCGGAATGCTGAATCCTGACAAAAAGCGAAATGAAAGTCCCCTTACGCGATTGCCATGATCGGCGGACCAGCCGCCGTGCCTTCCCCTCGGCATTGATGCGTTGCAACCAAACCTTGGTCGCATCCAGGAAGGTGCGCATTTCCTTCAGGTGGTAAAGGTGTCTCCGCTTGGTACTTTCATAAGTGCCCTGAAGCCGTGAAAGCTGAAGCCCGAGCGAGGTGTCTTGCCGCACCTGGTTCTGCCTTGCCGGGATGGTCGTGTCAGTCAATGCGCCCACAAACTGCAAGTGCCGACGATCGATGCCTGCAAACCTGTCCTCCGAAGCCATGGCAATCTTCTCCCAATCCTGCACCAGACCCGTCATACTGCGAACCTCATCTACAGGCAATCCGTACCTGCACCCACTCAGCAGTAGGAGGATGACAACGCATACCCAGCGATTATTTTTCAGTGACACTGCGCGTACAAACCTTATGGATTCGATGGGTAAAAATAGTGCATCCCCTCAAAAGGAAACCGCAAGATAATGCGAACCTTTCGCATCTCAAAGTCTTTGCAATGATTTGCGGTCAATCCCTGTGGTATCTCCCACGATGCCCCAGGTGATTCCCGTCAAGTAGGTTCTGAGCAAGGCAGACAGCGCCTTTGCGCCTGACTTGTCGAGGATCAGGCGCTCGTTACCAGAAATAGTAGGCGAATTCCATGCCGCAGTGACATCGAGAATGGCCGCGAGGCTCGGAGCCGCCTCATAGTTCAAGTCGATTCTGGCCCCCAAGGCCCGCTTCCCAAGCTCCACCTCGACATTTGAGAAGCCATCCGCCTTCAGTTTCCTCAGCTCTGAAAGCGTGAATTCTGCGCACTGCAGCGCATTTCTGCCCTTGATCTGGATCAGGTTGTAGGCTGGGTCTGCATGGATGTACTGCGCCAGTGCACCACTCGCCAAGCGGTCACGCACCACAAGGTGGTCGTGCAATCGCTTTTCCACCATATGCATCACCAGCCCCATGTTCACGGAGGCAACTGAGCCTCTCGGCGGGCCGGGGAAAATACCTGCGATGAAATCCCCCCCATGGGGTTTATGAATCAATCTCGCACGCTGCAACTGCGGTGCAGCAGTAGTCGCAGGTGGTCCTGCGCAGGTGCCATCGGGCAGAACCTCCACGAGATCCAGCAGCAAGTCCGAGATCCGTTCCGCGTCGACTGGCCCCACCGTCACCAAGCGCAGGTTGCACTTGCTCCGCATCATCTCCATGAATGCAGCTTGCGCAGTGGTGTGCTCCACCACCTCCAAATCCGTGCTGCTCCCTCCCATCGTCTTCATGGGATCAAGCACCGGCCAGGCCTCACGGATGGCTGCCTGGGAGGCCAGATGGGCCAGATCGGACTCCAAGGCTCTCTGAGTTGCGATCCGCGAATCGCGCATCTGCTGATATGCCTCCTTTTCAAAGGTCGGGAGGGAGAAGCATCGAACCAGCAACGCCCAGGCCTCATCCAAGTGGTCTTTCAAACAATTGGCCATCACCACAGGGCCGTCTGATCCTGCTGCGAAATCAAGGGTCGCCCCGGCAGCTTCTACACTGGACGCAAACGCATCGGCCGTCAGACCTTTAGCTCCGCCCACGAAAGCACCCTCCACCGCCAAGCGCTGCGTCGCATAAGAGTACTTCTCAGGGTTCTGCCAGCCAAAATGAAACCGGAGATGCACGTAGTCCCTCCCTGAATACTGGTGCATGACGGTGATGCCCGAATATTCAAACATTAGCAGACCCCCGACACCGGATTTCTCGGGAAGCCTTGCTCCACGCTGACAACCGGCAATCACCAGAGACAATGCCATCAACCTTGTGATATGGATGAGCCTAGTATGCATTGTCTTGGGCGTCTTGTGGTGCAAAATCGAACGTCATCCGCCGGTTCTTCAGGTTTTTCTCCCCTGGAAATTCAGGAAAGGCTTCTCCATAGGCCCTGATCACCATCTGTTGCAGCGGAACGCCTCTGGTTTCGTTCAGCCAGGCGCGCATGCTTTTTGCACGGGCGACCGAGACTTGGTAATTTATCACACCGTCGCCGGCTCCCTCGGTGAAGCTGTTGATGAAAATCCGAATTTGCGGATGTGCAAGCAGCATCGCAGCGATGTCCTCCAGCAAAGTGATGCAGGAGGAATCTGGATTCTTGCCGGCCCGGTCGAAATAGACGCGGTAGCTGCGCAGCCGTGAAGAATCCAAGGACTCGAAGGTCTTCGAATCCAAGCCGGCCGCCGTCTCCCCCGGAGAGGGTGACAAGGCACTGAGCGCGACGAAATCAAACATAGGCCCTAAATCGGCAAGCAGGGAGGAACTGATCAGCAATCCAGCCACATGCCGTTGATTTACGATGTTCTGGTGACAGAACTCGCGCATGCGATCCCTGGTCATGGCTGGAAATGCGATGACGGAGTCCGACGAAAGCTGCCACTCCTCTCCCGCGGCCATGAGCCGAGGCCAGCTCTGGTCATCCAGCAATGCCGCTTGCAGCTGGAATTGCCGTTGCGCTGCCTCCAAACCTTCCTTTGTGAAGCTATTCTCTTCGTCCAGCCTTGTCAGCTCCTCGTGGATCGCGGCAAGGCACCTTGTAAGGCTGTCAGTCACCGGCAGCACATACAGCAGGAGATGGCCAGGATTCGTGCCGCCAGCCCAAGTCCAGCGGTAGCTGTAGGCGAGATTCCCGTGAACCAGCCTCTGATACAACTTGCCTTGTCGGAGAGAAGCCACCCGGCAAAAGAGCAATGCATCCCGGTTGATCGCCGCCGGATCTTCAGCCCCTCCTGCTGGCCATGCCATCATGACCACGGGTCGAACTGCAAATTCATTGATGGAGGTGAAATATGTGTTGCTGTCCAGGGCGGGAAATTGGACGATGGGCAGGACGGAACCTGAGCTCAATGGCTTCCATCGTCCCAACATCTGCTCTGCCATCCTGAAAAAATCTTGGGGGGGAGCTTCGCCAGTCGCGGCAAGCAGGCAGTTGTAGGGATGCCGGTAGGCCTCGATGACTTGCAGAATTTCTTTGGAGCCCAACCGGAGGATTTCGGAATACTCGCCCCGCGCCCTCTTTTTGCATGCAAGTTTCCCCCACAGGGCTGCAATTACATCGTCATCTAGCTGATTTTCAGGAATTTCTGCAGCGACTTGAAGCTCCTCCGCCATGGCGGACTTGGCATCTTGCAGCATGGAGTCAGACCACTCTGTCGCGGCAAGGCCGGCGGCGATCATGCCCAGTGCGGGCTGCATCATTTCCGGTGCCATGCTCAATCCGAAAAAATGAGACTCCAGCGAGGTACTGTGGTGGACGAAGATACCTTGGTCCGGGCCGGAGGAAACAGGGGTGGAGTCAGGAAGGTACTGGAAAAACAGGTGCTCATACAGATGTGCAAGCCCACTGCCTCCAGGTTCATCCAAGCTGGCACCACCCCGGAGGGTGAGGCCGAGGTGAAGCAGTTTGCGGGTCGTATCTTGGCAATAGCGCAGGGTGAATCCATTCACCAGGCGCCTGCTGCTCCATTTTCCCTGCTGTGCGATTACGGCATTGCCGACCGTCAAAGCCAATAGGAATGCCATCGACCAGACAGAGATTCCTGACAAGCGGTGGCGCATTGAAGGCGACTAATTGGTGAGAGCGTACATGAAGATGTTCAGCCCCATTCTGAGGGCTTGCTGGCGCACCTCCTCAGGGTCGTTGTGCACTTGGGGGTCTTCCCATCCATCGCCGAGGTCACATTCGAAAGTGTAGAAGCAGACGACACGCCCTTGCCAGATCAGCGCCAGTCCTTGTGGAGGCTTGTTGCCGTGTTCATGCACCTTGGGCAGACCCTTGGTAAAGTCATATTGCTGGTGGTAAATTGGGTGGTCAAACGGCAATTCGACCAAATCCAGCTCTGGAAACACCTTCTTCAGTTCCATGCGCACAAACTTGTCCATGCCATAGTTGTCGTCCACGTGGAGGAAGCCACCGGATACCAGGTAAGTGCGAAGGTTTTGGGCATCTTCCGGGCTGAGCAAAAAGCGGCCATGACCTGTCATGTAGACGAAGGGATAGGAGAATATCTGCGTTCCACCGGGCTTCACCACATACTCCTCCGGATCCAACGGAATCGTACTGTTCCGGGAGATGAATTCGATCAGGTTCGGGACAGAACTCGGGTTTGCGTACCAGTCACCGCCTCCTTCGTATTGTAACTTGGCAATCTTCATCTTGAAGTTGCCTGCGGCTGATTTCTGCGCCACAAGCAACCCCGTCCCCCACCAGAATGCCATCAGAATAGACAGGACTCGATTCATTGGCCAAAGATAGGTAAAAACAATATTTTGCACTGAGGAGGCACGCATCTGGGCAGGGCAACACGCAGTTGAAAAACGCCCCCTTAGAATTTACGGAAGCAAGAGGGGTTGGGCTTCCAACGGATTTGTCTAATGGGATCGACCTGGGTTCGATAATTGACTAGGTGAAAATCCAAATGCCTTCTGCCCTGCTGCTTCATCCCATAATATTCATGGATCATTCTTTTTTCATATACTTGCACTGCATAAAACGCATCGTTGAGTATGGGTGAAACCCTTGAAAGTTACGGCCCCATCGGTCAATACCTTCCCCTCTTTATTTTGGGCATCATCGCGATTGCCTTGGGATTGGTGCTTGCGAACCTATCTAGACTTCTGGGGCCATTTCGCCCCAATAAGGTAAAGGAATCGGTCTATGAGTCGGGAATGGATCCTGTGGGAACGGCGCATGACCGCTTTTCGGTCAAGTTTTACATGGTCGCGATGCTGTTCATCCTTTTCGACATCGAGGTAGTGTTCATGTACCCTTGGGCTGTGAACTATACGCAGCTGATGAACAGCGCATCCAGCATTTTCCCATTGCTGGAGATGTTTTTGTTTGTGGTGATTCTGTTCGTGGGCTACATCTACGTGTGGAAAAAAGGCGGACTAGAATGGGATTGACAATGAATTCGACCCCCGAAGGCTGGGCACGCGAGCTGATCGAGTATCAGGCTTGGAGAAGGGAGAAAGTCAGCAAATTACTGCGTGAAGTGGATGAGAAAGTCTTCACACAGCAATTGACGGGTAGTTTTGGTTCTTTGTACATCATTTTGAATCATTTGGTCTGGGCTGAAAAGGTATGGCTGGGTCGCGTGAACCGTGACACTGTCGCCACGATGAAGCCGGCTGACGTCAGCGGTTTGCTGGGAATGTGGAAAGAGGTCAATGACAACTGGAATGAGGTCATCCATGCTGCAACGAAGGAGGATATTTTACGGGAGATCGAGTACTTCACCTATGGCGGGGATCGGTTCTCGAACACGGTTCTTGAAATCGTGATTCACATGGTCGATCACTCGACCTATCATGTCGGACAGATGATCAACGCGATGCGGGGCTTTGGCATAGAGCCTGTCTCGACCAATTACATTCATTATTTGAGGGATAAAGTCTGAGCAGATAGATATGGGACTTGAAAAAGCACTGGCAAAACAAGGTTTCCTCCTCACGACGGTGGATGCTGTCACGAATTGGGGGCGTACCAATGCCCTCTGGCCGATGCCGATGGGTCTGGCATGTTGCGCCATAGAGATGATGTCGTTTGCAGGCCCACGCTACGATGTTTCCCGTTTTGGAAGCGAGGTGTTCCGTTTCTCTCCCCGGCAAGCGGACGTCATGATCGTGGCGGGCTGGTGCACCTACAAGATGGCTCATGCGGTGAAGCGGATCTGGGATCAAATGCCCGACCCAAAGTGGTGCATTGCGATGGGTGCATGCGCCTCCACTGGCGGCATGCATCGTGTGTATGGAGTGACGCAAGGAGTCGACACTTTCCTCCCTGTGGACATCTACATTCCGGGTTGCCCACCACGGCCTGAGACCGTTATTCACGCCTTGATGACCCTGCAAGAGCGCATCCGTAAGGAGCATTCCGTCCTGCAAGACTGATTCTTACTCCTCTTGGCTGGGTAGGAAATCTGCTCCCAAGATGCCTGTGTATGGCGCACTTCCCAGCCCGATCCTTCCGATTCTCAGCCCGAGGGACGAACTTAGCAATCTGCTGTGTTGGCCCTCAAGGTACCATTGGACAGTATGATCATTGAGCAACCACTCCAAGTGAAGGCAGATTCTCTAACTTCGCCGACGCATGTTGAACAAGTTAGACCGGTATATTATCTTCAAGTTTCTCGGGACGTTCATCTTCATGGTGCTGATCATTCTCGCGGTGTCGATCGTGATTGACGTCGCCGAGAAGATCGATGACTTCATTGAACGTAAACCTCCGATCGATCTGCTGATCTTCAGTTATTACCGGAACTTCGCGCTGTATTTCGGTAATCTGCTCGCTCCTGTTTGCATCTTCTTGGCGGTGATTTACTTCACTTCACGCCTGACCAACAATACGGAGATCGTGGCCATGCTCGCTGGGGGTGTGAGCTTCTGGAGGGTGCTCGCGCCATATCTCGCCACGGCAGTCTTCCTCGCTTTGGTTTCCTTTTTCCTCAACGCCTACCTTGTTCCCATTGCCACTCAGCAGCGCATCGACTTTGAGTACAAGTACCTGAAGCGCAAGACTGTGATGACTGATGTGAACATTCACAAGAAGATCGGTTACGATCCGAAGACGGGTCATGAAACCTTCGTTTACCTCTACTCCTTCAATCAATGGGAAAATGAGGGCTATCTCTTTTCCATGGAGGTCATGTCGCAGAAGGAGCTGCTGAAGAAGATGGATGCGACCAAGATTCGCTGGCAGGACTCGACCAAGTCCTGGCAGCTGGAAAATGTGAGTGTTCATTCCTTCTATGGCGGCAAGGAGGTGATGTACAGGGTTCCGATGCTGGACACGACCTTCCTCCTCACTCCTGATGACATTTATATCAAGGAGATGCGTGCGGAAAGCTTGCCGCTGGACGAACTGTACAAGAGTATCGAATTGGAGAAGATCAGGGGCTCCGGCCTGGATGAGGAAATGATCGTCGAGAAGTACCGGCGATTTGCCTATCCGTTTGCAGCGATTATCTTGACTATCATTGGGTTTGCGGTGAGTACCAAGAAACGTCGGGGAGGCACACCCCTCCAGATCGGGATCGGACTAGTCATCAATTTTGTTTACATCCTGCTGGTGGTGGCCGGGCAAGCGGTCTTCGGAGCCAGTTATCCCGCATGGATGGCGGTATGGACTCCCAATTTCGTCTTCTTCATCTTGGGAATCATCATGCTGCGGATCGCTCCCAAGTAGTTGAAATGGTATTTTCTGTCGAATGATTGCGTGTGCTGCGTGAGGTTCCGGGCACTCGGATGAATTTAGCGATCTGTGCTTTTGAGGTCGGATTCCCCCGCTGATCGTCTCTCATGGTGGAATCTCCGCCGTCCCAGGACTTGCCCTGCATGGAATCCCCTGCTCCAATTGACTGTGCCGAGCCAACAGTCTTAGCCACCGATGAAACCCTGGCTTGGGGTTTCGATCGGATCTCCACGCCATCGATCCTGATGCCCCCACCCCATCATCGACAGAATCACACGTCAAACAGGATGGAAGGGTAAAGATGGCAACGGAACAATCAAGCAGGTGGGGAATCCGTCAATGCTCTTCCTCAGGCGGGGCAGCCACTCCGAATTCTTCCAAGGCATCTCTCTCGTTTGCCGAGATATGAAATACCTCGTTGATATGAATCAGTGAAAAAACCTTGGAAATGAGGTCGTTGACATTGCAAATCACCATCTTGCCTCCCATGTTCTCCAATGACCTGTGGATGCGCAGCAAGACACTGATGCCCATCGAGTCGCATTGTTCCAGATTCCTAAGATTCAGCACGAGTTTTCGAAACCCAAAATCCACGATTTGAAGTGACGCCGCTTCGGCGAACTCGTTGCCAGCATCTCCGATCATTCTCCCTGAGAGGTCGAACAAGGCAATTTCAGCAAGTGTACGATGGCCTATCTTGATCATGAAGCTATCCGATTCCAGCCGGTGATTTAGGCATTTATCTGCATCCGTGCAAATGCTGGGCTGCGAAGAACGGATGAAATTTTTCTCCCTCAAGTCACTTGAGATACCCAGACAATTGAATATGAGGACAAAACAAGGGTTGGGAGGCTTCGGATTCCGAGTTTCTTCCTTGGAGGGATCGGATGGGAAAATGTTTCCGGACTGTTCAACAATTCCCGGCTGCAATCTTTCAATCCCTCAATCCCTTGGATCTTCT
>JBJOPY010000099.1:0-5588 GCA_046050405.1 Bacteroidota bacterium | reverse complement strand
GGCTATCGGCCATGTGCAAGCAGCCATTTGCCGTGGTTCCATTGGCTGGGCTGCCTTTGCTGTACTTTCACCATCCATGGAAAAGAGCCCTCTCCGCCATCGCCTTGGCCTCCCTCGCCGCGCTGTTTGCTGGAATCCTCATCGAATTCTGGCTGACACCGGAGTTTGGCTTCTTTCATGCGATGCGGGAGCAGGCCACGGGGGTGACCTCGTTCGAGGATATGAAATACATTGGTTTCAAACTGTACATTGGCGCAGGGTTGTATTCCTTCGTGCCTGCGGCATTGCTTTGGTACATTTTGAATCACCAGGTGAAAAGCCTTGCGGCAGGGAAAGTAATGGGAACGCTTGTTTTCCTAGGGTTCTTGACGATAGCCTTGGTATCCCTGATTGTCACTCTCCAAGCTCAATCCTTCATGTATCCGCAGCCAGTATTTTATCCTGGCCTGCTGTTTTGCGGAGGTGGCGTGGCAATGCTCACCATCTTGAAACGTGATCGGATGCTGCTATCAATGGCGTTGGCAATGATGTCCGCTTCGTGGGCAAGTGGCATCTCTTGGGGGTATACTTCACCAGTGCTCTACACTGCTCCGGCGGTGCTGACGATCGCCTACTTCCTGGTCTCTGTGGCGAAGTTCTCTCCACCCAAATGGTTCTGGCCGACCATCTTTGCAATCTGCCTCGTAAGTGTCGGAACCCTGAACCTCTATATTTATGACGATGACCCTCGTACAAAGACGACCAATGACCTCGGTACGGTCTTCCCCAGACTGAGTCATATATCGGCGGGAAAAGCCAAGTTCACCCGGTACCAAGAGCTGAAGCAACTCCATGCCAGATATGGCGATCGCTTCACAGTGCTTCCCTCCATGCCACTTGCTCATTATGTGACGAATACCGAGCCTAGAATCCCGATCGACTTGGTTCACGATGCCGAGATCAACTACCAGTCGGGTATCAAGGATGTTATTGCAAGGCTCGAGGCATCCCCAAACCGTGTCTTTGCCATGAAAAGTGAACTCGCCCAGGCCGACCGAGGAAGAACCTATCGGTGCAGTGTACTCAAACATGTGATCACCCATTGGGCGAAGATCGACTCCACAGCGGAGTTTCTGGTATATGACAATCAAGTCCCGATCAGTCCTGCTGATCAATGATTTTATACAATTCGTCCAGTTTCGGGTGAATGACAATCTCGGTGCGGCGGTTGGCTGCCCTTGCCTCGGGTGTGTTGCCTTCCACTTTTGGAACAAATTGGCCATGGCCAGCGGGAATCGTACGTGTGGGTTCCATGCCATTGGCCACGAGGATGCGCACGACTTCTGTTGAGCGCATGACACTCAAATCCCAGTTGTCCTTGATGTCTCCGAGATTGCTGACAGGCATGTTGTCTGTATGTCCTTCCACCAGGATCGAAATATCCTTTTGTCTCTTGAGCACATTTGCAAGTTCTGCGAGGGCTTTCTGTCCATTGGCGTCGATCTTCGTGCTTCCTGTCGCGAAAAGTAATTTATTCGAGAGTGAAACATAGACTTTCCCGTCGATGACTTCCACGGAGAGCCCTTGGTCCTTGAAGCCGAGCAGTGCATCGGCCACGCTTTTCTGGATGGCATTCATCAGTGAGTCGCGCTGAAGCAGTTTCTGCTCGACTTCTGACAGCCGTGCCCCGCGCTCCTTCAGAGATCCCTCGATCAAGGAAATTTGTTTTTCCCGGGCTTTCAGGTCGCGTTGCAATGCCTCCATTTGATCCACCATATCCCTCATTTTCTCGGAGTTTTGGCTCTTGAGCACTTGGTAGCTGTTTTTGAGCTGCTGATTGTCCGATTTTAGCTCGTCAAAGTCCCGAAGCAGTTTGCGGTTGCCTTCCGCAAGCCGGGCAGTATCGCTGCAAAGCCTCAGCCGCGTCTCTTCACAGTCGTTGAATTTTGCCCGGAGATCTGCCATTTCAGCATTGATCTGGTTCAGGGATTCCGTTCTGGAGTCGGCCATGTCTTGCATCCGATCCTTGAGCGCCTCCATCTCACCATATTTCTTTTTGGGGACACAGGCTGTAGCCGCAAGCGTGACCGCAAGCAGCAGGGTGATCATTCGGTGAAACTGCATACGCAATTCGATTTATTGTTCCTTTTACCGTCAAGGATTGATGCCGACACCTGAATCTTGGCATTAGGTTTTGAACGATCAAAGCCGAAAGCCTGGAAAGTTGTACAGCAAAATGGGCGGTCTGTTCAAAGTTTGAGCCAATGCTGATGACAAACGCTGGAGGTATCGATCCATAGCTATATTGCCTGCTAAGGATTCCAGACGGCCATATGGTGAGGACTGATCCCTTGGAAGCTATTGACCGTTGTTGGCTTCTGGCTTCGAAAGGAAGTCGCTGACTTGATCGAGGTCATATTTGGGCTTCTGGCCTTCGCAGACGATCTCCGTCTTGAATTCTGAATAGACATACCGATTAGCTGCGCCGACGGATGGACGGAACTTGAGGTCTTTGATGACCGTAGGGACAAGCTCGGCAACTTTTGCATCATTGACCTGCATGATCCGGCTATTGATCACCTTTCCCGTCTTGGGATCCGTTTCCAGCTCCACCAACGCCTGGGCAAGACCACAATATCCCGCTTTGCGGAGGGCAAAACGCAAGTTCATTCCAAAAGTGGTTTCATCAGCATACGTCACCAATGATGTGCCCTTGATGTCAATGTCGGAGTGCGTCTCGACCTGTGGTTTTGCATCTCCCTTTGAGACATAAGGAATTTTTTCCTGGGGTGGAATCTTGATGGAGCCGCTTGGATTGGTCTTGGCTGGAGAGGGTTTCGGGGTTTTCTTCGCCATGGGCTGGGCAGGCACGACCTTGACGGGCTCCTTGACAGGTTCGGTCTTGGTTGGCTTCGCCGATGCCACCGGCGGATTCTCCGCCTTCTTCACAGTATCATCGGACAGGAAATCTTCTTCGACCTTCTTTGTTTCCTTCACCGCTACCGGAGGTTCCTCCTTTTTGGGCGGGACGTTTGCCACGGCTTCCGTCTTCTCCTCGCTGGTGGGAGGATCGGGTGCTGGTGGGACATTGCCGGCAACAGCCCCGCTTGGATGGAGTGCCTTGTACACGTTCTCACCGGGCAACCCTGAACATGGAATGATCGGCTTTACCTCAAAATAGATGGTCTTGCTACCAGTGAGACCTGTAGCATCCCATTTCACGTTTTGCACGATGTCCACGATCGTTTTTTTGTAGCAATCCGACTTGCCTGTAAGGGTTTTGGCGGATGTCACAGCACCGGTTTGGTCAAACTTCACCTCGAGGTAAATCGCATCGTTGCCGCAGCAAGAGGATTGTTCCTTGAGTGTGCTGTAGATGTAGCCATGAACCGTGTGTTTTTCGTCGTCAAAAATGAACGTCTTGGGATTGGCACGTGCAGTGGTGATATCCAATTGTGCCAAAACTGATTGAATAAGCCCCAGCGTAATGAATGCCAGAATCGAGAGTATTCTCATGTTTGGAGAATTAAATCTGTACTCTTTGAGTTTTTGATAACCACTGATACAAAAATAGGGTAAAAACATTGCCAAATGAAATCTTCTGGCCAAGTTTCCTCCCATTTTCGAATGTCTGGATGGCCTATGGCGACTTGGGGCTTTGGTCGTCTGCCTTAACAGAGCGGTTCCAGCTCCAGGAACCGCTCAATGATTGCATCCAAGGTATCCTCAATTTCACTGATGCTGTCGCTACTGACAAGCTTGAGTCTAAAATTTTTGAAGTTTTCGGTTGTTTTGAAGTAGTTGGCATAGTGCCTCCGCATCTCGACGATTCCTGTACGCTCCCCTTTCCACTGAACACCTGCCCTGAGATGCCTGCGGCAGACCTCTACGCGTTCAGATAGCGTCGGGGGCGGCAGATGTTCTCCTGTCGCCATAAAGTGCTTCACCTCCCGGAAGATCCATGGGTGACCAATGGCGGCCCTGCCAATCATGATGCCATCCACCCCATAGTCCTTCTTGTAGGAAACCACCTTTTCCGGTGTATCTACATCTCCATTGCCGAAGATGGGGATCTCGATATCAGGATGGTCGGTCACTTTCTTGATCCATGACCAGTCGGCTTCGCCTTTGTACATCTGGGCACGGGTACGCGCATGGATGCTGAGTGCCTTAATGCCTGCATCTTGAAGGCGCAATGCGACTTCGACGATCCTTATGCTATTTTCATCCCAACCCAGCCTTGTTTTTACAGTAACAGGCAAATGTGTGCTCTCCACGATTTGCTTGGTCATGGAGATCATTTTGTCCACATTTTGAAGAATGCCTGCCCCGGCGCCCTTGCAAACTACCTTTTTCACAGGGCAACCATAGTTGATGTCCAGAAAGTCTGGGTTTGCACGCTCAATGTACTTGGTTGCCAGCAGCATGGGTTCGATCTCACCGCCAAAAATCTGTATCCCGACGGGACGCTCCTGATCGTAAATGTCGAGCTTCTGAAGGCTTTTTCCGGCATCACGGATCAGGCCATCAACTGCGATGAACTCAGTGTATACAAGGTCTGCACCCAGGTCTTTGCAAATCAGGCGGAACGGCGGGTCGCTGACATCCTCCATTGGAGCCAACAGCAATGGAAAATCCGCTATATCGATGTCTGCAATCCTAACCATTCAGTGCAAGGAATAGAACAAGTAGGAACTGCAAAAGTATGCAAAAATGCCGGCTCTTGTCGCTCCAGATACCAGGGCGAACTCATTAAAAATAGCTCACTTGTAGCGTAATCCACGGGTTAAGTTGCCAAAACAAGGCTGTGTGCTTTCGTTTCGAATGTCTGGTTTTCCAAAAATGTGAATTGCACATGGAAAAGGAACACGTTGACCTGTTGAAACGCCACTTGTCGAAATTCGAAGCCCCCCGTATCAACCGGAAGAAGCTCCATTTGCCCGGGCCCATTCTATTGTTGGCCGTCATGGCGGTGGACTGCGGGTGGGAGGAGACCGGGCTGTTCGGCAGGACACGGCTGGAATTCCTCCGGGGGCACCTCCAGCTTTCAAACGGAATCCCCTCTCACGACACGGTCCGCCGTGTTTTCATGCGGATCAGGCCCGGCTCCTTTGAATCTGTGTTCCTGAGGTGGGCGGGTTCACTGGGCGGGCAGGGGGGACAGGAGGTCGTCAGCGTGGACGGCAAGACCAGCCGCGGGTCGCATGACAAGGGCAGGGGCCGGAATCCCATCCATGTTGCCGGCGCCTGGGCGAACTCCAGCGGGCTTGTCCTGGGGCAGGTGAAGGTGGACTCCAAAAGCAACGGGGTCGCGGCAATCCCCCAATTGCTGGACGAGCTGGACGTGGAGGGGGACATCGTCACCATCGACTCAATGGGCTGCCAGAGGGACATTGCCCGCAAGATCCCCGGCTGCCGGGCGGACCATGTCCTTGCGGTCAAGGGAAACCAGCCCGGCCTCGAGGCGCAAATCAAGCAATCCTTCGTTTTGGAAAAGCCGGACGACACCTTCCAGACCGTTGAAAAGGACCATGGGAGAATCGAAACAAGGAAATACTCCCTGATCGGGAACCTGAAGTGGATCGAGGTGAAGGACCAATGGCCGGGCC
>JBJOPY010000098.1:0-2570 GCA_046050405.1 Bacteroidota bacterium | reverse complement strand
CCCCCGCGATGAAGATTGGAGCGGAACTCGCCTTCAGGCCCCTTCCGCTCCATGGCCCCGACCACCTCCCCGTCCACGATGAAGGCCCGGAGATCCGTCCCCCGGGCTTCCTCGATGAATTCCTGCACCAGGATGTTGGCCTCCAGGGCGTAAAATGCCTCGATCACCGACTTCGCGGCCTTCCGCGTTTCGCACAATACGACCCCCAGGCCCTGGGTCCCCTCCACCAGTTTCACCACCAGGGGCGTGCCGCCCACATACTTGATCAGCTCATTCACATCCACGGTATGCCTGGCAAAGGCCGTCTTCGGGACATTCACCCCTTCCTTCGTCAGGATTTGGATGGCACGCAGCTTGTCGCGGCTGCGCACGATGCCTTGCGAACTGCTGGACGTGAAGATGTTCATCATCTCGAACTGACGCACGATGGCGCAGCCATAGAAGGTGACCGAAGCGCCGATCCGTGGGATGACGGCATCCACGTCATTGAGGTGGCGACCTTCAAATTGGACGGTCGGACACCCATTTTCCATCATCAATGCACATTTCTGGTGATCCACGACCTCGACCTCATGCCCCCGCTGGTCTGCGGCTTCGATCAGCCGCCGGGTCGAATGAATCAGTTTTGACCGGGAGAGAATAGCGATCTTCATTCCTTGCTTTTTCGTTTTTGCTTCTGCTTGAAAGATAGATTTTTTTGGGTGACGTCCACCAGGAATTTCCGGTAGAGCAGCTTCCGCCCCAATAGCACGGGACACTCCATCTTGGAACGATCCGTCAGGGAAAACTCCGTGTAGTATTTTCTACCAAACAGCAGGATCTGCGTTCGGATGATGTACCTCAGCTCCGTTTGTCCGGAGGAGTTCTTGATGTTCTTGTGGGCAAACACAGGGAGGATGAACTCCTTGTTGTTGAACGCAGGATGGTGGGGATGGTCGAGCTTGAACCGCACCCAGGGCCTCCCCTCCCTCTCCATCGCCTTGATCTTCTTGACATGCAGCGATGAGGTATAGGCCCCTGTATCGATCTTGGCATCGATCTCCTCCAAATGCAGCCCCGGGAGATCCACGAGATCCTTCCTGCCGATCACTCGGGACGCCTTCTTTCGCTTTATCACCCGCCTAATTTAAAGACTTCATCCATTCATTCATCACACGCTCCCGGATCTTTCCCATTTCAGCCACATGAGGGTGACGATTTCCCGCCCTGCTGCTGCGGACAGGGCGCTTTCCGGGCGCGGAAATGAGGGTCGGGCCTCTCTGCCGCACTTCAGCGGCATGGGCCGGGGGTTCATGGGCAGCCCCTGGATCCATCGGAGGATCCTGCAGCCGATCTTGCTCCCCATCCTCCTCCGCCCCCTAGAGCTCATAGTCCCGCTCAATCTCCACCTGGATCCGCTTCCGAATTCCGAGGGCCCTGGCGGTGAGTTCCCCCTGTACGCCGACGGTGAAGGCCTTCTTCTTGCCCAGCAGACCGCCCAATGCCCCGATGACCCCGTTCAGCAATTGCTGGGTGTCCGAGCGGATGAAAAAGGAGATCGTGCTTTTCGCCTTCGCTGCCATCACCTGCCGGCCGCGGTGCTGTGCAGTCCCGACCTGGGCATTGTTCAATGAAATCGCCAGATCATAGGCCAGGATGCTGAGCTTGTAGGGGTTCGGGTTGTAGAAGTCCAGGCCGATCGCAAACCCTGGGTCCTTTCCGCTGGCATTGGGCGAGTTCTGGAACCGGGAGATCCCCTGGAAGGTGGGATCGATCGGCATTGCACAGCCAGCGACCAGGGAGACGATCAGCCAGAAGGGGATCCACAGGTGCCGGGGGGCGATGCCTTTCATCAGTAGGTCAGCTGAAGGTACACGGGAAAATGATCCGAGTAGCCGTCCTCCATGTAGCGATGGCGAATGAAGGTGCGCTTGGGGGCGTCCTTCCACTCACCGGGGTTCGTCTGTCGCATCCATTCAGGATTGTAAATCCCTGCGGTGCCGCCTCGGTACTGCAGGGTCGCCTTCTGGTTGATCATGGCTGCGCTTACGATCATCTGGTCGAAGAGGTTCCATTCCCCCATGAATTTGAGGGTTCCCTTGCCCGCAGCAGCCAGTGGGGCCATGCAATTGTACAGCCAGGTGGAGGATGCCTCGATCGAATCCCGGCCGGCCTTCAGGGTCTTCCGGATGCTGGCATCGGCAGGTTCGTCATTGAAGTCCCCCATTAGGACCATGTTTGCGCCGGGATCGAGCAGGAGGATGGAATCCACGACCTGGCGCGCCGTCTGGGCGGCGCGCTCACGCCTCCAGGCAGACGCTTCTGCACCTTCGCGACGCGATGGCCAATGGTTGACGATGAAGGTGATGTCGTACTTCTTGTCCAGGATGCCCTTGACCAGCAGGATGTCCCGCGTGGCAAGTTCCCTGCTCTCGGGGAACGGAACCGGGTAGGCCTTCTGGTACAGGAGCAGGAATCGCTTGTGCTTGTATATCAACGCACAGTCGATCCCCCGCTCATCGGGCGAATCGGAATGCACGATCCCGTATCCCTTCTTCTTGAGGTTTCCCGTTGCGACCAGATCCTCGAGC
>JBJOPY010000097.1:0-9943 GCA_046050405.1 Bacteroidota bacterium | reverse complement strand
ATGCGCCGACAGCTCGGCCAGCGTCTTGCGCTCACGCGCAGCCTCAAGGGCGACCTGCGCCTTGAACTCGGCACTGTAACGTTTGCGTTTTGCTTTCATCTTTTGAACTACAGTTTAAGATCAAGGATTCCACCTTAACCAGTGTTCTCACTTTTGGGAAGTAGCTCAGTTTTTCAGTTCACGGGCGCGCTTCGTAAAGGCATAGAGCAAGACGGGGAAGTCCGGCGCATCGTCCTCGCGAAACGGTGTCCTTTGATGGTTGCCATAGACGGAGGACGAGGATGCGAAGATCATTTTCCAGACGCCCATGCCCTTCATCCAGTCCAGGAGGTTCAGCGTTCCCTGGATGTTCGTTTGGACATGGGCGCTTGGATTTTCCATCGAGGGCCTCACGCCGGCTTTTGCTGCCAGTTGGATGACGGCGTCAGGCTTGAAGGGCAGGGATTGCAATGCGTCGCGGTCGCAAATGTCGGCCTCTTGAAAACCGAAGCGGGGATGCGCCATTGCATTCGCCAGGTTCCGCTCCTTCATTGCCCGGGCATAAAACGGGTCAAAATTGTCGATCCCGAAAACCACCTCCCCACGGGCCAGCAGCTGCTCCACGAGATGGCTGCCGATGAACCCTGCACAGATAGTGACAGGTATCGATTTACCCATTGGCAGTTGATCGCGAGTTTGCAGGAGATTTGCGACACCTCCAGGCAAATTGCAGTTGATTTGGGAAACCTCTTCTCGCCATGAATTCAATTTCGCATCCTTCCCATTGATGGGCAGCGTTTTGGATGTATTCAATTCATCGCTACCAATCGGCACAATTGTACTAGGATTTTCAGGGTTATCCAAATAAATTGTTGGGCTCGATGGTGCAGGCAGGTTGCTTTCAGAGGGCCAAGGGGTGAAAATACATTTTCAGAATTTGATCCGGCAACGATTGCCTGTATCAGAAATGTAGTACTAGCAGGTTAATGGAATGGACGATCCATCGTGAATGGGTTTTGTCCAGAGGTAGATGGCATTCGGATGACCGTTGGTGGTCAGGCATTCACTGCGCTCACCTTCGGCACCTCGGGGGCGGCTTTTTTGATCGCCTCCTCCAGCCCCGCTTTCATGGTCATGTGGCTCATGTGGCAGGTTTCACAGCTACCCATCAGTTCGAGCTCTACGGAGCAGTCCTCGTGGATCGCATGGATGCGCACATCTCCCCCGTCGCTACGAAGATATGGACGCACGGATTCCAATGCCTGCTCTACGCGCATCCACAAACTACTGTTTTCGTCCATCATCACTTCACCAATATTTCGTTCAAATTTAGGCGGCGATTTGTCCGAAATTAATGAGTTCTGGGCAAACTGCCTGATTTATAACAAAGCCGAGGCATTCCGAGCGCCGCTGCCCGGAGTTGTGAAAAGAGTGGATTGGACACAAGGCGTAAAACGAGCGTCTCCATCCTGCCGAGGGTGTGTGCTCATCGCCCGGTAAAGAAGGGGAATTGGAAGGCCAATGTTCAAAAAAGCCCAGAGATTTTTCCGCTTGCGTCGATATCGATCTTCTCAGCACTCGGAACACCAGGCAATCCGGGCATCCGTAACATGTTTCCCAGGATAGGGATCAGGAATCCCGCGCCCGCAGCCACCTCGATTTCCCGGACAGTCATCTCGAATCCTGTCGGACGCCCCAGAATCTTCGGATCATCGGTGAAGGAGCTTTGCGTCTTCGCAATGCAGATCGGGAGGCGTTCCAGTCCGAGGCGTTTGATGCGTCGCAAGTCGGACTTTGCATCGTTTCCGAACGTGACGGATCCTGCACCATAGACTTTCTTGCAAACTGTCTCGATCTTGTCTTCCACAGGGTCGTTCCAATCATAGACCGGGTGGTAGGATCCCGTGCAGCTTTCGACAGCCTTGACGACCTCCCTGGCCAGATCCTTTGTGCCTTCTCCACCCTTCGCCCACCCTTCGTTGAGCGCTACGCCGACCCCGAGCTCTTGGCAACGGGCCATGACGATTTGGATCTCCTCGTCGGTATCGGCACTGAAACGGTTGATGCTCACCACGCCCGGGACCCCGTACATGCGAATGTTCTCAATGTGCTTTTCGAGGTTGGGAAGCCCCCGCCGGAGAGCCTCCGAATCAGGCTGTGCCAGCTCGGGAAGCGGCTTGCCGCCATGGAACTTCAATGCCCGGATCGTCACCACGAGCACAATCGCCTTCGGGGAGAGGCCGGAATAGCCACATTTGATGTCCAGAAACTTCTCGGCGCCCAGATCCGCGCCGAATCCCGCCTCGGTGACTGCATAGCTGCACATCGTCATGCCCATCTTGGTGGCGATGACGGAATTCGTGCCCTGGGCGATGTTCGCAAACGGGCCTCCATGGATGATCGCCGGATTGCCTTCGAGCGTCTGGACGAGGTTGGGCTTGATCGCATCCTTCAGCAGAACCGCCATGGCGCCATCGGCCTTCAGGTCGCGCGCATAGACCGCTTTGCGGGCGAAAGTATCGCCGACATAGATATTGCCTACCTTGGCCTTCAGATCCATCATGTCCTTGCTCAGGCAGAGGATGGCCATGATCTCGGAGGCCGCTGTGATGTTGAAGCCGTCTTCCCTTGGCATCCCATTCCCTTTGCCTCCCAGGCCGACGACGATGTTCCGCAAGGAGCGGTCGTTCATGTCCATGACCCGTTTCCATGCAATCGTCCGCGGGTCGATTCCCAGGGAACGTTCCGAATCCTGGAGATTGTTGTCGATCATGGCGGAGAGCAGGTTGTTCGCCTTTTCGATGGCGGAGAAGTCGCCTGTAAAGTGCAGGTTGATGTCTTCCATCGGGACGACCTGGGAATAGCCTCCACCAGCGGCACCACCCTTGACGCCAAAGACCGGCCCCAGGGATGGCTCGCGCAAGACCACGACGGCCTGTTTCCCGATCTTGTTCAGGCCCTCCGTCAATCCTATCGAGGTGGTCGTCTTGCCCTCTCCTGCGGGAGTAGGAGTGATCGCGGTTACCAGCACGAGGTTGCTCTGGCTTACCCTCCCCTCATCGATCAGGTGAAGCGGAAGTTTCGCCTTGTACTTGCCGTATAGCTCCAGTTCATCGGCTGGAATGCCAATCTTTGCGGCAATTTCATGAATATGGCGCAATGTCGCAGCCTGTGCGATGGCGAGATCCGGATCGGTGGTCATTGTTGAATCAGACATTTTTCTTCTCTTCTGTGGGTGAAGATAGGATTTTTATCTTCAAGGCAGACATGACGAGAGTAGAAGCAGGAGCCTGCAATTGTGCGCAAAAAGCGCCCTTGCCTAGATCGGACGGACATCCCAGAGAGCGTCATCCATAATCCCGCGCTACAAGACCGCTTAACAGAGTCCGGAAATACCCATATTCATGTTTCGGGAAGCTTTAAAGACATCCAATAGCCGAAACACAGCCTATTGTTAAAGTGGCGACAACCATGATCCTTCGCGCAGCTCGAAGCAAACCTTCAATGAGAGTGAAAGCCCCTTTCAGTAGAATGCAAGGATTGCCATCCTTCCAACTGGAACTTCTACACGATCCTGCCCACTCAACCGCCTCTGACTAGAGAGGCTGCGCAAAGTTTCAGCACAGATGCAGGGAAAGACGGCGAACAGGATTATCCTTTTTTCTTGCGTTCTTCGCCCTCCATCTCGGCTAACCTTGCCAGCAGACTGTTGTAAACCTTGCGATCTGATTCGGACATTTCGGGTACATCATCTTCGTCCTCCTCACTCTCGTGCTGGGAAGGGCCCTCATTCGTGTCATCTTCAGGCTCACTGGACGAATCGTTGCGGGGGACGTACGTATAAGTGGTGATCGTATTGACTCGGTCCATCTGTTCACGAATGACTTCATCCTCCTTTTTTTCCATCGCGTAGGTCTGCCATTTCTGACTCTCATCCCCGAGGATCCGCTCGACCTTTTCGATGAAGATACTGGATGCATCTGACCCTTGGTAAGGGCCAGTTCGAGCCAGGAATTTGAACTTTTCCGCGGTCAAGGCTTCAGCTGTCGAGCGGTAGTTCACCCAGTCCTCCTGAAACTTGTACACCAGCAGAACGCCGCTGAGAAGGGTGATTCCCACCCCGACCAAGCCGACTATGACTTTCAAGGTGCCAGCATTGTCCTCATTGATCAGGGCCGACAAAAAAGGTACGAAGGATGCCAATACTACCTCTACAACCTTGAGACGTTGAAATCTTTTCTTAGCCTTGGAAGCGGCCTTGTTGTAATAGGACAGCTGATCCTCTACGCGATCTTCCAGGTACTGGTCAATAGTGATGCTTTGCATAAGGGCGGTTTTGGTGGTACTGAAATTTTCCACCAAGATAATAGATTGTCTGGACCTGGCAAAATTTTTTGTGTGCCATTCGCGATGTTTTCCAGATGGATCAGTCGATTCCCGGGAGATCCGAGAACTTCCGAATGCCCTTCACGAAGTACTGCCACACCACGCTTCTGGGATAGTATCCCGATCGAGGACGTGGAACGGCATTGAGTTCCCGATAGGCGCGTCTTCGGGCTTTCATCCAGAAACCAAAAGACCAGTAGATCGAGCAATGGGCCTTCAATATCGCCCATACGGTTTTGAAATCGCCATGAAGCATTGATTGCATGGCCCAGACCCCGTCAAGGCACAGCCTGAAGATGAACTTGTACCATACTTGGCGGGCGGGGAAATTCTTGAGCATCGTGGCGATACTGTTATGGGCATTGAGGTAGGTCTTTCGCGGGCTGCTTTTGGGCAGGGTTCCGCCCCCGAGGTGCCACGCGACCGACATGGGTTGGTACATGATCTTGTATCCGAAGTTCTGCGCCCGCCAGCAGAAATCGATTTCCTCCATGTGTGCGAAGAATCTGTCCTCAAAAAGGCCGATGCGGTCGGTCACCAGCTTCCTGACCAGCATGCATGCACCGGTCGTCCATAAGAGGGCATGCGGCACATTGTATTGTCCGCTATCCTTTTCATTGCTGTCAAACATGCGGCCTCTCGTAAAGGGGTACCCCAAGACATCGATGTAGCCGCCGGCAGCACCTGCATACTCGAAATGGTCCCGCTGCTGCCAGGAAAGCAACTTGGGTTGTACAGCGGCGACCTGTGGGTCTTGCTCCATCATTTCCACTAGCGGTTCAAGCCATCCGGGCGCTACCTCTACATCATTGTTCAGCAGGACGAAATAGGGTGTATCGATGTAAGGAAGCGCCTTGTTGTTGCCTGTAGTGAATCCATGGTTTTTGTCCAGCGGCAGAAGGTTGATGGCTGGGTAATGTGTCTTGACAAAATCAGTGCTGTCATCCAGTGAACCGTTGTCCACCACCAGCACCTTGAAATTCGGGTAGGTGGTGGACATCACGGACGGAAGGAATTGTTCTAGAAAGCCCTTTCCATTCCAGTTCAAGATGACAACCGTGACGGCGGGATGCATTCGGCTCCTCAGTGGACAAGTTTCGAGAGATCAATTCCAGGGATTCTGGGCATGTACTGATGGCTGACCCGATTGATTTCCTCACGCGCCACCTCCTCCGCGGCTTTGATGGCCTTGTTGACCGCCGCTATGATCAGATCTTCCATGATCTCCTTGTCACCCCGATCCATGATATCGGCATCCACAGTGATCTTGAGCACCTTATGATTTGCGTTTGCAGTGACGACCACCAACCCGCCACCTGATTCGGCCGTGATGGTGATGTCATCCAGCCGGTGATACGCACGATCCATCTCCGACTGCATTTCCTTCAGTTTGCTCATCAAGTCAAGGGGATTCATCGCAACAGTTATTAGAAGTTGATGGATAATTCAGGAAGAACCTTATGATTGAAGCCCAAAGATAGTGAATTTGATCACTGTGGGAATCCGTTGCTTTTCAGGTTTGAGAGTCGCCATCCAGTATTCTGGATAGGATGGAGTCGGGCTGAGGTTGTCGTTTCCAGCGGCGATGTGACCACAGCCAGTTTGCTGGTTCCTGTTTCAAGATGGTTTCGAGTACCTGGACGTGCCGGTCGGTCAGGGTATGGCAGCTTTCCTTGGAAAATGGGAGCAAGTCCTCGTGCGGGATCTTCAGCAATGTCACATGGTAAAAGCCCCTTCCCACCCTGCGCATGTCAAAATAATAAAGCGGCACATTCAGCTTGAGGCAAATAGTCGCGATGCCGAGTTGGACTGCCGCAGGCCGTCCCAAAATGGGCGTAAAGTACAATTTGGGTTGCGGATTGGGAACCTGGTCCCCCAGAAACGCTATGTAGCAAGGATTCTGGAGCCGGGTGATGCTAGCCCGATAGGTTTGCTCCATGGGGATCATCCCATTTCCCAGGCGGCAGCGGATGTGGAGCAGGAGGCGGTCGAAGAGCCGGGAACTCTGCGCCTTATAGACTCCGAAGGTCGGAAACGGGAGCTGCAGACCCATGCCTGCACCCAGCCATTCCCAGTTCGCATAATGCGCAAAGACGGCAATTCCGCCGCGCCCATGTGAGACCATCTCCGGGACGACTTCTGGGTTCAAATGCCGGACGCGCCGCTTCAGTTCAGACCCAGAGATGCTCATCAGTTTGACCGTCTCCACAATCACATCTGTGAGGTTCAGGTAGAATTCCCGGGCAATCGTTTGGATTTCCAGGTCAGTCTTTTCGGGGAATGCACGCCTTAGGTTGTCGAAGACGACAGCGCGGCGGTAACCGATGACGCGGTATATGATCCACGCGAGCACTGAACTCTGCCAATGGAGTAGCGGCATTGGAAGCAAGCCCCATAGATATAGGATACCTTTGACAGGAAGGTATGTGACCGGGGTTTTCAAGCAGTGGTCGTCTCTACGTTCAGATCAGGGGATGGTGCGATTGGCAGCCGAATGGGTGCATGGTCAGCGGATTCCGTCGTCCAGGTTGTCATGGTCTAGGTTCGCGTCATCATTGGTACGCAAGAGCACGAAGTCGTAACGTGGGTTGTTCACCTCGCCGCGAAGATCGCTGTGGAGGAGCACATAGTCTGCCGTCGCTTCATTCGGGTTGTAGAAGACGAACCGCACGTTGGGCTGAGTTTTGATCTTGTTGTAACGCCATATTTCATGGGGATGCCTGCTATTGCTGCTCGGATTCCGCTCGATGTCATTGGGTGTGCCATAGGTCAGCAACACCCGTCCGCGGTCGGTACGCCACCCCTCCAGGTGGGAAGCCTTGAAATGCCGGTTCGCGTAGTCCACGCGGGCCTTGTATTCGGCCCACGGCTTGACGGGGTCGTCGTTGCTGCCTTTTCGGCTTTCCCAGAAATTGAGGAAGTAGTTCTTCTTCTCGTCCGTGGTCTTTAGTGCATTTGCAAAGTCCCGCTCGGTATTGGTGCTGATGTAGTACAATGTGCGTAGGTAGTAGCTCAGCTGCTCCTCCGAAAGCTTGAAGAGTTCGTCAAACGCCCCCGCGCTCAATCCCGATTCGATCCGCAGCTTCGTGTTGATGACAAAAAATTTCTTCATCATGCTGGCGATGAGCTTTTGATCCCTGTTGTACACCTCGATGTTCAGGTAATAGGTCTGGGTGGGCAGATTCTGGATGCTGAATCCCGAATACACCAGGTCGAGCGGCCGGGAGGTTTGGCGCAGGGTGCGGCTGAGGTTCTTGAGCTTGGAAGTGCTGTTCGCCAGGGAAATGAATGCCGTTACAAAATACAATCCTTCCGACTCCAGATGACTGTTGTAGGTCTCGAGATAGAAATGCAGGGAGTCCATGTCCTGGTAGGTGGCATTGGTCACCAGCGGCAGGATGTCATGACCGAGCTTGCTGTTGGCCAGGGTCGCTGTGGATGGTTTTACAGATTGCACGAACTCGATGCCGCTCATCGAAATGTGCTCCGTTGGCTGGGCCTTGAGGCTGACATCAAACACGAACTGGTGCTGATGGGCATCCGTCATCAGCTTGTCCTTCAGGTAGCCTGTGAATTCATAGTCCCCAGGTTCCAGGCTGATCCTTCGGATATCCATGATTCCGAACCGCGTATTGGCGGCGGTGGAGTCGGGGACGGCCGGGCTCCATACGTCGTAGCTTTTGTCGAAGGGATTCTCATCGGTCCCGGCAGCATCTTTTTTGCGTACCACCAGCCGCACTTGGATCCCGGCTTGCATGCCGCCTCCTTCAGACTTTGTGTACGTGACTGATCCCGCATCCACATCCAGGTACACCTCGCAATAGGGTTTGCCAGCGTTGTCATAGAAGTTGCAAACATCGACATAGTACATCAGCTCCTTGGCTTCGGTGGCTGGAAGGCCGAGGAGCATTGCCACTGGCAGCAGCAGGCAACAGGTCAATCGATTCTTCATGTTGCGTCTCCGATGTGGGTGAAAGGTGTTTTTCTGAATGGTTTTTGGTGATTGAATCGCCGATCCGATCTGCATTTTCCTAATTTTATGCTGGTTGGCATCTGCCTCACAGCTTCATTTCAAGAGTAAAAATATACAGAAGGTGAAAATTTTCCCGGTTTTTTATTTTCCGCCGGTTTCATGGTTTGCCGCTGCCTTGCAGGCGGAGAGGATCGTTCTGGAAAAGTGGGAACACTACCGAAAGCAGCACTTCTTCAATCGGATGGAGATCAAGACCCCGGACAAAGTGCTGAAGCTCAGCATTCCCGTCCGCAAGGCTCCGGATCGCACTCCATTGGGGCAGCGCTGCATATCGCATGATGCACCTTGGCGCCACGACCACTGGAAGTCCATCGAATCCGCACTGCGCTCCTCTCCCTATTTTGAGTATTTCGAGTCGCGGATCGAGAGCTTTTATGCGATGCCATGGGACTCGCTCTTCGAATACAATCTGGGGATTCTGACCATGGTGAGGGACGCCCTGAAGCTGCCCATCACTTGGTCCGTCTCCGAGAGATACCTGGATTCATCCTGCTATGAAGCGGATTTCAGGAAGGGTTTCGGCCAGGTGGACGGGCAAATGCCCCCCTGGTTTCAAGCGAAGCCCTATCGGCAAGTCTTCGGGGATGCATTCTCCCCGGATCTGTCCATCCTTGACCTGATGTGCAACAAGGGGCCGGAAACGGAGCGAATCCTGAGGGAGAGCCTCCGGGCGATGGATGAACGACGCTAGGCGGCAGGGAATGGAAGTGGCGTTTCACTCCCCCTGGATGTCGATCGACTCCAGGTGGATCAATGAAAACAGCTTCAGGACGAAATCCGGATCCAGCTGAAGTTTCGCAGCATGCTGCTGAACCTGCTCCACGATGGCGTTCCAGCGATTGTGCTGGTAAAAGACGATATTGTTTTCCTGCTTGAGCGCACCGATGCGTTTGCTGAGTTCCATGCGGTCGGCCAGGAGCTGCAAGAGGTCTGCATCGGTGATGTCGATCGCATTTCGGAGGATCGAGACCTGCTCCTTGTAGCTGGGATCATCCGAGGCAGACCGTCGCCAACGGAGGTGGCGAAGCAGCTCCTTGAAGGCGGTGGGAGTCAGCTGTTGCGCGGCATCGCTCCATGCTGCGTCTGGATTCGGATGCGTCTCGACCATGAGCCCGTCGTAGCCGAGATTGAGGGCCTTGCGTGCAATCTCGGGGATGTATTTCCGTCTGCCAGAAATATGGCTTGGATCGCAGATGATGGGAATCTCAGGCATCGTGCGCTTCAGCTCGATCGGGATTTCCCAGAGGGGCTCGTTGCGGAAAAGGCTCTTGCCATAGACATTGAAACCTCGGTGGCAGGCCATCACCTGGCCCACGCCCGCACGCAGGATGCGCTGAATGGCTCCTTTCCATAGTTCCAGGTCGGGATTGACTGGATTCTTGATCAGTACAGGGAGATTCACCCCGCGCAATGCATCCGCTATTTCCTGCACTGTAAATGGATTGACAGTGGTACGCGCCCCGATCCAGAGCATGTCCACGCCTGCATCCAGGGCCATTTCCACGTGGCGGGTATTGGCGACCTCGACGGTGGTGCGCAGGCCGA